>NZ_JAIUHP010000013.1:0-193025 GCF_020165175.1 Mesorhizobium sp. CA16
AACACCTGGCTGGGGGGGGTGCGGGTTATCGGCACCGCGAGACGCGCCCAGCTTCCGAACATCGTCGTTGCCGGCAAAACCGGGACGACGCAATCCTACCGCGACGCCTGGTTCGTCGGCTTCACCGGCAATTACACAGCCGCCGTCTGGCTCGGCAATGACGACTTCACGGCGACCAACAAGATGACAGGCGGCTCGCTGCCGGCGATGGTCTGGCAGCGGCTGATGGTCTACGCGCATCAGAACATCGATCTGAAGCCGATCCCCGGTCTCGATCATCCTTGGGTCGATCCGGAGGTCGCGGCCAAAGCAGAGGAAGCGGCCAAGAAGGAAGCCGATGCGGCGGCGGCGCAAGCCGAGGCCGAACGCCCGCCGGTGCTTTCCAGCCGCACCAGCCAGACGCTGCGGGACCTGACCAAGGCGTTCCAGGCCGCGCCGGCGCTCGTTGCGCCCACCATGCCGGAGACGCTTTCGGCGCTTTAGGACGGCCTTGGCGTGAAGCCGGCTTGCCACGGCACCCCGCGCCGCGATATCCCGGGCAACCTCCTCTGTTTGCGGCTCTCATGCTCAAGAACGCCATCCTGACGCTGCTTTCGCTTGCCATAGCCATCGGGCTTGGCGGCTACAGCGTCTGGTATGCGCTCAACGCGCAGGACGGCGTGGGCGCGATCCGCATCGGCCAATGGACCGCTTTCCCGGAAGTCGGGACACTGGCCGCCGACCCTTATTCCAAGGCGCGCGTTGCACGCGAGGGCGTGCTGGCGCTCGGCCAGGCCGAGGGACTTGCCTTCGTTGCCGAGCGCGACGATGCCGGCGAGCCGCTGAAACGCGAATGCACCTATACGATCGAAGGCGGTTATCCGACCGCCCGCTTCTGGACGCTCTATGCCGCCGACCAGTCGCTTGGCGTGATCGACACAGGCAAGCCGAGGCAGTCGGCGCTGCAATCCTACGAAGTGCTGCGCCAGCCCGACAATTCCGTTGTCATCTCCGTCGGCAGCCGCCCGGCGCCCGGAAACTGGCTGCTGACCGGCGGCTCCGGCAAGATGTATTTCGTGCTGACCTTCTACGACACGCCGATCGCCTCGAGCACCGGCCTCTCGGACGTGACACTGCCGCGCATCCTGAAGGCGGGCTGCAATGCGTAGACTGCTGCATGCCCTGATCCTCGGCCTGCTCGGCGCCGGCATCGTGCACATCGTCGTGCTGTTCCTGGTGCCGGAATTTTCCGAACGCGATGCCTGGTCGCGCCTGGCGATGGCATCCGATTTCTACAAGATGACGCGGCTAGACGCTGAGGCCGGCGGCGCGCCGGTGGTGAAATCGGTGGATCCATTGTTTTATGCGGCCGCCTGCCGCTTCAACCTTGCCGACGGGCTGGTCAGGATCAGGGCGCCGGGCGACGTGCCGTTCTGGTCGGCCTCGGTCTACGACCGCAACGGCCACAACATCTATTCCTTCAACGACCACAACGCCAATGGCGAGAAGCTCGACGCGGTGGTGTTGACGCCGGCGCAGATGATCGACGTGCGGCGCGACCTTCCGGAGGATCTGCAGGGCGCGATCTTCGTCGAGGCGCCGATCGAGGAAGGCATTTTCGTCGTCCGCGCCTTTGTGCCGGACGGGAGCTGGAAGCCGATCGTGTCACGCTTCCTCGATCAGGGCGCCTGCGAATTGCAGGACTACTGAGAAAGGCGCCCGATCAGTGATGCGGCTTGGCAGGAGGCGGAGAGCCCGGCCTGTCGGAGCTGCTGTCGCCGGGTCGTGCCTCACCGGCCTGCGGATGCAACTCGTAACGGACGCCGGGGAAAATGATGACCGCCGCCGCCGTCGTGGTGTCGTGACTTGCTCGATTTACTGGTGCCGCTCGCGGCACAAAAGACAGGACCATGCCCATGGTTCGCGCATTCCTCTCGGTTTGACCGGAGCACAACGCAACGCCTCCAAAGTTGATTAAGGGGCGTAGAGGGTTAACGGAGCGCTAACGGATCGCGGCTAATTTGACGTTTGTTTTCCTGAAGGTGCGAAACCGGCCCGGCCGGATTGCGCGGTTCGGGATTGTGTCGAGTATCGGGCGTATCCTCCGTGTCATCTTCCGATTTCAGGCAAATCGCTATCCGGACCGAAGCGGGAAAGGCCGAAAGGCTGTTCCGCGCCGCCGTGTCGGCCTTCTGCTCGCTGACGCGTCCCTCGCGCCGAGAGATCGCCCAGCTCGAAGACCTGACGCTGCCGCTGTTCGACGAAGTTTCGGTCGAGTCGCGCCGCTACGTCGCTGCCGCCCTTTCCGAATGCGACTACGCACCGACGGCATTGGTGCGGCGGCTGGCTGAAGAGCCGGTCGAGATCGCAGCCCCCTTGCTCACCCGCTCCAACGCGCTGAGCGACATCGACCTCATCGCGCTGATCGGCCGGCACGGCCTGCCGCATGCGCGCGCCATTGCGCGCCGCAAGGAGCTCAACCCGACGATCGCCGACCTGATCCGCGTGCTGGAAAGGCCGACGCTGGTCAAGGCACGGCCGCCCGAGACGGTCACCAGGCTTGCGCCGAAACCCGAGCCCGTGGCCAAGGCGGATACCGACCGTCCCGCGCCAGGCGAAGCCGCGGAGCACGCGCGGCGCCGCCTGCGGGCGATGATGCGCCCGACCGGCGACGCTGCCGACGTCAACACCTTCCTTGGCCAGCCGACCTATGTGAAGTTGCGCGAGACGGCGCTGACGGGGAACCTGGCATTCTTCCAGACCGCGCTGGCCGATGCGCTGGAGATCGACTTCGCGACGGCCCGCTCGGTGACCGGGCAATCGGGCTATGTCGCGCTGCTTGCGGCGCTGCGTGCCCTCGACCTCAGCGAAGACAGGGCCTTCCTGATCGCAGTCGCGGTCTATCCCGGCGAGTTCCCGCATCCGCAGGCGATCCGCCTGTTCCTCGACAGCTATCGGCTGCTGCACCGCGAGACGGCGCTGGACAAGGTACGTGCCTGGAAGGCCGAGACGCTTTCGCGGGCGATCCGCGGCAGTGCTTCCGATACGGTTGATATCGAGAGCCGCGCAGCCTCGAACAGCGACGCGGCGAGTGCCAGCGTCAAGGCATCCTGATCGGTTTTTTATTTTAAAATCAACGAGCCGATGTTCGTCGCGAGACCGGGCATTTCCGCGACACGACAAAGTGACAACGCCTCTTGACTTAGAGTGCGCTCTAACTCGTAGCTTTCTGGGCGTCGTGACGAAAGAATGGCATTGATGAAGATTGGCGAGCTGGCGAAGCGTTCGGGACTGTCTGCCTACACAATCCGTTACTATGAGCGGATCGGGCTGCTTCCCCATGCCGACAGGGACCAATCGGGCCAACGTGACTACGACGCATCAATCCTGACCTGGATAGAATTTCTCGACCGGCTCAAAATGACCGGGATGCCTATTCGGGAAATGCTGCGTTACGCGGCCTTGCGGGAGCGCGGCGCCGACACCGAAGCGGAGCGCGGCGCGCTGCTCAAGCAGCACCGTGAGCGTGTCCGTGCGCATGTGGCCAAACTGCAAGCCTGCCTTCTCGTCCTCGACACCAAGATCGCCGGATATGCCGGCGTGAAACAGAGGATGAAGGACTATGACGCATCAATCCCCGAACATCGGCGAAAGCCGGCTGGAACGCGGCAAGCGGGCGCTCGCTGAAATCGACGGCGAAGCCGGCCACAAAGTCATTGCCGCTCTTGCTGACATTGCCCGCGACTTCGCGAACTACGTGTTCGAGTTCTCGTTTGGCGACATCTACAGCCGCCCCGGTCTCGATCTGCGCGCCCGTGAGATCGCGACCATCGCGGCGCTGACAGCGATGGGAACCGCTACCCCGCAACTGAAAGTCCATGTCGAGGAGGGGCTCAATGTCGGGCTGACCAAGGACGAAATCGTCGAAACCATCATCCAGATGACGGTCTATGCCGGCTTTCCCGCGGCGCTCAACGGGCTGTTTGCGGCCAAAGAAGTTTTCGCCGCCCGGTTTCCCGCCCAGAACGGGGAAGCGGCGTGAACTTTCTGCGCTTCCTCGGCTGCGGTCGGCGCTCTTGCTGTCATGGCGATTCCCGACTCATGAAACGGTAAAACGCCCTAGTCGGCCTTCACCGAAAGAAGCTCTTCGACGGGAACGGTCCCGCCCTCGATCTCGACCACCCAGATGTCGGGATCGAATTTTTTCTCCCGCTCCAGCCGCGCATCGAAGGCCGAGCTGTCGTCGCTCGTGCCGAGCACGGCGAAAAAGCGCTCATCGGGCTTGGCCGAATCGTAGCTGGTCTGCGGCGCCGGCCCGTAGAAGGTCACCTCCCCCAGACGCCCGCGCGACAACACGAAGACGGCGCCAGCCTCGGTCGCGCCGCGCTTGACAACAGCGGCGAAGCCGCCGGCGCCGAACACGCGGCGCATAAGGGCCGAGACCCAGAGATCGGTGGTCACGCGCATGGGAAGGTCCTGGATGTCATGCGCGGTTTCTTACAGCAAGGATGAAAGAACCGAAACGATCGCTGCCGCTCAGTTCGTCAGGCCGATCTCGCGCATTTTGACATAGACGGCCTCGTCCGGCTCGCCGGTCTCGGGCAGTCCGAACAAGGCCTGGAATTCCTTGATCGCGGCCTTGGTGCGGGCGCCGACCTTGCCGTCGAGCTGCATGTCGCCATTGCCGAACGCCTTGAGGCCGGCCTGGATCTTGACGATGCGGGCGTCGGGCGGCTGCGTGGCGCCATCGGCCGGAGCGGAGACCTGGATCACCTGCGGTTTGGCAGACGCGGCGACTGCACCATCGGCCGGCCGCGGCGCCGGATGGGGAATGGCCGCCGTCGTCTGGCGGGCGCCAAGCTGATCGAGCAGCGCCGTGTCGATCTCGCCCGACCCCGGCAGCCCGACCTTCAGCTGGTAGGCCTGAATGGCCTTGCGCGTGGCCGGTCCGGTGAGGCCGTCGACCGTGCCGTCGTAGAAGTTGAGGTCCTTCAGGATGCCCTGCACCTGCTGGACGACCGGGTCCGGCTTGACCGTCGGCTGCGCCGGCGCCTGGCGCACGATGTTGATGGTGGTCTCCGGCTCGTCGGAGACCGTATGCGGGAAGTTCTCGATGCTTCGGGTGGCGAAGAACGCGCCCGTATGCGGAAAGGGCTGATACCACAGCGCATTGGCCGAGACGTAGAAAAGCGTCACCAGAAAAGCGGTCGAGCCGCCGACCAGAACCGGATTGCTGGCGATCAGTTGACCGACGGCAACCGCGCCCTCGGCAAGAACGCCGCGCTCGGGTTCGACCACCTTAGGCCGTTTTGCGGAGCGAGCCATTCCTCTCCCCATTTGCGTCCCCCTTCGGCTTGGCCGCCGGCATGGCCAGCACGCCGGATGGCGCACCGGATCGCCGCTTCGGCCCGTTCACCGGCAGGCCGATCGTCACCGTGGTGCCCTCACCCGGCGCGCTCTCGATCGACATCGTACCCTCGTGCAGCGCCACCAGGCCCTTGACCAGCGACAGGCCGAGTCCGGTTCCCTCGAAACGACGCGTGTAGTCGTTCTGGATCTGCATGAACGGCTTGCCGAGATTGGCCATGTCCTCCTCGGCGATGCCGATACCGGTATCGCTCACCCAGAAATGCAGGTGCGAGCCGACGCGCTTGGCCCCGATCACCACGCTGCCGCCATCGGGCGTGAACTTCACCGCGTTCGAGGCGAGATTAATCAGAATCTGCTGGACCGCCCGGCGGTCGGCATTGATCTCGCCCGCATCCGGGGCAATCTGCGTGGCAAGAACTATGCTCTTGGCGTCGGCCAGCGGTCGCATCATCGAGCGGCACATGTCGACGGCCTCGACAAAGCGGAACGGCTCCAGCTCGGTCGCATAGGCGCCCGCCTCGATGCGCGAGACGTCGAGGATCGAGGTGACGACCGATAAAAGATGCTGGCCGGACTCCCTGACAAGGCCGACATATTCCTTCTGACGCGGATCCTTGAAGGGCCCGAACATCTCATGCAGGAGCATGTCGGAAAAGCCGAGGATGGCATTGAGCGGCGTGCGCAGCTCGTGGCTGACCACGGCCAGGAAGCGGCCCTTGGCCACTTCGGCAGCCGCAGCGGCTTCCCTCGCCTGCGCAAGCTCCTCGCGAAGTGCTGCGATATCGTCATTTTCGCGCAGAACCAGGGTGAAGACGTCGCGGTCGACCGCGCCGTGCAGCAGCTCGAGGCTGAACGGGCGGAAATTGTCGACCGCGCCAGAACCCTCGCGCGGCAAGCGGATGCGCAGATCAAGCTGGCGCTTCGGCGCGCCCTCGCGCATGTCGGCCAGAGCGGTGAGATAAGCGACGCGGTCGGAAAGATGGATGCGGTCGAACAGGCCGGTGCCGAGCAGAAGCTCGGGCGCCAATTTCAGGATCGAACGCGTCTTGGCGGACGCGTCGACCACTTCGCCCTGGCGCCCGAGGCGCAGCACGACGGCGTCGATGACGTCCTCGAGACGATCGCCGGCAGGCTCCGCCGACCCTAAGCCGGCCGGGCTGGCGAAGGCGGCGGCCCGCGGCAACAGCGTCAGCGCCCAGGCGAGCGGCAGCAGCCAATGCCAGGCGGCGATCTCGCCGAACGGCAGCAACTGCCCGGCAAAGGGCTGCAGCACGATAGCGGCAAGCGCCGCCAGCGCGCCCGTCAGTGCGGCGCGCCGCGACCCTGAGACCCACCAGCTTTCGACCGGCAATGCGACAGCAAGGAGTGCCGCCGGCGAGGCCAATCCGCCCGCCGCAGCGATAGCGCCGGCTAGGGCAAGCCCACCCAACACGACCGCCATGCGGCCGGCAAGCGCCATATGGCCGGTGGCCGCCACCAGAAGCGCCGCGAACCAGCACAGGCCGAAAGCGGCAAAGATCGCGGCTATCGTGACGGCAGCGCCGACACTTGAAGTGACCAGCGTGACCGCGGCGCCCGCGGCAAGGAAGGGCGCGGCGAGCATGACACCGATGAAGCGGCGCTGGCGCAGGCGTTCCGCCTCACCCGTCACGGTCGGGTGAACCATGCGTTCGCAGCCGGCGGAAACCGCGCCAGGCAATTGAACGTATCTGGCTGAAATAGAACTCAACGCACGCGTACCCGGTCGTGAAAAACGCCTGCCTGGCAGGTGACTCATCAATTGGCTTGAAACTCGCATCCAGCGTTTAAGGAATGGATAAGGCTGGCGAAGCCGGCGACCGCGCCAAGGCAAATATTGTGATGCCAGCCCGGCAAAGCATGCCGAGTTGGCGCCATGGTAAACGGCGGGTTAGCCGCAAGGCCTGTGCCAAAACGGGCTGGAACTTGAACCGACTAAGTTCTTCCTGGAGTAAAATCGTTTAATAACAATGTGATACATGGTTATCGTAAAGTTAACGAAATCGATGAGATTCGACACAAGCCCATGTCAAAACCGATCCTTTCGAATTTGCCTAAAATTTGAGGAAAATTCGCGGCTTCGATGCAAGCCGTCCTTTGCGTGACCATGCCACTATCGTGCTCATAAAAGAGGTCATGCCGATGGATGCGTGATCCGTCACGGATGGATGCATCATTCCATCCCGGATGAGAGGCAAGTAAGATGGGCTTTCTGATCAGGATGGCTTTCTGGTTTTCGCTGGTGCTGCTGGCGCTGCCGCTCGGCGTCGGCCCGGGCGAGAACGGCCAGCAGAGCGTCGGACCGATCCAGGCGCTGTTTGCGGCGCGCGAGGCGGTCGGCGACATTGCAGGGCTCTGCGAGCGCAAGCCCGATGTCTGCGAGACCGGCAAATCGGCCATGTACACCATCACCGTTCGCGCCAAGGAAACGGCCAAGATCGCCGCGGCCATGATCGACGACCAGCAGTCCGGGCAGTCCGGGCAGTCCGGGCAGGCAGGCACGCCCGAAACGAAGGTCGCGGATGGCTCCGTCACGACCACCGGCAGCGTCGCCGAGGACATCGTGTTGCCGACCAAGGTCAACATTCCGGTGATGTTGACGGCGAAGAACTGAATTCTTTCCGGCCGTTCGCTCGGCACTTCAATTTTAGCGCAATTCCTGGCGCAAAAACCGCCTACGCACGTTTCCCAGAATTGCTCTAACGCCGCGGGCCCCGTCCGACCTCTCGACGCCCGCGGCGTCTTTCTTTTTCCGTGACGCGGCCGTGTCGGGCCACTATATGCGGGCAATGGCCACCTCGATTCAGACCATCCGCGACGACTTTTCCCTGCTCGACGAGTGGGAGGACCGTTATCGCTATGTGATCGAGCTCGGCGAGAGCCTGCCGCCTTTCCCTGAGGAGGAGCGCACGGCTGCGAACAAGGTGCCTGGCTGTGTGAGCCAGGTGTGGCTCACCACCAAGCAGGGAGCGGGCGCCGATCCGGTGATCGGCTTCCATGGCGATTCGGACGCCCATATCGTGCGTGGCCTCGTCGCCATCATGCTGGCGTTGTTTTCGGGACGGCGGGCAAGCGAAATCCAGAACACGGACGCCGAAGCGACCCTGAAGGAGCTCGGCCTTGACGAGCATCTGTCGCCGCAGCGCGCCAACGGCCTGCGTTCGATGGTCAAGCGCATCAAGCGCGATGCGGAAGCGGCGCTGAAGCAGACGGCCTGATCCGGCCGATATCGCTCCCATTAGGAAAGCAAAACGGCGCCGCAAGGGCGCCGTCGAACTGCTTGACGAGCTGAGACCTATCAACGGCCCTTGCGCTTGCGGCCCAGACCCATCTTCTTGGCGAGTTGCGAGCGGGCGGCAGCGTAATTGGGGGCGACCATCGGATAGTTGGCGTCCAGGCCCCACTTCTCACGATACTCTTCCGGCGTGAGATTGTAGTGGGTCATCAGATGCCGCTTCAGCGACTTGAACTTCTTGCCGTCCTCGAGACAGACGATGTAGTCGTCATGGACCGAGCGCTTCGGATTGACGGCCGGCTTCTGCTTCTCAGCCGACGGCTGCTCCGACGAGCCACCGACGCGGCCCAACGCGGCATGGACGTCGGCGATAAGGTTCGGCAGTTCCCCAACCGGCACCGGATTGTTGCTGACATAGGCGGCGACGACATCGGCGGTCAGCTCGATCAGCGCGTCACCGTTTTTCGAAGGTGTTTCGACGATTTCCATAGTGCTAAGGCCCCAACGAGAGTTGTTTCTAAAACTGCGCCCTTTTTTATGGATCGGGCATCGCGCGGATTTCGTTCAGGAAAGGCTCTGAGATTCGCGTCGGTTATCTTAATGACGCCGCATTGAAAGTAAGTCAATTCGCATATTGACTTATATTGGTCGATATTCATCAACTATTGCCGATTCAGCTTCAAAAATTCGTGCGCCGTGTAACTTCGCGAGATTTTTCTGGTCAGACCAGCATGGCATGACGTTGCGTCATCCTCATGTTAGACATCCGATCGCCACGCGACACCACGTTCAATGCTTGGCTAATGCTTGGGTGCCCTTTCGCCTGCACAACGAATCCTGCGGCACAGCGAAGCGCAAGGATACCGCCTTGGCGGCTGGACCGACAAGGCGACGCGACGGAATCCATCAGTAAGGCGCGATGTATTTGCCGTAGACCCAGCCGGTGACGAAATGACCATTCTGCGCCGGATCGTGCCAGATCTCGCACCAGCGATAGCGGATCGCCTGGCGCTGCTTCCATTGTGGCTGCCGGCCGATATCGAGCAGGTTTACACCGCCGGTGCAGCGGCCGGTCATCTGCAGCACGGTGCCGTTCGGATAGGCGGCCTGTTTCTGCGATGTATTGGACGGATATTTTCGAGCATTGAGCGTATCACCGAACGGCACGCCCGCCACTTGCCAGGCGGCAAAGACGGTTGCATGAGACTGGCTGGAAAAAGCCAGACCTGCCGCTACGACGGCAACTGACATTGCAGTAGAAACACAGGATTTCATCTTTCCCCCTTCGACTTAGCTTCTGTACCACCTTGAACCGCGCCCGTTGAACCGCCGCTGAGCGGCGTGTTCATTCGTCATTCAAGCAAATTCCGCAGCGAGACGTAATGACCAGAGCTTCCGCCTTGACTTCCGCCTTCCCGGCCGCCAGCCCGCCGACCCCTGAGAAACACCCGGTTTCGGACACGCATCACGGCATCACCCGCAGCGACGACTATGCCTGGATGCGGGCCGACAACTGGCAGGCCGTGTTCCGCGACCCTTCCCTGCTCGACGGCCGCATCCGCGCCCATCTCAATGCCGAGAACGCCTATCAGGCCGCGCTCATGGCCGGCACCGCGGACCTGCGCGCCAGGCTGTTTGCCGAGATGAAGGGGCGCATAAAGGAGGATGACTCGACGGTGCCCATGAAGGACGGCCGCTATGCCTACGGATCGTCGTTCCGGCAGGGCGGCGAGCAGCCGCGCTATTTCCGCACGCCGCGCGACGGCGGCACTGAGGAGATCCTGCTCGACGGCGACGCGGAAGCCGAGGGCAAGCCCTATTTCCGGCTTGGCGGCGTCGACCATTCGGCCGACCACGGGAAGCTGCTGTGGGGCTTCGACGACAAGGGTTCGGAGTTCTTCACGCTGCGCGTGCGCGATCTTGCGAGCGGCAAAGAACTTGCCGACCAGATCCCGGATACGGGCGGTGGCGGGGTCTGGGACGCCAGCGACGGCGGCTTCTTCTATACCCGTCTCGACGACAACCATCGTCCGTCGAAAGTGTTCTTCCATGCGCTGGGCGACAGGTCCGAAAACGACCGGTTGATCTATGAGGAGACCGATCCGGGCTTCTTCATGGACGTCGGCGGCACGCGCGCCAACGACTGGATCATGATCGGCATCAACGATCATGAAACGTCGGAATACCGCCTGCTGCCCGCCGATGATCCAACCGCAGAGCCGAAGCTTGTGGCGGTGCGCGAGACCGGCCTGCAATACGATCTGGAAGAAGGCGGCGACGTCTTCTTCGTCCTCACCAATGCCGACGGCGCCAAGGACTTCAAGATCATGACCGCGCCGGTCGACAATCCCGGGCGCGCCAACTGGCAGGAACTGGTGCCGCACGAGCCCGGCCGGCTGATCCTGTCGGTGCTCGGCTTCAAGCATCACATGGTCCGGCTCGAGCGCAAGGAAGGCCTGCCGCGCATCGTCGTGCGCGAGCGCGCCAGCGGCGAGGAGCATTTCATCTCTTTCGACGAGGAAGCTTTTTCGCTCGGTCTCTCCGGCTCCTACGAATACGACACCGAAGTGATGCGCTTCACCTATTCGTCGATGACGACGCCGGCGCAGCTGTTCGACTACAACATGCGCAGCCGCGAACGCGTGCTTTTGAAGACGCAGGAAGTGCCCTCCGGCCACGATCCTGCGCACTATGTCACGCGCCGGCTGATGGCGCCGGCAGACGACGGCGAGTTGGTGCCGATCTCGCTGCTATATCATCGCGACACGCCCCTCGACGGTTCGGCGCCCTGCCTGCTTTACGGCTACGGCTCCTATGGCATCACCGTTCCTTCCGCTTTCAACACCAATTGCCTGTCGCTGGTCGACCGCGGCTTTGTCTATGCCATCGCGCATGTGCGCGGCGGCAAGGACAAGGGGTACGGTTGGTACGAGGACGGCAAGCGGGCAAGGAAGATGAACACCTTCACCGATTTCATCGCCTGCGCCCGCCATCTCGTTGCCGAGCGCTACACTGAGCACGACCGCATTGTGGCGCAGGGGGGCTCCGCCGGCGGCATGCTGATGGGGGCGATCGCCAACCTGGCCCCGGAAAGCTTCGGCGGCATCGTCGCCGAGGTGCCGTTCGTCGATGTGCTGACCACCATGCTCGACGCCAGCCTGCCGCTGACGCCGCCGGAATGGCCGGAATGGGGCAATCCGATCGCGTCCGCCGCCGACTACCAGACGATCGCGGCCTATTCGCCCTATGACAATGTGGCGGCGCTCGACTACCCGCCGATCCTGGCGCTGGCGGGCCTGACCGATCCGCGCGTCACCTATTGGGAGCCGGCGAAATGGGTGGCGCGGTTGCGCGAACGCAAGGCAGGCGGCAACCCGGTCCTGTTCAAGATCAACATGGAGTCCGGCCATGCCGGCGCCTCGGGTCGCTTCTCGCGGCTGGAGGAGATCGCCTATATTTACGCCTTTGCCTTGAAAGTGACAGGCAAGGCCTGATTTTCTACTCGCAATCGCACGGCTCGCGCGCTAGGCAATGCGCCGTCGTTTTCGGTCGTGGCCATTTCGGGGCCGCGTCCAGATACATTCGCAAGGTTCGCTATGCTGCTCGTCGACGTCTATCTCGACAAATCGCCCATCCAGGGCATCGGCGTCTTCGCCAAACACCGCATTGCGCGGGGCACGTTGATCTGGAAGCTCGATCCAAGGTTCGATCGACGCATTCCCGTTGAGACCTATGAGGGCGAATCCGGTCCGGTGAAGTCCTATCTCGACCGCTATTCCTATCCGGACCGGCGCGATCCCAACTTCATCGTCTTCGAGGCGGACGATGCCCGCTATATGAACCACGCAGACGACCCGAACTGCGACATTTCCTCTCCGGAAGAGGCCTACGCGTTGCGCGACATCGCTCCCGGCGAGGAGCTGACCTGCGATTACAACCACTTTTTCGAGAACGGCTTCGACTTCCTGGGCGACCGCCACCCGTAGAGCATGATGCCGAAAAGTGTGGGGCGGTTTTCGGACGACGTCATGCTCTATCACTTTGATTTAGAGCGGCACGAGCGTGGATCAGGCGGAGAGCAATTCCGGCTGGCGTCCCAGGGCCAATCTGCCACGCAGGTTTCGGATGCCTGCCAAGGCCTTGCCGGAAACAATGCCTAAGGCAATGCCACCGGCGATCGCGAGCAGCTGGAAGATCGGAACCGGCAGCTTGCCCGCGGCGGACGCCATCAATATTTCCGGGACGAAACGGTGGAAAAGGTAGATCGGAAACGCCGCGACGGCGACCTGGGCAACCACCCGCCCTATCCCGGCCGGCAGGCGAACGCGCGGCAGGTAAAGAAGGACCAAAAGCGCCGCGAAGATCATCAGATATTTGACCGTCGTCCCGAACCAGACCGACTCCCAGAAGGCCAAATAACCCAGCATAGCGGCGGCAAGCGCAGTCAGAGCCAGCTTTCTCGCCGGAGTATCGGCAAAACCGGCACCCCAACCGAATACGGCCAAATGGAAAACCCAATAGATCGTGAATATCTGGCGGTTGCCTAGGTCGACGAGCGATGGGGACGAAAAGCGCGCGACAGCGGCAACCCCCAAAAGGCCGAGCGAGAAAACGAAGGGGTGTGCCCGGGCAAGCTTGCGGACTGCAGGAATGGCAAAGATCAGAGCGAAGAGCAGGAGCGTCTGCGAATAGGCCTCGATGAACCAGTAAAGGTACGGAATCATCTCGTGACGCTCCGGTTCGGCATAGCCGAAATTCCCAGTAAGCGTCATCGAAGCCCAGGGGATCGTCCGCCAGGCTGCAGCGTAAGCGGCGACAATGAGAAAATACGGGATCAGGACGTCGATCGCTGGTTTGAGCGCGTGCCCAATTCGACCGGCAAGGAAATGGGCCGACTGGAAACGAGCAAGGCTGTAGCCGGCCAGCAGCATCATGACGCCGGAGCCGCCGGGGATGGGCCACAGCGTTTCGTGATGCACGACCACCAGCAGGATTCCGATAACCCTCAGCACTAAATCGGCCGGCATCTCGCTTGCGTGCCGGTGTTCGGGAAGTCCCGCCGCTTGGCGGTTTGCCAGCTCGGCAATGCTCAAGCGTTCCCATCCGTCCGGCAGGTTCATGCCGAGACGCTCGAGTTCCAGAGCCAATTGCAGGAATCGAAGGGAGTCCCCGCCAAGAGAGACGAAGCTGTCATTGCGACCGACGGCCAGGGGATAGAATACGCGGGCGTAGGCACCGAGCAGACCGCCCCGCTCACAGCGGATTTCCGTTCGCCCTTCCAACATCTCCTGCTGGAGGCAGGCATAGTCGATCTTGCCAGAGGCAAGTCTGGGAAAGTCCTCGCGCGTCGCAACCCAAACCAGATTGGCTGGCAGGTGGCTGATCTCGGCAAGAATGCGCCGTGCTCTTCTCCCCGTCGGGTGGGCGCCTATCACGTAGGCCTGCAATCCCCGATCATCGCCAACCACCGCGGCGGCAACGCCGGCGCGCTCCAGCGCCTGCTCCATCGTATCGAAGCCGATCCGGAGGCCTGCGATCTTGGCGAAGCGGCTTCTGCGCCCGACGATGCGGAAGAAACCATGTTGGTCCCGTACGGCAATGTCGCCAGTGTTCAGGGTCTCGAGCTCTGCGCCGCGCGCGAGGTCGAGGCGCCGCGTGCCGTAACCCATCATTACGTTCGGACCGCGATAGACGAGCTCTCCGGGAATGCCTGGTTGGCTGATCGGCTCGCCTGCAGCGTCGACGATACCGAGGCTGCCGCCCGGAATCGCCACGCCGATCCGATCCTCCTTGTCGGAAAGGCTCTCCGGCGGCACGAAAGCCATGCGTGCCGTCGCCTCGGTCTGGCCATACATGACGAAGAAGCGGCCGCCCCTGGCGACCATGTGGTTCCGATAAAGGCGGATGAGGTCCGGGCCAAGCGCTCCGCCCGCCACCGTCATCATGCGCAACGCCTTGAGCTCAGCGTCGCGGAAACGCACCCGTTCCAGAAGCTCGTAAGAATACGGGACACCAGACAGATTCGTGCAGCCGCCGTGGTCTATCGTGCTGACGAAGTCGCTGTCCATGACCGACATGCCGGTGAAGAGGACGCTAGCGCCCGCAATCAGATGCGAATTGAGGACCGACAGCCCATAGGAATAGTGGAGAGGCAGCACGAGAGCGGCCCGGTCGAAGGAAGAGAGCTCGAGATAGGCCGCGATCGAGCGTGCATTGGATTCGAGATTGCCGTAGGAAAGCCTGACCGCCTTGGCGGCGCCCGAGCTGCCGGATGTCATCAGCAGCAGCGCGAGATCGGGATGCAGCGGCTCCGCATCTCCAGCGGATCGAGCTTCCTCAACGAGACGCCAGCGGCCGTCAATTGGCCTGTAGGTGAAATCCGGCTGGAAGGCTGCCTGGAAATCGTCCCAAAGCCTATTGTCGCACGGCGGCAGCATGGCCGCTGCGTGCCCAGCCTGCAGGGCTCCGATATAGGCGGCGACTGCGTGCTCCGAAGCTTCCGCCGCAATCGCCACGAGCCGCTTTTGTCTTCGTCCCAACTGTGACGCGAAGTCTAGCGCAAGACCGCCGAGTTCCCTGTAGGACAGCATGCGTCCGCCGGCGAGGACAAGCGCCACGCGCTGCTCGTCATGGGTGAATTCGGACACAAGGTCGATGGAGGGCGTGGGCAAGCTTCGGTCCTCGGGAATTGGCCCGAAGCGCCTATAATACATGAGTATTCAAGTCAACTAATTCGCCACCGATTGGGCATGCCTAACCGCTTTACGCCATCATGTATGGTCGCGGGTTTGACGCCGCGTGCGCAGGTTAACTCGCCGGCTTGCGCGCCGGATAGCCGTTGGGGTGCGGCGGGACGGCCTTGAGGTAGGCGGCAATCGCCGCGCGGTCGTCGGCGGTCAGTTGCGCGATGTTGCGCTGCACGTCGACCATAGAGCCGCCGACCGAATCGAAATCGGGTGTGAAGCCGGTTTCGAGGTAATTGGCGATGTCGGCCTCGGACCAGTCCTTGGTGCCGCCCTGCGGGGTGATATTGGGCACAACGCCCGAGCCTTCGGCGGCCACGGCGCCCGCCAGCCACTCGGCCTTCTTGACGCCGCCGGCGAAATCGCGCGGCGTGTGGCATTCGCCGCAATGGCCCGGACCCTCGACCAGGTAGCGGCCGGCGAGAACCTTGTCCGGCGCGCCCTCTGGCAGCGCGATCACCGGTTCGGGGCTGAGATAGACAAGCTTCCAGAGGCCAATGCCGCGACGGATGGTGAAGGGGAAGGGAAGCCTGTGATCCGGCGCCTTGCCGGCAATCGCCGGCAGCGTCTTCATGAAGGCGTAGAGATCGGCGATGTCGGCCGGCTTCATGCGCGCATAGGAGGCATAGGGAAAGGCCGGATAGAAATGCTCGCCGGAAGGAGAGACGCCTTTCAGCATGGCATTGGCGAAGTCCGCCTCGCTCCAGGCGCCGATGCCGTCCTTCCGGTCCTGCGAGATGTTGGGTGGGACGAAGGTGCCGAACGGCGTCTTGAGTTCCAGACCGCCGACGAGCTCGAGGCGGGCGTCGCCCTGGGCGCCAGGTCTGGCGTGGCAGGAGGTGCAGCCCCCGGCGTAGAAGATCCGCTTTCCCCTGGCGGCGTCGCCAGGGCCAAGATCAGCGACGGTGCCGGCGTCCAGCCTGACCGGTGCCGACAGAACCCAGCTGGCGCCAGCCGCGGCGGCGCCAAGCACGATGACGGCGCCGACAAGCTTCTTCAGCCAGGCCATCGTCAAGCGATCAGCTCTTCTTGATCCGGTAGGTCTGATGGCAGGTGCCGCAATCGCCGCCCAGCGTGTTGAGCTGCGCCTTCAGCGCGTCGACATCGGCCGGCGGGGAAGCGACCGCGGCCTTGGTATCGGCCAGGAACTTGTCCTCGGCCGTCTTGAAGCCCGCCATGTCTTCCCAGATCTTCGGCGCGGCCGTGGTGTCGCCCTTGTCGGAGCCGGCAGGGAACAGCGTGTCGACATCGAACTTCTCGGCATTGGCTTGCAGTGCCTTCAGCGCGTCCAGCACGGCGGCGGCATCGAAAGGCGTCTCGCCCTTGACCACCTTCGAGATCTGCCCGGCGAGCTTGCCGCGTTCCTTCATCAAGGCCTGGCGACCCTGGATTGGGTCGGCATAGGCCGAGCCGGCAAAGACAAGCATAGAGATGGCGATGACAAGCTTTCTCATTCAATTGGCTCCGTGGATGAAGAGGGTTCGCTGGCGCAATTCCGGACGGAAAACCGTTCAACACTTTTCCTGGAACTGCTCTGACGTTAACGGGCGTGATGGTGGGATTATTCCCCGGCGCCGCGACGATTTTGCCGGGTTTCTCCTGAAAAAGAAAAGCCCCGGCGAACCGGGGCTTCTCATCAAAATCACTCAGGCTTTGGCCTTCTCGTAAAGTTCCAGGACGTAGTCCCAGTTGATCAGGCTGTCGACAAAGGCCTCGAGGTATTTCGGCCGCGCGTTGCGGTAGTCGATGTAATAGGAGTGCTCCCAGACGTCGACGCCGAGGATCGGCGAGCCGCCATGGACCAGCGGGTTCTCGCCGTTCGGGGTCTTGGAGATTTCCAGCTTGCCGTTCTTGACCGAGACCCAGGCCCAGCCGGAGCCGAACTGGGTGGTGCCGGCGGCGATGAAATCCGCCTTGAACTTGTCGTAGCCGCCGAGGTCGCTGTCGAAGGCCTTCTGCAGCGCGCCCGGCAGCTTGTTGCCGCCGCCACCCTTCTTCATCCATTTCCAGAAATGGATGTGGTTGTAGTGCTGGGCGGCGTTGTTGAAGAGCCCGGCATTCTTGCCGAAGGACTGCTTCACGGCCTCTTCGACCGACAGGTCGCCCATTCCGGCCTCGGCCGCCAGCTTGTTGCCGTTGTCGACATAGGCCTTGTGGTGCTTGTCGTGGTGATACTCCAGCGTCTCCTTCGACATGTAAGGCTGCAAGGCCTCGTAGTCATAGGGCAAGGCGGGCAACTCAAAAGCCATGGATGGTACTCCCTCGAGGAAAAAAGTCCGGTGATACTACCGGGCTAAGATAGGTCTGGAATGGATCGGGGCAACTCCGGAATGGAGCGCCGAGCGACTTTTTAGAGCAATTCCAGGAAAAGTGCGAAGCGGTTTTCCGTGCGGAATTGCGCAAAACAGGAAGATGGAGCGGTCGCCGTTTCCCTGAAACGGTGAAACGCTCCAGCGGGTCAGGCGGCGGACGTCGAATGCGCCCATTCCCAATAGAGCTCGCGCGCCTTCTTGGCCACCGGACCGGGCTGCAGGTCGCGGTTTTCGATGCGCGTGACGGGCACCACTTTCGAGTGGTTGCCGGTCGAGAATATCTCGTCGGCTTCGAGGAAATCGCGGACCGACAGCGTCTTCTCGGTGGTCCTGAAACCGTAATCGCCGAGCAGGCTGATGGTGCGCGAGCGGGTGATGCCCGACAGAAACGTGCCGTTCGGGGCCGGAGTCATCACATGACCGTCCTTGACCAGGAAGATGTTAGAGGTCCCGGTCTCGGCGACATTGCCCAGCATGTCGAGCACCAAAGCGTTGTCGAAGCCGCGGTTCTTGGCCTCCAGAATGGCACGGCCATTGTTGGGGTAGAGGCAGCCGGCCTTGGCGTTGGTGGGCATGGTCTCGATGGTCGGGCGCCGGAACGGCGAGACGCCGATCGAAAAGCCGGATGGCGGGATCATCGGCGATTCATAGAGGCAGAGGCAGAACCGGGTCGAGGCCGGGTCGGCCGGCACGCCCATATAGCCGCCATGCTCGGCCCAATACATCGGCCTTATATAGACCGCCGTCTTGCCGTCGAATTTCTTCAAACCGTCCCAAGTCAGGCCGACGATCTCTTCCGTCGTCATCGAAGGCTTCAGGCCAAGCGTGATCGCGGAGGCGTTGACGCGAGCGGAGTGCAGCTCGAGATCGGGCGCGACGCCCTCGAACCAGCGGCCGCCGTCAAAGACGCTGGTGCCGAGCCACATGGCGTGGCTGCGCGGCCCGAGAATGGCGACGTTGCCCTCGTACCAGTCGCCGTCCACATAGGTCCAAGTCGCGGTTTGCGCCGCCGCCGCCAGTGTCATGGTCGCCGTCCAATTGAGTGATTTCAGTCCGCCATAGGACGATGCTTTGACGGTTGGCGTCAATTGACATCGGGAAAAATCGTTGGGGCCAGAGGCACTTGGCCGCAATCAATGCTTGCGCGGCAAGCCTGCGCGCCGCAAAACTTGGGACATGCATCATGCTGCCTATGTCTTCGACGCCTATGGCACGTTGTTCGACGTGCATGCCGCCGTGCGCCGTCATGCCGGCGAGATCGGCCCGGACGGCCAGCTTCTCTCCGAAATCTGGCGCGCCAAGCAGCTCGAATATTCCTGGGTGCGGACATTGATGGGGGGTGCGTACGCCGACTTCTGGCAACTGACCGAGCAGGCGCTGGATTTCGCTTTGTGCAAAGTGCCCTCGGCCGATCCGGCGCTGCGGACGAAATTGCTCGAAGCTTATTGGCGGCTCGATTGCTACCCCGAGGTGCCTGCCGTGCTGAAGGCGCTCAAAGCGTCGGGCGCGAAGCTTGCGATCCTCTCCAACGGCTCGCCGGAAATGCTCGACGCGGCGGTCAAATCCGCGGCGCTCGATCAGATCCTCGACGACGTGTTTTCGGTCGACCAGGTCAAACGCTTCAAGACCGACCCGTCGGTGTACGACATGGTGGTCACCGGCTGGCGGCTTTACCCCGGCGCGGTCTCGTTCCAGTCGTCGAACCGCTGGGACATCGCCGGCGCGACGAGATTCGGTTTTCGCACGGTCTGGATCAACCGGACCAACCAGCCGGACGAGTATCGCGACCTCCCGCCGGGGCTGATCTTGCCTTCGCTCGAAGGTCTCCTGGCGGAGGTCTGACGCCGCTGTTGCTCCAGGGCAACAGCTGTGGCGCAGTCACAGCTTCGCCTTTTTCTGTCCACCCTCAGGCCAGAATTGGAACCGCCTATCGCCGCCGACTGTTATGAATGCCGCCGCGACGTGCCCGCGGGTTCATGCTTTCTTGCGAATTAAGACCTAGAAAAGGCAACCATGTCAGACGCTTCCTTCCGCATCAGCCGCCGTGGCTTCCTCAATTTCACAGCCCTCGGCGCTGCCTCGGCCGCCGTGTCCGCCTGCACCACCACCGGTCCTGCACCAGCCCCCGTCCAGCCGCCGCCGCCCGCCTATGTCGAGCCGCCGCTCGGCGATTATGAGACGATGTATGGTGCGATGTCGGACAATGGCTTCGACCTGCCGGCCATCCCGGTCAACAAGATCGATCACAGATTCTTGCGCCAGATCGTCCCCGATCCGACCGGACAGCGTCCGGGCACCATCGTCGTCGATACCACCGGCCACTTCCTCTACCTGGTGCGCGAGGGCGGCCAGGCGATCCGCTACGGCGTCGGCCTCGGCCGCGCCGGCTTCGAATGGTCCGGCGACGCGGTCGTGCAGTGGAAGCAGAAATGGCCGAAATGGACGCCGCCGGACGAGATGGTGGCCCGCCAGCCGGAGCTGACGCAATTCAGCGCCAAGAATGGCGGCATGCCAGGCGGCCTGAAGAACCCGCTCGGGGCGCGCGCGCTCTATCTCTTCCAGGGCAATCAGGACACGCTCTATCGCCTGCACGGCTCGCCCGAATGGTGGTCGATCGGCAAGTCGGTGTCGTCGGGCTGCGTACGTCTGATCAACCAAGACATCATCGACCTCTACGACCGCGTGCCGACCAAGACGCCGGTCATCGTGACGGCCAATATCGGCGCGCCTGAAGAGGACATGCCGGAGCGCAAGGCGATCCCGATCGACAATGGCGTGCCGACGGGCTCGATCCTGCTCGGCCCGGTGAAGCGCCTCACCAACGAGATTTTCTAAGACGCTAATCGGTCAGCGGTGCTCGGCCAAAATCGTGGCCAGCACCGCAACGCCGCGTCGCAAGGCCTCCGCGTCGAGCCCGGCGTAGCCCAGGATGAAGCCGGCCGTTTCCGGCCTGGGTTCGCTCGGATCATAAAGGGGCGACACGGGATAGAGGCCGATGCCGGCAGCGCGCGCCGCGGCGATGATCGCCGGTTCGCGTCCGGCATCGATGCCGTTCATCCAGGCGACGACATGCAGGCCGGTGTCGGCTCCGGCGACAGTGACCCGCGGCCCCAGATGGTCAGTCAAAGCCTTCAGCAGGACCTGTCTGCGCTCGGCGTTCTTCCTGCGGATGCTGCGCACGTGGCGCTCATAGGCGCCGCTCGCCAGCAGCTCGGCCAACACGTCCTGCTCCAGCATCGGAGCATGCCGGTCGGTCAGGCGCTTGGCCTCGCCGAATGCCCGGCGCAGGCTGACGGGGACGACGAGATAGCCGAGCCTCAAGGTCGGCGAGAGCGTCTTGGACAACGTGCCGACATAGATGACCGTGTCCGCGTCCAGCGCCTGCAGCGGCGGAATGGGGCTGATGTCGTGACGGTATTCGCCGTCATAATCGTCTTCCACAATATAGGCCCTCGTGCCGGCGGCCCAGGCCAGCAGCGAACGCCGCCGCGTCGCCGAAAGCATGCCGCCAAGCGGAAACTGGTGCGAGGGCGTCACATAGGCGAGACGGGCCGGCGGCAGCTTTTCCGTCCGTAGCCCATCGGCATCGACAGGAACGGGCACGGCAATGCCTCCCGCCGCCACGAAGGCGTGGCGTGCCAGCAGATAGCCCGGGTTCTCGATCACAAAGGGGTCACCGGGGTCGAGCAGCAGTCGCGCGCAGAGGTCGAGCCCCTGCTGCGAGCCGTTGACGATGACGATCTGGTCCGGCGTGCAATTGATGCCGCGAGCCCGCCAGAGATAAGCCTGAAGCGCATTACGCAGACCGGAAGAGCCCTGCGGGTCGCCATAGCGCAGCCGCGCGGCGCGGTTGACGATTGCCTTGTTCGACGCCCGCCGCCAGGCCAGCACGGGAAAGTCCGCTCCGGACAGGTCGCCATAGCGGAAATCCGCAATCTTGGCCGGCTGCGCCAACGCCGTCGGAGGCAGGGTCAGCAACCGTCGCGCGAATGCCGACAGGTGCCGTGGCGAAGCGGCCGCGACGGGCGCTTCTCCCGACGCCTTCTCCAGCCCCGGAGCAACGATCGCGCGCGCCCCTTGCCGGATGATCAGATAGCCCTCGGCATCGAGCTGGCTGTAGGCCGCGGTCACCGTGGTCCGCGACGCGCCCCATTCGGCGGCAAAGGCCCGCGTCGACGGCAAGCGATCGCCGGGCCTGTAGGCGCCGCTGTGGATCCGCGTCTTGATGGCCGCGATGATGCGACGCGCGACGCCGTCCTGCTCCAACTGGACCACCAAAAACCTTCAAAACTGGATGTTCCAAGCAAGCCAGCTTTCCGGCATCTTGCTGTGCAACGCAAGGAGTTTCATCATGTACATCCCGCCTGCGTTCCGCGACGACGATCAAGAGAGCCTAATGGCTACGATCCGCGCGGCGCGTCTGGCGACGCTGATCACCGCCACGGCGGAAGGTCCGCTGGCTACGCATCTGCCGCTTTTGCTCGACGAGAACGAGGGTGAGCATGGGGTGATCTACGGGCACGTCGCAAAGGCAAACCCGCAGTGGCGCGTGCCGCTGGTGGGCGACGGCCTGGCGATATTCATGGGCCCGGATGCCTATGTGACGCCGGCCTGGTACCAGACCAAGCAGGAGACCGGGAAGGTCGTCCCGACCTGGAACTATGTCGCCGTCCACGCCCACGGGCCGATCGAATTCTTCGAGGACGCCGACAGGCTGCTCGAGGTCGTGACCCGCCTGACCAACCTGCATGAAGGCGAGCGCGCCGCGCCCTGGGCGGTGTCGGACGCGCCGGCGGATTTCATCCAATCGCAGCTGAAGGGCATTGTCGGCCTGCGCATGCCGATCACAAAGCTCGAAGGCAAGCGCAAGATGAGCCAGAACCGCAACGCCGCCGATCGCGCCGGTGTCGTGTCCGGCCTCTCATCCAGCGACCGGCCTTCAGACCGCGAGGTCGCGCCACTCATTCCAGTGTGAACGGCGCGATATCGGCCAACCGCCTTGGCTGCTTGAGTTCCGCAGCAAGTCAGGTGCAGACCCACTCGCGGATCTTGCACTCCTTGCTCTCGCCTCCGCACTGGGCTGTCGCCTTCTCCTCGGCTTCGCGGCGGGTCGCGGCTGATGCTGCACTCCAGAACGGCGTCGCCTCGCCACGGCTCTTGCCTACCGAAAGCGCCGCGCAGTGCTCATAGGGAAAGCCGGTGCCGTCATCATCGTCCCAATGGCGATGGTTGCGGAACACCTCGACCACCCGGCAGCCCTTGCCATCTGCATTCTCGCAATGCTTGAGCGCAATGTCTTCCGCCTCTTGCCGCTTGTCGGCGCCCCAGAAAAAGCCGTGACGGCCGTCGCCCGGCGAGTAGGCGATCGCGCCCCAGATGCCCTTTTCCTCGCCGGTCTGCGCCGGCGGTGATGGGGCGATCAGGTCAGCCGCGTTGCTCGCAATCGTAAGCCCGGCGAGCGCCGCAAGCAGCGGGATCGAAAGGCGGGGATTGATCAGCATCTTCGTGCTCCAGTTGCAGCTATTCGACTGTCATGCCCGGCTCTAGCCGCCCATGCGCGCGACCGAGACGACGATGCAAGTGTTGCCGGTTGGGACCAGCAGCGCCTGGCCGGCATTGTCGGCCAGGTTGAAAAGCATCGAGTTCGAAAGATTGTCCGCCAGCAGGCTGCCCTTCGGAAGCGTCCCGACGACTTCCTGGCAAGAGCGCGGGAACGGCGCCACGCGCATGAAGCCACCCTCGCAGCTCTGGCCGACAGGCGAGGCAAAAACGACGCCCGCGGCCTGCGTCTTGTAGTCCGGCAGGTTGTAGCTCATCCCGGCGACGGCCTGCACGGCATGGGTGTCGGGTGAGGTTTTGTCCCATTGCGTCTGGATCGCATAGGTCGACCCGGCAGTCAGAGCCTGCCCCATCGCGGCAAAGAGATTGGCGCAGGTGCGGACACCTGCCTGCGCGACATGCGCCTGAAACGGATTCTTGTTTGCCGAGGCGTCGACCGGCGCGGGCACGGCTTCGGTCGGCTTGCCCTGGATGGGCGCCTGCGCCTGCGCGGAGGCCGTGCCAGCGACGAATGTCCCAAGCGCGGGATAGAGACGGAACGACAGGACCACCGCCGCCGCGACCAAGACCGCGAACGCGCCGAGCAGCGCCGTGTTTCGCGCCAGGCGCCAGCCTGGCGAACGCTGTGGCGGCGGACTTGCCGGCGGCTCCGGCAGCGCGGCCGGCTGGGTGTGCGACAGGATTCTGTCCTCGATGGATTGGCGTGTCATCTCGAAGTCTTTCTAGTTGATGGCCGACAGCGCGGTCTTGAGTCCCTTGAACGGGGCATCAAGGTTGACGGTCGCCCCCGACGGCAGGGAATAGGAAACCTGGACCGTGGTCTCCTTGCCGATCTGCTCGCGCAGCACCGGGCCGACGGGCACATAGCCGACGCAGACCGACGCATCGCAACCCTGCAGTTGAACGTCGACCGGCTGTTTGCGGCCGGCAAGTCTCAGCGAAAGCTTGCTGCCCTTACCTGCCGCGCTCGGAGTCCGCAATATCATGAAGGGTTTGCCTTTCTCGTCGGCCGCGAGCGACCAGCTGAAGACCAACGCCTGGCTTTGATCGATGAAAGACTGGCCGATGTTGCAGACCTTCTTCCTGGCCTGCAGGTTCTCGTCGCAGATCAGCGTCCAGTTCTCGAACGGACGAGTGGTGCGCTGATAGTCGCCAAGCTTCACGCCCGCGGGCACCGCGACGTCGGAAGGTTTTATCCGATAGGCAGGCTGGGCCGCCTGCTGCCCGGCCGCGTGCGCGCCGGACAGAAGGAGGCAAGTCCCGGATATCACGGCAAGGGCCGTCTGCCTGGTCATCAATGGACTCAGTTCAGGGTAAAGCTGACGCCCGCGCCGACACCCCAGTGCCCGCCGGCCGTCGTACCCGAAACGTTTGCTCTCGCCCGGCCGTCCTCGCTGGTGTAACCGGCGCCGAACGCCACGGCGCCTTCGCCGCGCCAGTAGCCGCCGCCGGCCGCCACGCTCAACTTGCCCGGACGGTCGTCGTAGCGCAGCGAGGCGGCCGCAAGGCCGATCGCGGCGGCCTGACGCGCCTCGCCCCGAGCCTCGCCCATATCCATGTTGAGCTGGCTGAGCTTGGAGTCGGTGTAGGCATTGGCCTGCTGCAGCGTGGTGGCCGCCACCTGGTTGGTGTAGGCCTTGGAGTTGTCGAACGTTGTCGCCAGCCCGTTGTTGAACTGTAGCACGTTGACTGCATCGGTATCGGCGGTGCCCGCGCCGACATTGTGGATGACGACCGGCGCATTCACGTCGCCGCCGACAAGCGTCAGCGAATTGGACTTGGTGCCGTCCGGGTTCTTGTCATACTGGACGGCGAATTCATTCAGATTGCCGACACTTCCCTGCACTGCTTCGACAGCCTGATTGGTGGCATAGAGCTGGCTGCCGTTGATGGCGTCGGTGGAGGAGGCACTGATCCGCCCCGCCGCCACATTGGTAACGGTGCGCTCGTTGCCGACGCTGCCGACGCTCACCGTGCTCGTCGGAGCGGTTCCGGCGAAGGTGTAGTTGACGCTGTTGATCGTCGTGCCGGTGGTGGCGACTGCGGCGGCGGTGGTCGAACCCGCGCCGAGAGCGACGCTGCCCGGCTCGTTGGCCGTGGCGCCGGCGCCGAGCGCCATGGACTGGGCGCCGTTGGCGGTCGAGTTGGTGCCGAAGGCGATGCTGTCGGCCTGGTTGGAGGTCGCGTTCTGGCCGATCGCGATACCGCCCGGCGCCGTCTGCTGGACGATGGCGCCATTGCCCATGCCGATGCCGTTGTCGCCGTTGACGGTGGTGCGTGGGCCGATCGCGACCGACTCGGCGCCGACAGCCAGCGAGTCCGGCGCGGTCGAATTGGCGTGGAAGTACATGGTCCCCGTTACCGCGAAGGAGCTCAGCGCGCCCTTCAGCTGGCGGAGCGTGACCGCGTCCTGGTCCTGCGTGCCATCGGCCACGTTGATGATCTGGCGATAAGCGGTGGATGTTCCCACCGAGACGGCGCCGAGCAGGCTCATATCCGCGGTGTTGTAGGGAATGAGGCCGGTGCCGGAGAGGATCGATCCCGACGCGGGCGCGACGGCGCGATCCGAAACCGAGCCGGAGCCCAGCGCCACGCCGTCGGCGATGGTGACCGCGGTGCCGCGGCCGAGGGCCAGGGAATTGGCGGCGGATGCGGTCGCCTGATAGCCGAGCGCCGAGGAGCCAACCCCTTGCGCGAAGGCGTCGGTAATCGGCAGCGTGGTGTCGTTGGTGCGCACGTAGCGGATGCCGTCGCCATTGGCGTCCGTATATGCAGTCGAGGTGTCGCCGGCAAAATTGTTGATCGTGTTGCCGAGCGTGGTGATGTCGGCGGTGTTGGCGGCGATATCGGTCGTATTCTGCGTCACCTGCTGGTTGGTCGCGAAGAGCTGCGAGCCGTTGACCGCATCGGTCGAGGAGTTGCTCAACTGCCCGGCCGCGACGTTCTGGATCTGGCGCTCCGCGCCCACCGAACCGACCGAGAACGCGCCGGCCGGCGTTCCGCCGGCGAAGGTGTAGTTGACGCCGCCGATCGTCGTGCCGCCGACATTGGTCGTGGTTCCGGACACCGAATTCAGGCCGATCGCCACGTCGCCGGCATTGTTGGCGACGGCATTCGGGCCAATCGCGACGGAATCGGTCCCCAGAGCCTGGGAATCGGCAAGCGTCGAATTGGCATGGAAATATTTGATGCCGCCGCCGGTGTTGATGTTGTTGATCGTGTTGCCGAGAGTGGTGATGTCGGCGGTGTTGGCCGCGATGTCGGTGGTGTTCTGCGTCACCTGCTGGTTAGTGGCGAAGAGCTGCGAGCCATTGACCGCGTCGGTCGAGGAGTTGCTCAACCGCCCGGCCGCGACGTTCTGGATCTGGCGCTCCGCGCCCACCGAGCCGACCGAGAATGCGCCGGCCGGCGTTCCGCCGGCGAAGGTGTAGTTGACGCCGCCGATCGTCGTGCCGCCGACAACCGTCGTGGTGCCGGATACCGAATTCAGGCCGATTGCCACGTCGCCGGCGTTGTTGGCCACGGCACTGGGGCCAATCGCGACCGAATCCGTCCCCAGAGCCTGGGAGTCGGGCAGCGTCGAATTGGCGTGGAAATACTTGATGCCGGCACCGGTGTTGATGTTGGTGATCGTATTCCCGATGTTGGCGATATCGGTCGTGTTCTGCGTCACCTGCTGATTGGTGGCGAAAAGCTGCGAACCGTTGATGGCGTCGGTCGAGGCGTTGCTGAGCCGGCCCGCGGCGAGATTGGTGAGGGTCCGCTCCGCGCCTGGAGCGCCGATGCTGACGGTCGAGGTCGGCGTCGTGCCGGCGAAGGCGTAGGTCGTGGTGCCGATCGTCGTGCCGCTGGTGCCGACTGCTGCGGCGGTTACCGAGCCGGAGCCGAGCGCCACGTCGCCGGAGCTTGCCGCCGCAGTAGCGCCGTCGCCCAGGGCGACATTGCCGGCGAGACCGGCGGCGCCCGCGGTAGAGCCGTTGCCCAGCGCCACGGAGCCTTGCCCGATCGCCTTGTTGCTGTTGCCGATGGCAACGGCGCCGTTGGCCATATTGGCGGCGGTAGCGGTCGCCGTGCCGTCGCTGTTGGCGATGTTATTGGCGCCGCCGGTGAAGGCGCCGGTACCGCTGGCGTAGCTCGGATCGCCGATGGCCACCGCGCCGTCGCCATAGGCGGTGTTGCCGGCGCCGATGGCCACGGCCTTGCCGCCATCGGTAGTCGCGCCCGTTCCGATGGCGATGGAGTCGGCGGAGAGCGCAGCGGACTGCAGACCGACCGCGACGGCGTTGGCTGCAGTCGCCTGGCTCTCGCGTCCCATCGCAAGGGCGTCGCCCGCAGATGCCGTCACGTCCGTGCCGATGCCGATGGCGTTGTCTCCACTGGCGCTCGTTGCAAAAGTGCTCGAGCCGACATAGACGGCGCCTATCCCGGACGCCCTCGTCCCTGCGCCGAGAGAGATGGAGTTCACGGCGCTGCTTTGGGCGCCGCGGCCGAGCGCGGTACTGTTGAGTCCAGTGGCGCGGGTGTCACGTCCGACGGCGGTGGAATTGTCGGCGCTGGCTACGGTCCCGATGCCGAGTGCCACGGACTGTGCGCCAGCCGCGTTGGCGCTCACGCCGGCAGCAAGCGAATTGTCTCCCGTCGCATTCGCTCCGGACCCAAACGAGGACGCGTTTTGGCCGCTGGCAACGGCGGTGTTGCCAACCGCGGTGCCGGCGGAGCCGCTCGCAATTGAAGCACTGCCCATCGCGACGGCGAAAGCGCCGGAAGAGAGCGAATTGGTGCCGATCGCGATGCTGTTCGGTAGCGCCGTGTTGGCCTGAACGCCCGCCTGCGCGCCTAAGCCGAGTGCGATGGACTGGTTGCCCCAGGCGCTCGCCGTGTTGCCCATCGCCGTGGCGCTCGTTCCCGTTGCCTTGGTCAGGATGCCTATGGCAACGGTGTTTTGCTGAGACGCCGTCACATCGGTGCCAAGAGCGATGGCGCCCTGCGCAGTAGCGCCCGCTCCCGCAAGAGTGCGCCCGCCGATATTGATGGAGTTGATCTGTGTAGCGACCGACTGGAAGCCGATCGCGATGGCATTCTGGTTGCTTGCGGTGGCGGAAGTACCTTGAGCAAAGGCATCTATTCCCGACGCAACAGATGAATTGCCAATCGCGGTACTGCGCAGCCCGGTGGCTTGGGTCCCCCAGCCGCCGGCGAAGGAGGTGGCGCCGCTGGCCAAGGAACTGACGCCGACGGCTGTGGCGTTGCCACCCGAAGCAACGGAGAAGGTTCCCAGGGCGCTGGCGCCCGCGGCGGTTGCACTGGAGCTGACGCCGATCGCTACCGTATTGACGTTGTTCGAAATTGTGCCGGAGCCCAGCGCCACCGCGCCGCCGGGGCCGGTGGCCGACGCGGTTCGGCCGATAGCGACAGAGTATTGCGCCGTCGATTGGGCCTGGAAGCCGAGCGCTATGGCCCAGTTGAGGCTGGCGTTTGAGCCATTTCCGATCGCTATGGTCTCGGGAGCGGTCGCGGACCCGCCGCCAGCGGCATATTGCGCTTGCGCCGGCGCCGCGAACAGGAACAAAGCGGCGGCCGATGCAATATACCCAAGGCTTGCGCCGACGCCGAGCTTGCCGAGCCCACGTCCCTTGCGTCGCATGCCGAGCACGCGATGCGCATTGCGCAGCGCCGCCATCAGGCGACGACGCAGCGAGCGGCTGTCGGTGGCGCCGGAGACCCAGTTTCCAGCAAATCGGGCCGACCCGCGCTGAGCGATACGTTCTTGCCTGAAGTTCATTGCGAGAATGCCTCCTTGGGTGGGTCGCGCTCGATAACGGCAGGTTCCGCCGACCCTGCCGCCAAAGCGTGTCTGCTCGAAAATGGGACGATCACATCGGCGCCGCGCGCGAGCAGCGCGTGGCCCTGTTTTTCCCCGATCGCCTCGACGCGATCGAGCGTGTTTTCAAGCCAGGCGTCACCCGCCTCGGGCACAGCCTGAAGCGCCGCGGCAACCCGCTCCGGCGGGATCAGCCGCTCGAGATAGGACCGCACCGCCGCCAGATGGACGGCAGGTGCGTCATGCGCGTGAACGACGGTCGTGAGGCCGTAGAGATAATGGGCCAGCAGCATGTCCTGCTTGGCCAGGGGCACGCCATCTCCATAGCGCTTCTCAAGCGTCCTCGATGCCGACTCCAGCCAGTAACCGATCTCCTCGGAAAGGCTCCGGCGAACCGCCGTGTCGTCGCTCATGTCCCCTCGGCCAGCTTAGAATCCGAATACCGGATTTGCTGCAGAAAGACAGGTTTTCCGGGGCTCGTATTCCAACAAATTGCTGTTTATCTGAAAATATACCGTAGGTCTTCCATGGGTTAACGCAAAATTACTTTAGTAATACCTTTTATAAGCCGATCCATAGATAACTGCGCGGGAATTAGCCCTGCCTGCCGGCCCCCGATTGAACCAGCCTCTCTCGCACCTGCATTGGAGTTACGTCGCGGTATTTCTTCATCGTGGTGGTGAGATGGCTCTGGCTCGAGAAGCCGCTCAGATAGGCGATGTCCGTGATCGACATGCGCCTGTCGGCCAGCAGCTTCTCGGCAAAGTCAAGGCGAAGGGCAAGAACATATTGATGCGGCGTCACGCCGAACGTCTTGGAGAAAGCACGGGCGAAATGGTAAGGCGACAGCCCGCACACAGCGGCCATTTCGGCGAGCGAAAGCTTGCGCGAAAAGTTTTCGCTCAGGAATTGCGCCACGAGGCGAGCGTGGCCGAGCGACAGCCCACCTTTCGCGTTCAGCAGCGGCCGCCTTTCAGGAGGAATTTCCGAATACCAAGCTTGCAGATCGTCATCGCGCCGCAACTTGGACTCCTGATGCTCAGCCCTCCGCAGTCTTGGCCCAACCTTAGCGGGCGCTTTCGGTTCCGGGCCACAATAATTCGTGATCGCACGTGCTGTCGGCGCTATCCAGTTTGCCCCCCGGCAACAGCACGTCAAAGGCCATGATTTGGCGCGTCCGGTATTTCATGAAATTGCGGTTCTGCTGGGAAAAGTTCCCTTGCGAAAAGTTTTAGCTGCCGCTGATGCGGCTTACCCGTCGGCAGGTAAGATTTGATCGTCGCGAGGTAACGAGGGCAGCTTTCCGGGGCGGCGCATTTCCGCGACGGATTCGCGCGACGGCAAGCGGGTTTCGCCCGACGTCAAAGCTTACAGGCGTGATTCGCGTCGCGCTCCGCGCGGTACCGTCTCTTTGCTTCAGCGGCCTCGCGCCAGGCTTCCCAAAATTCCGCGCACGATAGCGCGGCCGACGGACGAGCCGACCGAGCGCACCACCGACTTGATGGCGGCTTCGGCCACGGTCTGGCGGTTGGAAGACCGCCGGTTGCCTGTCCCCAGGACATCGTCGAAGCCCGGAATGGTCCAGCGCGAACCGCCGCTGTTCTGCTGTTGTGCCTGAGCCTCGGCGTCCTGCGCCTCCTTGGCCTTTTTCTGCAGCATTTCGAAGGCCGATTCGCGATCGACGGCCTCGTCGTACTGGCCGGCGACCGGGCTCTCGGCGATGATCTTGCGGCGCTCTTCGGGCGTGATCGGGCCGAGCCGCGATGACGGCGGCCGGATCAGCGTGCGCTGGACCATGGCCGGCACGCCCTTGTCCTCCAGCATCGAGACCAGCGCCTCGCCGGTGGCAAGCTGGGTGATGGCGGTGGCGCAGTCGAAATCGGGATTGGGCCGGAAGGTCTCGGCCGCGGTGCGCACCGCCTGCTGCTCGCGCGGCGTATAGGCCCGCAGCGCATGCTGGACGCGGTTGCCGAGCTGGGCAAGCACCTTTTCCGGAATATCCAGCGGGTTCTGGGTGACGAAATAGACGCCGACGCCCTTGGAGCGGATCAGTCGCACCACCTGCTCGACGCGATCGATCAGCACCTTCGGCGCGTCCTCGAACAAAAGATGCGCCTCGTCGAAGAAGAACACCAGCTTCGGCCGGTCGAGATCGCCGACCTCGGGCAGTTCCTCGAACAGTTCCGACATCAGCCAGAGCAGGAAGGTGGCGTAGAGCCTGGGATTCATCATCAATTTGTCGGCCGCCAGAACGCTGATCGCGCCGCGCCCGTCACGGGTGGTGCGCATGATGTCGGCGATGCGCAGCGCCGGCTCGCCGAAGAAGTTGGCGGCACCTTGGCTCTCCAGCACCAGCAGCGTGCGCTGGATGGCGCCGACCGACGGCTTGGTGACATTGCCGTAGCGTGCGCTGAGTTCGTCGGCGCGCTCGGCGATGTTGGCGAGCAGCGCCTGCAGGTCCTTGAGATCGAGCAGCAGCAGGCCTTCCTCGTCGGCGATGCGGAAGGCGATGTTCATGACGCCTTCCTGAGCTTCCGTGAGGTTCATCAGCCGCGACAAAAGCAGCGGGCCCATCTCCGAAATGGTGGCGCGGATCGGATGGCCCTGCTCGCCGAACAGATCCCAGAAGATGACAGGGAATTCCTGGAATTGATAAGGATCGAGCTTCACCTGCTCGGCGCGCTTGACCAGGAAATCCTTGGCCTCGCCCATCATGGATATGCCGGAAAGGTCGCCCTTGATATCGGCGCAGAAGACAGGCACGCCGGCGTTGGAAAAGCCCTCGGCCAGGACCTGCAGGCTGACGGTCTTGCCGGTGCCCGTGGCCCCGGTAACGAGGCCGTGGCGGTTGCCGTAGCGCAGCAGCAGCTCTTCGGCGCGCTGATAGGAATCGTCGGGCTTGCGGCTGGCGCCGATGAAGATACTGGTCTCGTCAACCATGTCCGGTCTCCGCAATCTGTTCCGCTCAAAGGCCTCTCCCGAGGTATAGTAACGCCGGTCGCATGCGGCAATGCCCAGTCTCGATTTTGGGGAGCAGCGAATTTGGCCTTTGGCGCTTGCGGATTCGGTGCATGTTTGGCAATCGATTGGCTGGCCGAGAGAACCCGGCCGGATGATGCATTGTGATATCCGGTTCCTGACCTTAGATTGGCTTGACCGGCTGATGCGACCGAGAAGCGAGGAGAGCGATGGGCGCCGGCGCCTTGACCAGGGATGTCGACCTTCCGAACCCGGACGCCAAGCGTTGGCAGGCGCTGGCGGAAAAGGCGCTTGCCGGCGGTTCCTTCGAGGAAAAGCTCGTCTCCCACACCGATGACGGCATCCGCATCGAGCCGCTCAGCCAACGCTCGACGACCGCCGAGCCGTTGCCGCGTACAAATCCGACCGCGCCCTGGATCGTCAGTCAGCGCGTCGACGACCCGGATGTCGCCCGGGCCAGCGCGCAAGCCCTGGAAGACATCGCCCAAGGTGCCACTGGCCTGTCGCTTGTCTTCGAAGGTGCGCCGAATGCCTTCGGCTACGGCTTGCCGCGCACCGCGGAGGCGCTGGAAAGGGTGCTCGACGGCGTGCCGCTCAACCGCGTTCAGGTGCGCATCGACGCGCACCCCTGGAGTCGCGCCGTGGCCGACTGGCTGCTGGCTTTCCTGAGCCGCCGCCGCTCCGATCCGGCCAAGCTCAACCTTTCCTTCGGCATCGACCCGGCAGCGATCTTCGCCGGAACCGGGCGGCTGCGCACCTCGATCGAGGCGCTGCAGGAATCGATGCCGCAGTCGCTGGCGCATTTCTTCTCGATGGGCGTGCCGGGCGTGCTGCTCGAGGCCGACGGCCGCGTCTTCCACAATGCCGGCGCCACCGAGGCGCAGGAGCTTGGCACGATGATGGCATCGGTCGTGTCCTATCTCAGAATGTTCGAGAAGGCGCGCCAGCCGCTGGTCTATGCGGCGCCCTATATCGGCTTCGCGCTCAGCGTGGACCAGGACCAGTTCCTGTCGATGGCCAAGGTGCGGGCGTTGCGCAAGCTCTGGGCGCGCGTCCAGGAAGCCTGCTCCATCCCAGCCTCGACCGCCAGCATCCATGCCGAGACCTCCTATCGCATGATGACGATGGCCGACCCGGAGACCAATATTTTGCGTACGGCGATCGCGGCCTTCGCGGCGGCAACCGGCGGCGCCGATTCGATCTCGATCCTGCCGCATACCATCGCGCACGGGCTGCCGGCCGGCTTTGCCCGCCGCGTCGCCCGCAACGCGCAGCTGGTCATGGCCGAGGAAAGCCATATCGGCCATGTCGCCGATCCGGCCTGCGGCTCCGGTTCGGTCGAGGCGCTGACCAACGATCTCTGCGCCGCGGCCTGGGAAGAATTCCAGCGCATCGAGGCCGAGGGCGGCGTGCTCGCCAGCCTGCAGCAGGGCTATATCCAGAACCGAGTGCAGACGGCCGCCGCCAAGCGCAACGGCGCCTACAGATCGGGCGAACGCAGCATTGTCGGCACGACGCTTTACCGCGCGCCGGTGGAGCGTCCGGTCGAGACGCTGCCGCAGGAGCGGCGCCCGGCCCTGACCGAAGGCGTGGCGACCTGCGAGCCGCTGTTTCCGGTGCGCATCGATCAGTCGATCGGAGCCGGATCATGATCCCGGATTTCAGCCAGATCGGCTGGTCGGAGCCGCGTCGCGCGCCGGTCGAGCTCAGAGGCCAGCGAATGACGCCGGAAGGCATCGCCGTAAAGCATGTTTACGGCCAAGGCGATCTCAAGAGTCTTGCCAACCTCGACACCTATCCCGGCCTGCCGCCCTTCATGCGCGGCCCCTACCCGACCATGTATGTCCAGCAGCCATGGACGATCCGGCAATATGCCGGCTTCTCGACAGCCGAGGAATCCAACGCCTTCTACCGGCGCAACCTCGCGGCCGGCCAGAAAGGCCTGTCGGTCGCCTTCGATCTCGCCACGCATCGCGGCTATGACAGCGACCATCCGCGCGTCGCCGGCGATGTCGGCATGGCGGGCGTGGCGATCGATTCCATCCTCGACATGCGCCAGCTGTTCGACGGCATTCCGCTCAACGAGATGACGGTGTCGATGACGATGAATGGCGCGGTGCTGCCGATCATGGCGCTGTACATCGTGGCGGCGGAGGAACAGGGCGTCGCCCAGAACGATCTCACTGGCACCATTCAGAACGACATTCTGAAGGAGTTCATGGTCCGCAACACCTACATCTATCCGCCGAAACCTTCGATGCGGATCGTGTCGGACATCTTCGCCTACACCTCCAGGCATATGCCGAAGTTCAACTCGATCTCGATCTCCGGCTACCACATGCAGGAAGCCGGCGCGACGGCCGATCTGGAGCTTGCCTACACCATCGCCGACGGCATCGAATATGCCCGCGCCGGCGTCGCCGCCGGCCTCGACATCGACCGTTTCGCGCCGCGCCTGTCCTTCTTCTGGGCGATCGGCATGAACTTCTTCATGGAGGTCGCCAAGCTCAGGGCCGCAAGGCTGCTGTGGTCGAACCTGATGAAGAAGAATTTTGCGCCGAAGGACGAACGCTCGCTGTCGCTGCGCACCCATTGCCAGACCTCGGGCTGGTCGCTGACGGCGCAGGATCCCTACAACAACATCACCCGCACGATGATCGAGGCGATGGCGGCGACGCAGGGGCACACCCAGTCGCTGCACACCAATTCCTTCGACGAAGCAATGGCGCTGCCGACCGACCATTCGGCGCGCATCGCGCGCAACACGCAGCTCATCCTGCAAAAGGAATCCGGCACCACGCGCATGATCGATCCATGGGGCGGCTCGGCCTATGTCGAGCGGCTGACGCATGATCTGGCGGCGCGCGCGCTTGCCCATATCGAGGAGGTCGAAAACCTCGGCGGCATGGCGGCGGCGATCGAGAAAGGCATTCCGAAGCTGCGTATCGAGGAAGCCGCCGCGCGTACCCAGGCACGCATCGATTCCGGCGAGCAAATTCTGGTCGGCGTCAACGCGCACCAGCCTGAAGCGGATATCGAGGTCGATGTGCTGAAGATCGACAATGCTGAGGTGAAGGCCAGGCAATTGGCGAAGCTGCAGCGGCTGAAAGGCACACGCGACGTCGCGGCGCTGGAGGATGCGCTGGCGGCGCTGACCCGTGCCGCCGAGAGCGACGAGAACCTGCTCGAATTCGCGGTCCGCGCGGCGCGCGCCAACGCTACCGTCGGCGAGATTTCGCTGGCGCTGGAAAAAGTATTCGGCCGCCACACGGCGGCGGTGCAGACGATCTCCGGCGTCTATCGCGAGGCGCTCGGCGACAACCCGGCGCTTGAGCGGCTGCAGGAGAAGATCGAAGCGTTCGAAAAGAAATCCGGCAGCAAGCCGCGCATCCTGGTCGCCAAGATGGGCCAGGACGGCCACGACCGCGGCCAGAAGGTGATCGCCAGCGCCTTCGCCGATCTGGGCTTCGATGTCACCGTCGGGCCGATGTTCCAGACGCCGGACGAGATCGCGAAGCTCGCGGTGCAGCACGATGTCGACATCATCGGCGCCTCCTCCTTAGCCGCCGGGCACCTGACGCTGATCCCCGAGCTCAAGGACGCGCTGAAGAAGCTCGGCCATGGCGACATGCTGATCGTCGCCGGCGGCGTCATTCCGCCACAAGATTACGACGCGGTGCTGGCCGCAGGCGCGGCAGAGATCTTCCCGCCGGGAACCGTCATCCCGGAAGCGGCCAACCGGCTGATGGATCGGTTGCTGGCCGACTAGCGAGGGCTGCTGATTTGGCCAAAAGGCTGTTCTATGGAAATAGATGCAACCATGGCGTGATGATGTTCAAGACAACCATCCACAGGCTTGAGGACGGATCGGGGGCCTTGCTACTGCCACGCGAAATGCTTGACAGCTTGAACCTTTAGGTCGGCGATGAGCTCCAGATCGTCGAAACCGACGACGGCGTCATTCTAAGGCCAATCCGCACGACAACTACAAACGGCAAATGAACGCTGCTCGCGATGTCGTGGACAAATACGAAGCTGGATTGCAGCAGCTGGCAATTAGGCTTGGCTGCTAGTTCTCGACCTTGTCCGAGAGCTTGACGATTTCCCATTCCTTGCCGTTGACGGTCACGACCTCGCCGATCTTCTTGCCGAACAGAGCCACGGCCATCGGCGAGACATGGGAAATGCTGCCCTTCGACGGATTGGCCTCGTCCTCGCCGACGATGCGCCAATGCACCTTCTTGCCGTCGTCGCCTTCCAGCGTCACGCCCATGCCGAATCGCACCACGTCGCTGCCCGGCTCCGGCACGGAAAGCTCCGCGCTTTCGCGCCGCGCGGTCCAGTACCGCAGGTCGCGCGATACGACAGCGAGGCGCTCGCGGTCGCCGCGCCTTTCAGCCTTGGCCATCAGGTCGCGCAGCTCGGCGAGATTGTCCTCGATCATCGCCAGGCCGCGCTCCGTCACCAGGTTGCGGTGCGTGCTGACCGGCCGTTCGCCGACGCCGGCAATGGCGTTTTCGCTGTCTTCTTCGCGCGTGAAAGCTCTGCTCATGCGGTGAACTTAGGCTTGGCGAGGCGACTGCACAAGCGGTTTGCCGATGAGCCCGCCTTGGCACGATTCGTGCGACAGACAGGGCGAAACGCCAGGACCTGTGCCGATGTTGAACAGACGAACGCTGCTTGCCCGGACCGCCGGCTTCGCCGTCGCCGGCGTCTTTGCCGGCAAGGCATCGGCCAAGTCGCTGCCGGGCATCGAGATGGCCGCGATGCGCGGCTCGATCAACGCCACGGAAATCGGCGTGCAGCCGGGCGCGGTCGACGACCAGAGCAAGGTTTTTGCCAGGATGCTGGCCGAGGCCAGCGACCGCGACCAGCCGGTATTCCTGGCGCCGGGCAGCTATCTCGTCTCAAACCTGAAGCTGCCCGCACGCGTGCGCCTGTCGGGCGTGCCAGGCGCGACGCGCATCGTCTATGGCGGCAACGGCCATCTGATGATGGCCGAACAAGCCGAGCATATCGAGCTCAGCGGGCTGGTGCTCGACGGCGCCAACCGCTGGCTAGCCGACTACACGCAGGGGCTGCTCGACCTGCGCCGTGTCGCCCATCTCGTCATCGACAATTGCCAGGTGACTGGCAGCGGCAAGAACGGGCTGGCGCTCGAGCATGCCGTCGGTCGCGTCGGCCGCTCGGATATTTCGGGTGCTGCAGATGCCGGCATCTATTCAGTCGAGGCCGACGGGCTGGAGATTTCGGGCAATAACATTTCGGACTGCGCCAATGGCGGCATACTGGTGCATCGCTGGCAGGCTGCGGAAGACGGCACCATCGTCAGCGGCAACCGCGTCCAGAGGATCGGCGCGCGCAGCGGCGGCACCGGGCAGAACGGCAACGGCATCAACGCCTTCCGCGCCGGCAACGTCATCATCTCCGGCAACGTCGTCTCCGACTGTGCTTTCACCGCGGTCCGCGCCAACAGCTCAAGCAATTTGCAGATCACCGGCAACACCTGCTCGCGCTCGGGCGAAACCGGGATCTATTCGGAATTCTCCTTCGAAGGCGCAATCATCAGCAACAATCTGGTCGACGGCGCCGCCAACGGCATCTCGATCGTCAATTTCAACGAAGGCGGGCGGATGGCCGTCTGCTCGAACAATATCGTGCGCAACCTCTCGACCACCGGCCCCTACACCGCCGATCCGCCCGGTTTCGGCGTCGGCATCAGCGCCGAGGCCGACACGACGGTGTCCGGCAACGTCGTCGAGAACGCGCCGCTCTATGGCATGCAGCTCGGCTGGGGTCCGTATCTGCGCAATGTCGTGGCGACAGGCAATATCATCCGCAAGGCGGGCACCGGCATCGTCGTTTCGGTCGTCGAAGGTTCTGGCAGCGCCGTTATCTCCGACAATGTCATCGACGGCGCGAAAAACGGCGCCATTGTCGGCCAGCGCTGGGCCGATCCAGTGACCGGGGACCTCACGCAGTCAACCGATACGGGCTACGCGCATCTCACCGTGGAGCGCAACAAGGTGAGTTAGGCCACGGCCACGATGATATGCGCCTGGATCTTGGCGGCAATTTCGCCGCTACCATGTCTGTCGGCTATTGCGGCTTCGGCGTAGTCAGTTGCCGACTCCAATCTTCCGGCCTCCCTGGCCTCGATCTCATTGCGAAGCACGGTGCCCTGACAGTAGGCGATGGCTGGAACGCGTGGCGAGGATGCGCGGCTCTGCTCGGCCCTGGTATCGATCGTCACATCGCGGAACCCAGCTGCCTCCAGATCGCCGCGGATCAGCGCCTTGTCGTGGTAACCGTGCGGCGTGCGCGCCAGGAAGCGCGGCGGATCATGCGGAAATATCCTGGCGAGAGCATTCGTCACGTCATCGGCGAATATATTCTCCTCGATGCGATCCCAGACGCTGAAGAGGAAATGTCCGCCGGGCTTCAGCACCCGCTTTGCCTCGCGATAGGCAGCGGAACGGTCGGGAAAGAACATGGCGCCGAACTGACAACAGACGAGGTCGAAGGCCGCATCCTCGAAAGGCAGCTTCAGGGCATCCGCCTGGCGCCAGGTAATGCGGCTGTCAGGCCCCTGGCGCGAAGCCGCATAATCGAGCATCGGCTGGTTGAGGTCGGTTACGGTGTAGCTGGCACCAGGAGAGAGTTTCGGCGCCAAGGCGCGGGTGACGGCTCCGGTGCCCGCGGCGGTTTCCAAAATGGCCAAGGGTGAGAAGGATGCCGCCCGTTGCGCGGCCTCCGCGGCATAGGCCTCGAAAATCAACGGCACCATATGGCGATCGTAATTTTCCGGGATTGACCCGGCAAACACCTTGTCCGCTTCCAGCATAGCCAGCGCCCAGCATCAATTGGTGGTAAGGGAGACTAGCAGAAACATGAACTCGCTGCTGTTCGGTTTTGCGTAGAACCGACGCCGTCCAGGTCGCCAGCGATGAAATTGGCAATCTCAGATTTAGATACACGTTGTGTATGCAAAATGCTATATCGGCGATGGAAGGATACATCGCCATGGCCACCAAAAACCAGGACACCCACGCTAGGCCCGTCAATCTGCGCATCCGCGAGGATATCCGCATCCTGATCGACCGCGCCGCGAAGATACGGGGAAAAACCCGCTCCGACTTCATGATCGACGCCGCCTACCGTGCAGCCGAAGACACGCTGCTCGACCAGACGCTCGTCAAGGTCGATGCCGAAAGCTATCGGCACTATCTCGATATCCTCGACCAGCCGCCGAGCGGCGAGGGATTCGCCCGCCTGATGAATGCGCCCAAGCCTTGGCGGGACTGATGCTTTCGGCGCCAGCCCTTTTAGCCGATGCGCACGAGCTCGACCTTTTTCAAAGCGGGACCGACAGCCTGGATCAGTGGCTTCGGCGGCGGGCGCGCGCCAATCAAGTCAGCGGGGCGTCCAGAACCTATGTGGTTGCGGAAGGTACGCACGTCGTCGGTTACTACTGCCTTTCATCGGGCGGACTTGACCTGGCGGATGCGCCCGGTTCGATCCGGCGCAATATGCCCGATCCCGTGCCCATGGCTGTGCTTGGCCGTTTGGCCGTCGATGCGAACTGGCAAGGCAAGGGTCTGGGCGTTGCTCTGCTGCAGGACGCGGTGCTGCGGACGGGCCAAGCGGCAGCCATTCTCGGCATTCGCGGTCTGCTGGTTCATGCCATATCGGATGAAGCCAAGACGTTTTATGAGCGCTATGGCTTTCAGGCTTCGCCAAAGAATCGGATGACTTTGGTGCTGTCGCTGAAGACAGCTAGCTGAGCGCCGCCGTCGGCCGCAGCAAGCCGACCTTGGCGCCGACGCGGCTTTCGACCGGAGGATCGGCAAGCTCGGTGAGCTTTGCCGCAACCGCCTCATCGTCGCGGAGCAACTTCGCCAGTACTGCGGCGATCATCACTTCGGCTCCCCTGCCTGCGCCATCATCGCATTTCAAGGCAATGCCGAGGCCAAGTTCGGGCAATGCCGCGCAATAGACGCCTTCGGCGCCGGTCTTGACGAAGATGCGACCGGGTGCTGCCTGCATCAGCGCGACGTCGGCCCTGCCGGTGCCCGCGACCAGGAACGGCTCGGCCATGCAGGCCGAAAGCAGCCGCTTCGCCGCCTTGGCGCGCTCGGGCGCAAAGCCGCTGCCCGTCGCCATGCGGGCAAAGCCCTGAGCAAAATTCTTCAACGGCACGGCGTAGGTCGGGATCGAGCAGCCGTCGATGCCGCAATGGTCGACGTCATGCGCCGCTCCCGTCACGGACTGCATGGCGTCGCGGACCATCTCCTGCAAAGCGTGGCCGGCTTTGACATAGCCGGCGTGGGAAATGCCGGCATGCACGCAGGTGCACAGGAAGCCGGAATGCTTGCCGGAGCAGTTGTTGTGCAAAGCGTTGGGCATGTTGCCGGCGCGAGCGAGCGCAATGGTGGCGTCGTGGTTCGAGGGCCAGTGCGCACCGCATTCCAGCGCCGTCCTGTCGAGGCCTGCCCTGGCGAGCATCGCGTTGGCCAATTCGACATGGGCCGGCTCGCCCGAATGCGAGGCGCAGGCCAGCGCCAGCTCGCGGTTGCCGAAGCCGTAGGCATCGGCGGCACCCGATTCGATCAGCGGCAATGCCTGGATTGCTTTCACCGCCGAGCGCGGGAACACCGGGCGGTCCGTATCGCCGATCTCCCAGACGGGCTTGCCGTCGGCGTCGAAGATGGAAACCGCGCCGCGGTGGGCGCTTTCGACCACAGCGCCGCGCGTGACTTCGACCAGAACCGGATTTGTCATATTGCCTCCCGCACGCGCGCCCAGCGGCGCCGCTTTGACGCGGGCCGCTTCTACCTGATCCGGTCGAGGATGGAAACGTAGTTGGCGACCGCCGCGCCACCCATGTTGAAGATGCCGCCGAGTTTTGCGCCCGGCACCTGGATGCCGCCGGCTTCGCCGGTGAGCTGCATGGCTGTCAGCACATGCATCGAGACACCGGTAGCGCCGATCGGGTGGCCCTTGGCCTTCAGGCCGCCGGACGGGTTGACCGGCAGCCGACCGTCCTTTGCGGTCGTGCCATCCAGCGCCAGCCTGGCGCCCTCGCCTGGCTTGGCGAGCCCCATCGCTTCGTATTCGATCAGCTCGGCAATGGTGAAGCAGTCATGCGTCTCGACGAAGGAGAGGTCGTCGAGCGTGACGCCAGCCTTCTTCAGCGCCTGCTCCCAGGCGCGCTCGCAACCCTCGAAGGAGAGGATGTCGCGCTTCGACATCGGCAGGAAGTCCTGCACATGTTCGTTGGCGCGGAAAGTTACGGCGCGGCGCATCTTCAGCGCCGTCGCCGTGTCGGTGAGAACGAGCGCCGCGGCGCCGTCGGAGACCAGCGAGCAATCGGTGCGCTTCAGCGGACCGGCGACGAACGGGTTCTTCTCGCTTTCCTGGCGGCAGAACTCGTAGCCGAAATCCTTGCGCATCTGGGCGTAGGGATTGTCGACGCCATTCTTGTGGTTCTTGGCGGCGATCATGGCAAGCGCGTCCGATTGGTCGCCATAGCGCTGGAAATAGGCCTGCGCGATCTTGCCGAAGACGCCGGCGAAGCCAGCCGGCGTGTCGCCATCTTCCGGCAGGTAGGAGGCCTTGAGCAGGTTCTTGCCGATCTCGGGTCCGGGCGTAGTCGTCATCTGCTCGGCGCCGACCACCAGCACGATGCGAGCGGCGTTGGCGTCGATGGCGCGGATGCCTTGACGGACAGCGGCCGAGCCGGTGGCGCAGGCGTTCTCGACGCGCGTCGCCGGCTTGAAGCGCAGCCGGTCATCGGCCTGGAGCACGAGGCTCGCGGTGAAATCCTGCGGCGAGAAGCCGGCGTTGAAATGGCCAAGCACGATCTCGTCGACATCGTCCGGACCGATGCCGGCGTGGTCGAGCGCTTCGACGGCGACCTTGGTGATCAGGCCCTCCAGCGTCTCGCCTTCGAGCTTGCCGAAGCGCGAATGCGCCCAGCCGACGATGCATGCGGTCATGGCAGCCTCCATTTGCGCCGCAGCCTACCACGATCGCGCGCGGCACGTGATTCAATATTGTTCAATAGTGAACCGTTTTCCAGCCCCAGGCATGGACCAGATCGAAATGAAAGGTTGATCCCACTCGATTTTTTATTGATTGATCCGTCAATAAAAAATAATCTAACCGCAGAACCGGATTCCAAAATGCCGAAAATCGGAATGGAGCCAGTGCGCCGCAAGGCGCTGATCGACGCGACGATCTCGGCGATCGGCGAGCGCGGGTCGTTGGACGTGACGATGTCGGAGATCGCCGGCCGCGCCGGGGTATCGTCGGCGCTGGCGCATCATTATTTCGGCGCCAAGGACGAGCTGCTCTTCGCGACGATGCGGCACATCCTGGCCGAACTCAACACCGACACACGGCGCGCGTTCGGCATTGCCGCCACGCCGCGCCAGCGCGTCTCGGCCGTCGTCGCCGTCAGCTTTTCTGACGATCAGTTTCAGCCACAGATCATCGCCGCCTGGCTCGCCTTCTATGTCGAGGCGCAGAAATCGACTGAACTGCGGCGGCTGCTGCGCATCTATGCGCGGCGGCTCCATTCGAACCTGATGAGCGGGCTGACCGGCATCCTGCCTCGGACCGAGGCCGACCGCGTGGCGGAAGCGACCGCGGCCCTGATAGACGGGCTCTACATCCGCCGCGCGCTGAAGGACGGCGTGCCCGACGCGCAGACCGCGATTGCGCTCGTGGAAGACTATCTCGAAACCAAGCTCAACGGACGGAGCCTGCCTTGACCACCCGGCGACCCAATTTCCTGATCGTCATGGTCGATCAGCTCAACGGCACGTTCTTTCCAGACGGCCCGGCGGACTTCCTGCATGCCCCGCACCTGAAGGCGCTTGCCGCGCGCTCGGCGCGCTTCGCCAACAATTACACCGCCTCGCCGCTCTGCGCGCCTGGCCGCGCTTCGTTCATGAGCGGGCAGTTGCCGTCGCGCACCGGGGTCTATGACAACGCCGCCGAGTTCACGTCTTCCATTCCGACCTTCGCCCATCATCTGCGCGCCGCCGGCTATTATACCTGCCTGTCCGGCAAGATGCACTTCGTCGGGCCTGACCAGTTGCACGGTTTCGAGGAGCGGCTGACCACCGACATCTATCCCGCCGATTTCGGCTGGACGCCGGACTATCGCAAGCCCGGCGAGCGCATCGACTGGTGGTATCACAATCTGGGTTCGGTCACCGGCGCCGGCGTCGCCGAGATCACCAACCAAATGGAATATGACGACGAGGTCGTGTTCCTGGCCACGCAAAAGCTCTATCAGCTGTCGCGCGAGCAGGACGATGCGGGTCACCGCCCCTGGTGCCTTACCGTTTCGCTGTCGCATCCGCACGACCCCTATGTGGCGCGCAAGCAGTATTGGGATCTCTACGAGAACTGCCAGGCGCTCGATCCTGAAACGCCGTTCATACCGCATGACGAGCAGGACACGCATTCGCAACGGCTCTACCGGGCCAGCGACTATCAGGCCTTCGAGATCACGCCGGAACAGGTGCGCCGCTCGCGGCGCGGCTATTTCGCCAACATTTCCTATGTCGACGACAAGCTGGGCGAGATTCTGGACGTCCTCAAGCGTACCCGCATGCTCGACGACACCATCGTCCTGTTCTGCTCGGACCACGGCGACATGCTGGGCGAACGCGGCCTGTGGTTCAAAATGAGCTTCTTCGAGGGATCTGCCCGCGTGCCGCTGATGATTGCCGGCAAGGACGTTCCGGCCGGGCTGATCGAGGCACCGGTTTCCAATCTCGACGTGACGCCGACGCTCTGCGACCTCGCCGGCATAGACATCGCCGCGATCGAACCGTGGACCGACGGTCAGTCGCTGCTGCCGCTGCTCGACGGCAAGGCGCGAAGCGGGCCGGTGCTGATGGAGTATGCGGCCGAAGGCTCCTACGCGCCGCTGGTCGCGATGCGCGAGGGCAAATACAAATTCATCCATTGCGAGCTCGACGCGCCGCAACTGTTCGATCTCGATACCGATCCGCTCGAGCGTGACAACCTCGCCGACGATCCGGCGAACGCAGCCCTGGTGGCGGCGTTCATGGACAAGGTCAGGGCCCGCTGGGACATGGCCGCCTTCGACGCCGCCGTGCGCGAAAGCCAGGCGCGCCGCTGGGTCGTCTATCCGGCGCTGCGCAACGGCGCCTACTACCCGTGGGATTTCCAGCCGCTGCAGAAGGCGTCGGAACGCTACATGCGCAATCACATGAACCTCGACAATCTCGAAGAGAGCAAACGCTATCCGAGAGGCGAATAATGGCTGACGTTCTCGTTCCCACCCTCGACCATCTGAAACAGGCCTATGCCGTCACCTCGACGGCCACGCAGGTGACGCCGCTGCTGGAGTCGGCGGCGCTCGCAAAAGAGACAGGTGCAGCGCGGATCTTCGTCAAGCCGGAGTCGCTGCAATGGGCCGGCTCCTTCAAGGTGCGCGGCGCCTATTGGCGGTTGAACCGGCTTTCGCCGGATGAAGCGAAAAAGGGGGTCGTCGCCTATTCCTCCGGCAATTTCGCGCAAGGGCTGGCGGCGGCCGGCCAGGCGCTGGGCATTCCCGTCACCATCGTCATGCCGATCGACGCGCCCGCCACCAAGCGCGACGCGACCGCCGGCTATGGCGCGCGCGTGGTGCTGACCGACCATGGCGATCGGGCCCGCGAGGAAGTTGCGGCCGCAAAGGCGCGCGAGATCGCCGAGAGCGAGCACCTCACCTTGCTGCATCCCTTCGACGATCCTGAGATCGTCGCCGGCCAGGCCGGCGCGGGACTTGAAGCGCTCGATCAGCTGACAATGAAGAAGGCGCAGGCCGATCTGGTGTTCTGCTCGGTCGGCGGCGGCGGACTGATCGGCGGTGTTTCGCTGGCCTTCCACTATCTGTCGCCCAAGACCGAGATCATCGCCGTCGAGCCGGAAGGTTTCAACGGCATGGGCTCGTCGCTGGCGCATGGCGCGATCGAGACCATGCCGATCGGGCCGAAATCGATCTGCGACGGGCTGATGGCGCGCAAGCCCGGCGACGCGCCCTTCGCGGCGGTGAGCGCTGCCGGGGTGCGCGGTGTCACCGTCGACGACGCCTCGGTGCGGCGGGCGATGAAGATCGCGTTCGAGCGGATGAAGCTGGTGCTCGAACCTTCGGGCGCGGCATCGCTCGCGGCGCTGCTCGGCGGCAAGGTGGATGTGAAGGACAAGACCGTCCTTGTGGTTGCAACCGGCGGCAATGTCTCGCTCGCCGACTTTATGGCGCACATGAACAATGTTTGAAGCGGATTTCGTCATCATCGGCTCCGGCTCAGCCGGCTCGGCCATGGCCTACCGGCTGTCGGAAGACGGCAAGCACTCGGTGATCGTCATTGAGTATGGCGGCACCGATATGGGGCCGCTGATCCAGATGCCGTCCGCGCTGTCGATCCCGCTCAATATGAGCCTTTACGACTGGGGTTTCGCCAGCGAGCCGGAGCCGCATCTCGGCGGGCGCGTGCTTGCCACCCCACGCGGCAAGGTGCTCGGCGGCTCGTCCTCGATCAACGGCATGGTCTATGTGCGCGGACATGCGCATGACTTCGACCACTGGGCCGAACAGGGCGCCGCAGGCTGGGCGTTCGCCGACGTGCTTCCCTATTTCAAGCGCATGGAGGACTGCGACGGCGGCGAGGACGGCTGGCGGGGCAAAGGCGGACCACTGCATGTGCAGCGCGGCACGCGGAAAAATCCGCTCTACGGCGCCTTTGTCGAGGCAGGCCGCCAGGCCGGGTTCGAACTCACCGACGACTATAACGGCTCCAAGCAGGAAGGTTTCGGGCCGATGGAACAGACCATTCTGGGCGGCCGCCGCTGGTCGGCGGCGAACGCCTATCTCAAGCCGGCTCTCAGACGCGGAAATGTCAGGCTGCTCAAGGGTTTCGCCCGGCGCGTGGTGATCGAGAATCAACGCGCGATCGGCGTCGAGATCGAAGCTGACAAAAAGATTCAGGTCGTTAAGGCGCGGCGTGAGGTGATCGTCGCGGCGTCGTCGATCAATTCGCCGAAGATCCTGATGCTGTCAGGCATCGGCCCGGGTGCGCATCTCCAGGAAAACGGCATCCAGGTGGTTGCCGACCGGCCGGGCGTCGGCGCCAATCTGCAGGACCACCTGGAGCTTTATATCCAGCAGGAATCGACCAAGCCGATCACGCTGAACTCGGTGCTCAATCCCTTCTCCAAGGCGCTGATCGGCGCGCAATGGCTGTTCTTCAAGACCGGCCTTGGCGCCACCAATCATTTCGAGGCGGCAGCCTTCGTGCGTTCGCAGGCTGGCGTCGACTACCCCGATATCCAGTACCACTTCATCCCGGCGGCCGTGCGCTATGACGGGAAGTCGGCGGCGAAGTCGCACGGCTTCCAGGCGCATGTCGGCCCGATGCGCTCGAAGTCCCGCGGCTCGGTGAGCTTGCGCTCGCCCGATCCGAAGGCCAAGCCGGTGATCCGCTTCAACTATATGTCGCATCCGGACGACTGGAGCGAGTTCCGCCACTGCATCCGGCTTACGCGCGAGATTTTCGGCCAGAAAGCCTTCGATGGCTTTCGCGGCAAAGAGATTTCACCGGGCAGCCATGTGCAGTCGGACGACGAGCTCGACGCCTTCATCCGCGACCATGCCGAGAGCGCCTACCATCCTTGCGGCACCTGCAGGATGGGCCGCGCCGACGACCTGACCAGTGTCGTCGATCCGGAATGCCGGGTGATCGGCGTCGAGGGGCTGCGCGTCGCCGACTCCTCGATCTTCCCGCGGGTGACCAACGGCAACCTCAACGCGCCCTCGATCATGACCGGCGAGAAGGCGTCCGACCACATCCTTGGCCGAACGCCGCTGGCGCCATCCAACCAGGAACCGTGGATCAATCCGCGCTGGCAGGTGGCGGACCGATAGGGCATTGTCGGGCAGACCGCCCGATCGGCCAACAGTTCTGGAGAAAGCCATGCGCGCCCAACCGACGGCATCGCACTACGTCAACGGCCGCTACATCGAGGACGAAGGCGGTGCGCCGCTGCCGGTGATCTATCCGGCGACGGGCGAGACCATCGCAACGCTGCATTCAGCGACGCCGAACGTTCTGGAGCTCGCCATCGAAGCCGCCCGGGCCGCGCAGCCGGCCTGGGCACGGTTGAAGCCTGTCGAACGCGGCCGCATCCTGCGCCGCGCAGCTGACATCCTGCGCGCACGCAATGCCGATCTGGCCCGCATCGAGACGCTGGACACCGGCAAGGCTCTCCAAGAGACGCTGGTGGCCGACGCCCCTTCGGCAGCCGACTGCCTGGAATATTTCGCCGGAGCGGTCGCCGCCTTCAATGGCGAGATGATCGATCTCGGCGGACCCTTCGCCTACACGCGACGCGAGCCGCTCGGCGTTTGCGTCGGCATCGGCGCCTGGAACTATCCCATCCAGATTGCCGGCTGGAAGTCGGCGCCGGCTTTGGCCATGGGCAATGCCATGGTGTTCAAGCCGTCGGAGAACACGCCGCTTTCGGCTCTGGCGCTGGCCGAAATATACAGCGAAGCGGGGCTGCCCGACGGATTGTTCAACGTCGTGCAGGGTTATGGCGATGTCGGCGCAGGTCTCGTCGGCCATGATGTCGTGGCAAAAGTTTCGGTGACCGGCTCGGTGCCGACCGGCCGCAAGGTGCTGTCGCTTGCCGGCTCGAAAATGAAGCACGCGACGATGGAGCTCGGCGGCAAGTCGCCGCTGATCATCTTCGACGACGCCGATCTCGAGAACGCCATCGGCGGCGCCATGCTCGGCAACTTTTATTCCACCGGCCAGATCTGCTCGAACGGCACGCGCGTCTTCGTGCAGAAAGGCCTGCACGACCGCTTCGTCGAGCGGCTTGTCGAGCGCACCAAGAAAATCCGCATCGGCGATCCGCTCGATCCGGAAACGCAGATGGGTCCGCTGGTCAACAAGGCGCAGCAGGACAAGGTCGTTTCCTATATCGAAGCCGGCAAGCAGGATGGCGCCAGCCTAGCCTGCGGCGGCAATTTGCCGTCACTGCAGGGTTTCGAAGGCGGTTTTTTCATCGAGCCTACGGTGTTCACCAATGTCGCTGACACCATGCGGCTCGCGCGCGAGGAGATTTTCGGACCGGTGATGAGCGTGCTCAAATTCGACAGCGAGGACGAGGTGATCGAGCGCGCCAACGATACCGAATTCGGGCTGGCGGCGGGCGTGTTCACGCGCGACCTGCCGCGCGCGCATCGCGTCATCGCCGAATTGCAGGCTGGCACCTGCTGGATAAACGCCTACAACCTCACGCCGGTGGAAATGCCTTTCGGCGGCATCAAGCAGTCCGGGATCGGCCGCGAGAATTCGCTGGCCGCGCTGTCGCATTATTCGCAGCTGAAGGCGGTTTATGTCGAGACGGGGGACGTGGCAGCGCCCTACTGAGACTTCTCCGCCGTTCCATCCAGATACTGCGTCAGCGCACAGACTAGGTGGTAGAAGATGCTGGCCGGCACGTCGGTCGCCAGCGAACGGCCACGCTCGTCGATGCGGTCGATCCACAGGCCGAGCGGCGCCGGATCTATGTGCCAGCGGAACAGGCGGCCGACGCGCGCCTCGATCTCGGGCTTGAGGTCCGGTCCGCCCGAGCCGTCCAGCGCGATTGCCGCTTTGATCGCCTCGGCCTGCGGCCAGCTTCGCGAGACCGTGTCGAGCGGCAGTCCCTGGCGCGAGACGGCGCCATAGGCGAGGCCGGTGGCGCGGTTGAGGCCGTTGGCAACGGCCGAGGCATAGAGCTTGCGCGCAAAAGCGGTGAGTTCGCCCTGGCCGCTGCGAGCGGCGAAATCGACCAGCAGCGAGGCCCATTCGAAGTGATGGCCAGGCTCGGTCCAGCTCCGCTTCTCGCCCGCCGCCGGCTTCCAGCCGTCGTCGAAATATTCACCCAGTGTCCAGCTTTCGGCATCGAAGAAATGGCTGCGGAAAAGATCGATGATGCGTGCCGCGCGGCGCAGATAGGCGCGCTCGCCCGTCGCCTTGTGCCAGGCGAGGAAGGCCTCGAGCAGATGCATGTGCGGATTGGAGCGCCGTTCCTCCGCGCCGTCGGAGGTTTCCAGAAAGCCGGTCAGGCGGGCATCCTCCAGATGCGCGTCGAGGAAGGCGAATGTCTCCTCTGCGAGCCGCAACGCGTCGGGATGGCCCGACATATGGGCGTGGGCGAGCGCCAGAAGCACGCAGGAATGGTCGTAGGCATCCTCGACCGGATCGGCGACTGAGCCGTCGATGTTGAGCGTGCGCACCCAGCCGCCGCGATCGGTGCGGCCCTGCCCCGCCATGAAGCCGATGCCGTGCGCGATCAGCCGGTCGGCCGGGCCCTCCCAGCCGCGCTCCTTGGCGACCGCGAAAGCATAGACCTGACGCGCCTGGGTGCGCATGCGCTTGGGTTTCATCAGCGGCGCGGCGTCGAAGCCCAGCGCCTCGTGGAAGCCGCCATGGCGTTCGTCGACGCCGAGCGTCGACCATAGCGGCAGCGTCTCCTCGAACAGCCAGTGGCGCACGCGCCGCCGCCAGGCGCCGCTCTCGATGACGCGGTCATGCGCTGGCGTGAACCTTGTTTCGAGCCGGCCGGATTTCTCCAGTTGCTCGACGATCTTCTTGACGTGCTGGCTGTGGCTGACCGGCGCGACGAACGTCGCATCGGCCGTGGAGACGATCGCCACGTCCTTCATGCCGATGGCCGACAGCAGCCGACCCTCGCTGCGGATATAGGAATTCTCGCAATCGATGGCGACGACGTCTCCAACGATGACGTTGCCGCCCTTGTCGGACGGGCCGACATCGAGCAGCGACTGCCAGGAGCCGAGATCGTTCCAGCGGAAGCCGGCGGGCACCATGGCAATATCTTTCGCCTGCTCCATGATGGCGTAGTCGATCGAGGTCGACGGGATCGCGGAATAAAGGTCCAGCGGCATATAGAGGCCGGACAGATCGCTGGTCGCAGCCTCGTAGGCGGCCTCCGTCGCCTGCCAGATTTTCGGTTCATGGGCCGCGAAGGCGTCGCGCATTGCGCCGGCGCGAAACAGGAAGATGCCGGTGTTCCAGTAGAAGCTGCCGGCGTCGACATAGGCCTGCGCGGTGGCAAGATCGGGCTTCTCGACGAAGCGCGAGACGTCGAAGACGCCGTCCCTGCCGGTCCCGACCTCGATATAGCCGTAGCCGGTCTCGGGCTGGGTCGGTTTCAGGCCGAACACCACGAGCCGCCCGGTATTTGCCGCGGCCGCGCCCGCCTCGATGCTCTGCCAGAACTGAGCGGCCGTCGAGATCTCATGATCGGACGGCACCACCAGAACCAATTCGTCGCCATAGTCGGAGAGCGTGCGCAGGCTGGCCAGCGCCACGGCGGCGGCCGTGTTACGGCCCGTCGGCTCGAACAGCGGTCCGCCGCCGGCCAGATCGATGCCGGCAAGGTCGGCATGGACGCGGTCGGCGTGACGCTCCGAGGCGATCAGGAAAATCGGCGTCTCGCCTTGCGTGCGCGCCGCCAGCCGGCGCACGGTCTTGGCCAGCATCGAGCCATCGCCGGAGAAGTCGTGGAACTGCTTGGGGTTGTCCTCGCGCGATAGCGGCCACAGCCGCGACCCGACGCCGCCGCTCATGACGAAACTGACGATGCGCTGGCTCATGAACGACCCTGTCAAAAGTCCGGCTCCCATGGGTCGGACTTACGACAAAAGCCTTTAAGCCCACCTTTACCCGACAGCCAAATCCTATGCCACTCGGGCAAGCTCCGCGAAAGAAAGGAAATGCGACAGAAGGACTGCCATTGCCGCTTGCAGGATCGGAACGTGGCAGCTATAAGCCCGCGGTCTGGTCACGGAGTGTAGCGCAGTCTGGTAGCGCACCTCGTTCGGGACGAGGGGGTCGCAGGTTCAAATCCTGCCACTCCGACCAGAAAAAACAAGCACTTGGCCTTTCCCGAAATCGCCATCCGTCTGAAATCCGGACTGCCGTCAATCGTCGCCGTAGCTCTCCGGCAGATGGCGCCGGAGTTCCATCGCGTCGTGGAGAACGCGGCCAATTCCGATGACCTCAAGCGTCATCCGGTAGAGCAGGAAATGGCGTGGTCGCAGAACAATGCCGTGTTCGGTCCATGCTCGATCCCGACTATAGCGCAAGTGATAGCTGCGGATATTGCTTCCCAGGTCCGCGCGGGCGATGCTGCCCACCCGTTCGGGATCGGCAGCAATGTCGCGCAGCGCCGCAATCAGCAACCCTTCGTAACGGACACGCGCGATCTCGCCGAAATTGACTTCCGTGTAGGCGAGTTTTGAACGATGTCTTCCTTCGCGGCTGCTGAAAGCCGGTACAGGACCATGGCGTTACAAGCCTGGTTTTTTCGCGCGTAAGCTTGCCTGCCGCCCCAGGCCATTCATAAATTTTTCGAGACTGTCTCCAGCAATATCCTCGAAACGGCCTTGCTCGATGTCGTGGAAACCGATGCTGGCTGCCTCCCTGAGCGCAGCCAGCTTTGCCGACTCCCTCGCCTCGCGCTGCTCGATCAGCCGCAAGCCGTCACGCAATACCTCGCTGGCGTTCTGATAACGCCCGGTTTTCACCAGCCGATCGATCACCTCTTCGAGGTGTTCCGTCAGGACAACATTGCGGGTCGGCATCGCGGTATCAGCTCCAATTCAACAGGCATGATATAGGGGGATGGCATATTATGCCAATACCGTCGCTCGAACGATGTCTGATCTTCGAAAACAGAATCGTGCGACAACGCTCGACAACGGTTTCTCACTTTGGCCTAATGGCAACCCGCCATGCTCCTGGATGCGCGGGACCGCAGGACGGCGAACCAGGGTTGAGAGTATGAAGTTCACGCCGACGGCCATTCTACCGACAATTGCGGTCCTCTTGTTCGCGGCGGGCTGCTCATCGACCACCGCGTCGATCAGCCCGGCGAACTACGACAAAATGAACTGCCCCGAGCTCAACAATGCGGTCGGCGACACCGCGACCGATATTTCACGCACCGCAATCGCTCGCGGCAAGGTCGCCAACACCAGCGTGCCGACATGGTTGCTGGGCGGCGAGCGCGTGAAGACGGCGATAGCCAATCGCGAAACCGCCCGGATCGAACGGCTGCAGCAACAGCAGCAGGTGATCGTCGCGACGCGGAACCGGAGGTGCCCGTCCTCGCCGTAAGCCGAGCGAGATTAAGCTTGCCCCGGCTTCAAGCACTCATCCTGAACCGTGCCGTATCGATCGCGGCGTTCATCAGCGTCTGGGTGTAGGCTTCGCGCGGATCGTCGAAGATTTCTTGCGTCGGCCCTTCCTCGACAATCTTTCCCTGCTTCATGACGATGATGTAGTCGGCCATCGCGCGGACCACCGCGAGGTCGTGGCTGATGAAGAGGTAGGACAGCTCATGGTCGGCCTGAAGCTTGCGCAACAGCTCGACGATCTGCTTCTGCACGGAACGGTCGAGCGCCGAGGTCGGCTCGTCGAGCACCACCACTTTCGGCTTCAGGATCATGGCGCGGGCAATGGCGATGCGCTGGCGCTGACCGCCGGAGAATTCATGCGGGTAGCGGTTGCGCGCATTGGGGTCGAGGCCGACCTCGCGCAGCGCCTCGACGGCGCGCTGGTCGCGCTGCTTGCCGGTCAATGAGGGCTCGTGCACCAAAAGGCCCTCGGTGATCACCTGGCCGACGGTCATGCGCGGCGACAACGAGCCGAACGGATCCTGGAACACGAGCTGCAATTCGCGCCTGAGCGGCCGCATCGCCTGGCGGTCCGCGTCCGAAATGTCGCGGTCGCCAAAGCGGATCACGCCGTCGCTGGGCAAGAGCCTGAGCAGCGCGCGGCCCAGCGTCGACTTGCCTGAACCGGACTCGCCGACGATGCCGATCGTCTGGTTGCGCTTCAGCCGGATCGAGATCCTGTCCACCGCGCGCAGCATCAGCGGCTCGCCGCCAAGAAAGCCGCCGCCGATCTTGAAGACGACTTCGACATTGCGGCCTTCGAGCAGCACCGGCGCACTGGCGGGCGGCGCCGCCTTGGTGCCCGTCGGCTCGGCCGCGAGCAGCATTTTGGTGTAGGCATGCTGCGGATTGGCGAAGAGCGCTTCCGCATCGCCCTCCTCCACCACCTCGCCCAGGCGCATGACATAGACGCGGTCGGCGAAACGGCGCACGATGCCGAGGTCGTGGGTGATGAAGACGATGGCCATGCCGAGCTTGCGCTGCAGTTCGGCCAGCAGCATCAGAATCTGCGCCTGGATGGTGACGTCGAGCGCCGTCGTCGGTTCGTCGGCGATGAGGATGTCCGGATCGTTGGCCAAGGCCATGGCGATCATGACGCGCTGGCGCTGGCCGCCCGACATCTCGTGCGGATAGGATTTCATCCGCCGTTCGGGATCGGAAATGTGCACCAGCCTGAGCAATTTCAGCGCCTCTTCCCGCGCCGCGGCCGCGTTCAGCCCGCGGTGTCGACTGATCGGTTCCATCAGCTGGTTGCCGATGGTGTAGAGCGGGTCGAGCGAGGTCATCGGCTCCTGGAAGATCATGCTGATCTTGCGGCCGCGCACCTGGTTCAGCTCGCTCTTTGACATCGTCAGGAGATTGCGACCGCGGTAGTCGACCTGGCCGGTCGCCTCGCCATTGGAAGAAAGCAGGCTCATCGCCGCCATCATCGTCTGGCTTTTGCCGGATCCGGATTCCCCGACGACGGCGACCGTCTCGCCGGCGTTGACCTTGATGTTGATGCCCTTCACGGCCTCGACCGTGCCGTCGAGGGTCTGGAAGCGGACGCGCAGGTCCTTGACGCTGAGGATCGTTTCGGAACCAGTCATCTCAGCGGTCCTTGGGATCGAGCGCGTCGCGCAGGCCGTCGCCGACGAAATTCAGGGCAAACAGCGTCGAGACGAGGAAGAAGGCCGGGAACAAAAGCAGCCAGTTGGCGTAGCCGATGTTCTTGGCGCCGACCGAGATCAGCACGCCCCAACTGGTCATCGGTTCCTGCACGCCTAGACCGAGGAAGGACAGGAAGCTCTCCAGGATGATGACCTGCGGCACCAAGAGCGTCATGTAGATGACCACCGGGCCAAGCAGGTTGGGGATGACATGGCGCAACAGGATGCCGCGCTGGCCGACGCCCATGGCCTCCGCCGCCTGGACATATTCCTGCCTGCGGATCGACAGCGCCTGGCCGCGCACGATGCGCGCCATGTCGAGCCACAACACAGCGCCGACGGCCAGGAACATCAGCACGAAGTTGCGGCCGAAAAACACCACCAGCATGATGACGAAGAAGATGAACGGCAGCGAATAGAGCACGTCGACAATGCGCATCATCACCTCGTCGATCTTGCCGCCGGAGAAGCCCGCGGTCGCGCCGTAGATGACCCCGATTACGCCGGCGACGACGCCGGCGAGCAGGCCGATGGCCAAAGAGATGCGTCCGGCCATCAGCGTGCGCGAAAGCAGGTCGCGGCCGGTGTTGTCGGTGCCGAAGAAGAAATATTGCTGCTTCACGGCCGAGCTCATCGTCACCTCGAGGCCGTCGGGCGACTTGTTCTCGATCCTGGTGTCGTCGAAGGCGTCGGAGCGGTCGAGATAGCGGATGTTGCGGTCGTCGATCGGCTTGGTCGAGGTGACGGTGACGATGACGCGATTGCCGTCCTGATGCCATTCCTTGATGTCGGCGCGCATGCGCTTGATGGCGTCGCCCAGCGCACCCTGGATCATGTCGGGTTTCGGATAGGCCGAAAAGCTCGGCGGCATGCGCACATAGTCGCCATAGATGGTGGTGTATGCATGCGGCACGACCCACGGACCGCAAATGCTGATGACGGCGATGAAGGCCAGGTAATAGAGGCTGAGCATCGCGGCGCGGTTGCGTTTGAGCCGCGCCCAAGCATTGCCCCAGAGCGAGCGGCCGACAATCGGCTCGGGCACGGTGACGGCGAGGTCAGTCATAGCGCACCCTCGGATCGACGACCGCATAGAGCAGGTCGACGATCAGGTTGAAGACGATGGTGAAGAGCGCGATCACCACCACGGTTCCCATGACAAGCGTGTAGTCCCGGTTGAGGGCGGCATCGACGAAGTAGCGGCCGACCCCGGGTATGGAGAAAATCGTCTCGACGATGATCGAGCCGGTGAGCAGCGCCGCCGCCGCCGGGCCGGTGAAGGAGACGATCGGCAGCACGGCGCCGCGAAGCGCATGCTTGACCACCACCGACCAGTCGGACAGGCCGAGCGCGCGGGCGGTGCGGATATGATGCGAGCGCAGGCTCTCGATCATTGAGCCGCGCATCAGGCGGGCGACGATGGCGATCTGCGGCAGGGCGAGCGTCAGCACCGGCCCGACCTTGTTGATCAAGGCGCCGTCGCCCCAGCCGCCGATCGGCAATAGCTTCCAGGACAGCCCGAAGAGGAGTTGGATCAACGGCGCGGTGACGAAGGTGGGGATGGTGCTGCCGGCGGTGGCCAAAGCGATCACCGAATAGTCGGCAAGCTTATTCTGATTCAGCGCCGCGATCGTGCCAAGGGTCGAGCCCAGCAGCAGCGCCAGCACCAGCGCCGAGGTGCCGATCTGCACCGAGATCGGCAGGCCCTTGGCGAAGAGTTCGGTGACGGTGAAATCCGGCAAATTGTAGCTCGGGCCGAAACTGCCGCGCAAAAGATTGCCGAGATAGTGGACATATTGCAGCCAGAGCGGATCGTTGAGGCCGAACTGGGCTTCGAGATTGGCCCTGATCTCGGGGCTCAGGCCCCGCTCCTGGTTGAATGGGCCGCCTGGCGCGACGCGGATCAGGAAAAACGCCACCGTCACGATGACGAACAGTGTCGGGATGGCGGTCAACAGCCGCCGGAAGACATAACGCAGCATCGGCGCCCCGCTTCAGCCAGGGCGACAGGCTCTCCAGTCGAAGATCCGTGGCGCGCCGGCATCTCTGATCTTCGCACCGGGCAGCCCGAAAATCCAATCCGACTTTCGGCCCGGCACGACGACAGACCGCGACCGCCGCTCCCAAAAAGAGAGCGGCGGCACGGCCAAGGTTTCTTGTCAGTCCTTGGAGATGAAGCGGGACGGATGAATGTCCATCACATTGTCGTCGAAGCCGTGCAGCTTCGAGGAAACGATGTCGTGGTAGCTGTAGTAGAGAAGCGGGATCTCGCCGACGTCGTCGACCAGGATGCGCTCGGCTGCGGCGAGGTCCTTCATGCGCTCCTCGGGCTTGCCGCCTGCGGCAGCCGCCTTGTCCATGGCGGCTTCATAGGCGGGGCTGTTGTAGTTCGAGTAGTTGTTGCCGCTCGCCTTGCGCGAGATGCCGAGGAAGGTCTCGGGATCCTTGTAGTCGGCTATCCAGGCGGCACGGGCGACGTCGTAGTTGCCCTTCTGCTCGAGGAAGCTGTAATGGGTCTTGGTGTCGGTGTTGAGCAGCGTCACCTCGACGCCGAGCGGCTTCAGCTGTTCCTGGATGGCGACCGCCGTGTTCTTATGGTTTTCCGAGGTGTTGTAGCGGATCTCCATCTTCAACGGATGCTCGGGTGTATAGCCTAGCTTTTCCAGGATCTTCTTGGCCGCATCCTCGCGGTCGATCTGCGGCATGTCGGCGTATTTGGCCAGTGCCGGCGTGTAACCCTCGATGCCCGGGGGCACCATCGAATATCCGGGCAGCATCGAGTTCTGCCAGACCTTCTCGGCGAGGAAGTCGCGGTCGATCGCCATCGAGATGGCGTTGCGCAACTCGACATTGTCCCAAGGCGCCTTGTCGGTCTTGACCGCGTAATAATAAGTGCCGAGATACGGCCCGACACGGACCTGGTCGCCGAATTTGGTTTTGAGATCGGCGAGCTGCTCGGTCGGCAGGTCGCCATAGCTGTCGAGCTCGCCCGCCTCGAAACGCTTCATCGCCGACGAGCGATCCTCGGTCGGGATGTAGTTGACCACGTCGAGCTTGACGCTCGCGGCGTCCCAGAATTTCGGGTTCTTGACCAATTTCATATGGTCGTTGGGAACCCACTCCGCCAGCGTATAGGCGCCATTGGAGACCAGCTTGCCCGGCTTGATCCAGTCGGCGCCGAGCTTGTCCATGGAAGCCTTGTTGACCGGATAGGTCGCCTGGTGGGTCAGCATCTCCAGGAAGTAGGGCGTCGGAGCCTTCAGCGTGACTTCAAGCGTGTTGGCGTCGATCGCCTTCACGCCCATCTCCTCGGCCTTGCCTTTCTTGGTGTTGAAGTCCTCGGCGCCCTTCACCGGATAGAGCATCGAGGCGTATTCTGCAGCGGTGGCCGGATCTTCCAGTCGATGGAACGAATAGACGAAGTCGTCCGCCGTCACCGGGGTGCCGTCCGACCAGAGCCCGTCCTTGCGCAGCTTGAAGGTGTAGACGGTGCCGTCATCCGACACCGTCCAGCTTTCGGCGGCGCCCGGTATGAGATTCGTCTTCTGGTCGTGCATGACGAGGCCCTGGAACAGGTCGCGTATGATATCGGCTTCGTAGACAGTCGACGTCTTGTGCGGATCGACCGTCTCCGCCTCGGCGGCGGCGCCGCGGTTGTAGACGGTTTCGGCGAAGGCAGGCGTGTAGAATGTGCCGGCGGCCAAAGCCAATGTGGTGGCGAACACCGTCGCCTTCAGCATGTCTTTCAGCATGAAGTTTCTCCCTGTCGGCGCAGCCCCTCAGCCGCGCCTTCTTAAGTTTTGACACCTCGGAACCGTTGAACCGGCCCCGTTTCAGGCGTGCCGCCGGTTCCTTCCGGCGGCTGGTGGCAGGAGACTAGACAGAGCGAAATCTTATTTCAACCATTGCCTGCTTGACGCAAAGTGAGCGCCATAGCGCTAAAACAGCGAAACCTAAAGCTTAGAGCTTTCTTTCAACTTGGCACACCTGCCGGTTGTTCCAGCTGTTTTCTGTTTTTGCAGGCGGCCTTTGGCATTCTCCGCGCCATGCTGAAGAACCGAAAATTGCTTGTTCCGTGGTCTCGTTTCCGGGCTGACGCCACGGGCACGTCGGCAATCGAATTTGCCATGCTGGCGCCGGTCTTCATCCTGCTTCTGCTCGGCATGGTTGCATATGGAATTTATTTCGGCGCCAGTCATTCGGTGCAGCAGATCGCCGCCGACGCGGCGCGCACCGCGATTGCCGGCCTCAACCAGACCGAGCGGCAGGCGCTGGTTACCGATTTCATCACTCACGATGTCTCGGGCTATCCGTTCGTCGACGCCAACAAGCTGACTGTCAACGCGCAGGACAGCGCCGTCGACGGCAGCCAGTTCGTCGTCTCGGTCACCTACGATGCACGCAACCTGCCAATCTGGAACCTGTTCCGGACGCTGCCGCTGCCGGGCACGACGATCCAACGTCAATCGACGATCCGCGTCGGAGGCATATGATGCCCATCAAGGGGGGGCTGGAGCGGCTTATCGTTTCCCGAAAAGGCCAGACCGCTCCATCTGTTTTCAGTGACGCAATTCCGGACGGAAGGCTACGGCGAGGTCGCCGAACTCAACCGCCTCGCATTTTTCCTGGAATTGCATTCATGGCGGCGACGCGACGGCTGCTCGCCGACCGGAGCGCGAATTTCGCCGTCATGACCGCGCTGTGCACGCCGGTAGCGCTGGCGCTGACCGCCTTCGCGATCGACGAAGGTTCCCTTTACAACGAGCGCCGCGCCGCGCAGTCGATCGTCGACCTTGCCGCCATCACCGCGGCCTCGAACATCACCAACGCCCAGCAGGCGGTGCTGACCGCGCTCAGCGACAACGGCATCACCTCGGTCGCCGTGCAGCAACAAGGCGCGACCGTGGCGCCGACCGCCAGCAAGGCCGTCGTCCAGGTCGTGCCGGGGCGCTACACGGGCGTCAGCACCATTGCCGCCGGCAGCCGGTTCGAGGCGGGCAAGCTGCCCTACAATGCGGTCCAGGTTACGCTCAAGAAACAGGGTACGCTTTATTTCGCGGGCTCGATCATGGCGCCGCCCACTCTCGGCACGACCGCTATCGCCAGCGCGCAGCCGCAAGCGGCTTTTTCGGTCGGCTCGCGGCTCGCCAGCCTCAATGGCGGCATTCTCAACGCGCTTCTCGGCGGCCTTCTCGGCGGCAACATCTCGCTCAGCGTGATGGACTACAATTCACTGGTGTCGGCCGATGTCGACGTTCTTTCGTTCACCGATGCGCTGGCGACGCAACTGCATCTGACCGGCGTTTCCTACAACGACGTGCTCGCCTCCAAAGCAACGATCGGCCAGATCGCCACGGCAATGGCCAATGTGCCGGGGCTCGACCGCACAGCCAAACTCGCTCTGCAGACCATGGCCTCCAGCGCCACCAATACGGTCAGGATTCCGCTCAGCACCCTCATCGATCTCGGCTCCGTCGGCGATCTCGGCATCGGGCAAAAGCCGGCCGGCCTTAACGTGACAGCCAGCGCGCTCAGCATGCTTACCGCGGCTGCCGCTCTGGCCAATGGAACGAATCAGGTCGCGGTCAATCTCGGCGCCACCATACCGGGGCTGGCATCGACGACGCTTGCGATCGCCATCGGCGAGCCGATGCAGAACTCGGCCTGGCTGGCGGTGGGAGAGGCAGGCACCGTGGTGCGCACGGCGCAGACCCGCATCAAGCTCAACGCCAACGTGACACTTGGCAATCCCAATCTCGGCGGCGGCACCAGTCTTGTCGCCGTCCACCTGCCGCTCAACGTCGAAGTGGCCTATGCCGAAGCGAAGCTGACCGATATCAGCTGCCCGACCGGCCCCTCCAGCATCAAGGTTTCGATCGTCGCGCAGCCGGGCGTGGTCTCAGCCCATCTGGCCAACAGCAGCGCAAGCGGCTTCGCGGATTTCACCAAGCCGCAATCATTCTCCGACGCCGATATCGCGGACCTGAAGCTGTTGCTCGTCCCGGTGCTGCAGGTGACAGGCTCGTCGGCCTTCTCGGTCACCAACATGACGCCGACCAACCTGACCTACAACGCCACCGACATCGCCAACAAGGCGACCAAGACGGTGTCGACGAAGAACCTGACGCAGTCGCTGACGACGTCGCTGGTCGACAACCTGACGCTTTCGATCAATGCGCTGGGCCTAGGCATCGATCTGACCGCCCTGCTCGGCACGGTGAAGCCAGCGGTGACGACGCTGCTCAACGGCGTAACCGCGCCGGTCGACGACCTCCTCTACAATGTGCTTGGAGCTCTGGGCGTCCATGTCGGCGAGGCCGATGTGCGCGTGACCGGCGCGACCTGCGGGCGTTCTGTGCTGGTGCAGTAGTCCGCCGTCAGCCAATCCTGCCGACGAAACTGCCCAGAGGCGGCAGCGCCAGCACGCTGTCCTCGACAACACCGGTAAGAACGCCGGCGGCGTCAACGTCAAATGCCGTTATCTCGGCTTCGCCGATCTCGGTGGGCAGCGCCCAGCCTGTTGCCTCAGTCGAGAAATTGAAAACGCAAAGCAGCCTTTCGCCGTCGCGCTCACGGAGGAAAGCAAGCACATCGCCCTCGGCCTCGAGAAAGCGGATCGAGCCTTGGATCAGTGCCGGATGGCTCTTGCGCAAGGCAAGGATCGACCGATAGGCGGCAAGCACCGACCGCTCCTCGACATTCTGGACGTCGACCGCCCGGGCGCGATGCGCCTGCGGCACCGGCAGCCAGGGCTTGGCCGTCGAGAAGCCGGCATTGTCCGCCTCCGCCTGCCAGACCATCGGGGTGCGGCAGCCGTCCCTGCCCTTCACGCCCGGCCAGAAGCGGATGCCGACCGGATCGCGCAGATCCTCATAGGCTAGCTCCGCCTCCTCCAGCCCCAGTTCCTCGCCCTGATAGAGGCAGATCGAACCGCGCAGGCAGGCAAGCAGCGCGATCGAGAACTTCGCCACCGCGTCCGGGTTCTCGCCTTGCCGCGTCCAGCGGCTGACATGGCGCACGACGTCATGGTTGGAAAAGGCCCAGCAGACCCAGCCGTCCGGGGCAGTCGTCTCGAACGCCTCCACGCAGCCGCGCACATGGGCGGCGGAAAATTGCGGACTGAGCAGGTCGAACGTATAGCACATCTGCAATTTGTCGCCGCCCGATACGTAGGCGGCGAGCGTCTGCAAGGAGCGCTCCTCGTCACCCACCTCGCCGACCGCGGCGCGGTCTGGATATTCGTCGAGCAGCGCGCGGAAACGTTTCAGGAAGTCGAGGTTCTCGGGACGCGTCTTGTCGAAGAGATGCTCCTGGAAGGCGTAGGTGCTGGTGGCGCCATTGGTGCCGGCGACGCTCGCGGCCAAGGGCGGGTTGTCGCGCAGCCAGCGGTCGTGGACATAGTAGTTGACGGTGTCCAGCCGGAAGCCGTCGACGCCGCGCTCCAGCCAGAAGCGCACGGTGTCCAAAAGCGCGTCCTGAACGTCCGGATTGTGGAAGTTCAGATCCGGCTGAGCGGCGAGGAAATTGTGCATGTAGTATTGCCGGCGGGTGGCGTCCCATTCCCAGGCCGGCCCGCCGAACAGCGATTGCCAGTTGTTGGGCGCGCTGCCATCCGGCCTGGCGTCAGCCCAGACGTACCAGTCCGCCTTGGCATTGTCGCGGCTGGCGCGGCTCTCGACGAACCATTCATGCTTGTCGGAAGAATGCGAGATCACCTGGTCGATGATGAGTTTCAGGCCGAGCCGGTGAGCCTCGGCGACCAGCGCGTCGAAATCTTGCAGGCTGCCGAACATCGGATCGACGTCGCGATAGTCGGATACATCGTAGCCCATGTCGGCCATCGGCGACTTGAAGAAGGGCGAGAGCCAGACGGCATCGACGCCGAGCGACGCGACATGGGCGAGCCGCGCGGTGATGCCCTTGAGGTCGCCGCTGCCGTTGCCGGTCGTGTCCTGGAAGGAGCGCGGATAGACCTGATAGATGACGCAGCCGCGCCACCATTCGCTCCCTTGCCCGGAATTTTCGGCAGCCATCACAAGCCCTTCCCGTTGCGCGATTGAGCGGCACGCCGCTCGATCATGAAATTGACGCTGCGGCCGGGCAGCGGCCGCGCAAGATCGACCGGCTGCGCCTCGATCGCCGGGCCCCACTCGTAGCCGTCCCGGACCGGCAAGGTGAAGACGCATTGGCGGCGGTCGCCATTGACCATAACGGCAAGGCGACTGCCTCCGCTATCGCCGAGCATCATGACGAGGCGATGTCGATCGGGATCGTTCCACTCCGTCTCGTCGAGCGGCGCGCCCGTCTCCGTCAGCCACTCGACATCCGGAATGGTCGAAGCATCAGCCGGCTTTCCGGTCAGGAAATGCATGTCCGACAGCGCGGGAAAGGCACGACGCATCGCAGAGAGCGATGAGGCATATCGCTCCAACGCCTGATCGCGGCCGGCCCAGTCGAGCCAGGTAATGGCATTGTCCTGCGCATAGGCGTTGTTGTTGCCTTTTTGCGTGCGGCCGAACTCGTCGCCGGCGGTCAGCATGATGGTGCCGCGCGAGGCGAAAAGTGTCGCCAGCAGCGCGCGCTGGTCGTCGAACCGCGCCTTGGCAATCGCCGCGTCGTCCGTCTCGCCCTCGGCGCCGTTGTTCCATGACAAATTGTCGTTGTGGCCGTCGTGATTGTGCTCGCCGTTGGCGTCGTTGTGCTTGCGCTCGTAGGCGACGATGTCGGCCAGCGTCATGCCGTCATGTGCAGCGATGAAATTGACCGCACGGCTCGCCGGTTGGCCTTCCCTGCCGAAGACATCGGAAGAACCTGCAAGCCTTGTGGCCAAGACGCCTACCGCGTCGGCATCGCCGCGCCAGAAGCGCCTGACATCATCGCGATAACGATCGTTCCATTCCAGATATGGCGGCCGGAAATTTCCGAGCTGGTAGCCGCTCGGACCGATATCCCAAGGCTCGGCGATCAGCACGCGGTCGCAGAGCACGGGATCGCCGGCAATGGCCCGAAGCAGCGGCGCTTCCGGATCGAAGGCGCCGTCGACGCGGCCGAGCACCGGCGCCAGATCGAAGCGGAAGCCGTCAACGCCGGCGAAGCGGACGAAGTGGCGCAGCGTGTCGAGCACCATCTCGCGCACAACCGGATGGTCGCAGGCGACGGTGTTGCCGGTGCCGGTGTCGTTGACCAGCCTGCCGTCCGCCTGGTGCCGGTAGTAGCCTATCGCATCCAGTCCGCGCAGCGACAACGTCGGCCCGAGCCGGTCGCTTTCGCCGGTGTGGTTGAAGACGAGGTCGAGAACGGTGCCGATGCCGGCCTGGCGCAGAGCGGCGACGGTGTCGCGCAGTTCCTTGAGACCGCCGGGCGCGAGGCGCGGATCGAGCGCCATGAAGGTGACGGGATTATAGCCCCAGGCGTTGCTCAGCCCCAATGGCGGCAGATGCCGCTCGTCGATCGACGCAGTGACCGGCATCAATTCGACGGCCGACACACCGAGACGCTTCAGGTGCTCGATGATGGCCGGATGGGCGAGTGCCGCGATGGTGCCGCGCTGGGTTTCCGGCACGTCCGGATGCAGCTTGGTGAAGGAGCGGACATTGAGCTCGTAGATCAGCCCGCCAGGCCGGAACAGCGGCGGCTGGGGCGGCACCGGTTTGGGCAGCGAACGCGCGATCGCCTTCGGCATCAGCGGAGCGGTGTCGGCGCCTTCGTTGCGTTTGGCGGCAAGCCGCCAATGATATTGGTATGGACGATCGACCTCGACGGCATAGGGGTCGGTGAGAAGCTTGTTCGGGTCGAACCACAGGCCGCGCTCCGGCGCATAGTCGCCGTCGGCGCGGAAGCCGTAACGCGCGCCGTCGCCAAGGCCGGAGACAAGGAGCGCGTGCACGCCCCTGCCTTCGGGGTTGAGCTCCAGCCGGTCGGTTTCAAGCGCGCCGGTGTCGTCGAAGATCGAGACCCAAAGACGTCTCGCGGATGACGACCAGGCGGCGAAGCGGATGCCTTCGGGGGTGATGGTGGCGCCGAGGGTCATGCGGGCGCCTCCCCTTCTCCCCTTGTGGGAGAAGGTGGATCGGCGCGCAGCGCCGAGACGGATGAGGGGTGTTGGAAGAAATGAGGCGCCGGCGATGCGAGCGCCGGTTTGCGCCAAGCTGGAGCACCCCTCATCCGTCGCCTTCGGCGACACCTTCTACCACAAGGGGAGAAGGGGGAGTCGCGCCACGCCACCCTCAAGTAATCACGCTCGGCTTGTTGCGGCCGGTGTGGCTCTTGATGCGGGCGATGTCGTCGGCGGCGGCGATGAGATCGGCGAGCGCTTCCTGCGTGTCGAGATCGTGCCTTGCCTTGTCCGGCTCGTAGCGCTCGATATAGACGCGCAGCGTCGCACCCGAGGTGCCGGTGCCGGAGAGGCGAAGCACGACGCGCGAGCCGCCCTCGAACAGGATCCGGATGCCCTGGTGCTCGCTCACCGAGCCGTCGACCGGATCGCGATAGGCAAAATCGTCGGCCTTGGCGATCTTGAGGCCGCGCACGGTCGTGCCGGGCAGCGAGCCGAGCTTGGCGCGTAGCTCGTCGACCAGCGCGTTGGCGCGATCGCTCTCGACCTCCTCGTAGTCGTGGCGCGAATAGTAGTTGCGCCCGTAGGTCTCCCAGTGCCCGGTTACGATGTCCTTGCAGCTCTCGCCGCGCGCAGCGAGGATGTTGAGCCACAGAAGCACGGCCCACAGCCCATCCTTCTCGCGCACATGGTTGGAGCCGGTGCCGGCGCTTTCCTCGCCGCAGATGGTCGCCATGCCGGCATCGAGCAGATTGCCGAAGAACTTCCAGCCGGTCGGCGTCTCATAGATACCGATGCCGAGCTTTTCGGCGACGCGGTCGGCGGCGCCGCTGGTCGGCATCGAGCGGGCAATGCCTTTCAGACCGTCCTTGTAGCCCGGCGCCAGTTTGGCATTGGCGGCAAGCATCGCCACCGAGTCCGACGGCGTGACGAAGATGCCTCTGCCGATGATCAGGTTGCGGTCGCCGTCGCCGTCGGAAGCCGCGCCGAAATCCGGCGCGTCGGGCCCCATCATCTCGTCATAGAGGTGTTTTGCGTGCACCAGGTTCGGGTCCGGGTGGTGGCCGCCGAAATCGGGCAGCGGCTTGAAGTTGCGGCAGGTGCCGTCCGGCGCGCCGAGCCGGCGTTCGAGGATCTCCTTGGCATAGGGGCCGGTTACCGCATGCATGGCGTCGAAGCGCATGCGGAAGCCCGACTTGAAGAGCTTCCTCAGCGCGTCGAAGTCGAACAGGCTTTCCATCAGTTCGGCATAGTCCTTGACCGGGTCGCAGATCTCGACCGTCATGTCGCCGGCCTTGACGGTGCCGATGGTGTCGATGTCGATGGCGCCGATATCGGCGATCTTGAAGCTCTTGATCTGCTTCGACTTGGCAAAGATCGCGTCGGTGATCTTTTCCGGCGCCGGGCCGCCATTGCCGGCATTGTACTTGATGCCGAAATCCTCGTGCGGACCGCCCGGATTGTGGCTGGCCGACAGGATGATGCCGCCGAAGGTCTTGTATTTGCGGATGATGTTGGAGGCGGCCGGCGTCGACAGAATCCCGCCCTGCCCGACCATCACCTTGCCGAAGCCGTTGCCGGCGGCGATGGCGATCGCCTTCTGGATGACCTCGCGATTGTAGAAGCGGCCGTCGCCGCCGATCACCAGCGTCTTGCCCTGAAAACCGTCCAGCGCATCGAAGATCGACTGGATGAAGTTCTCGGCGTAGTGCTCTTGCTGGAACACCGGCACCTTTTTCCGCAGGCCGGAGGTGCCTGGCTTCTGGTCGGTATAGGGTTTGGTCGGGACGGTTTTGATCATGCCTCAGGCAGCCCTTTTTGAAAGCAGCAAGCGATAGAGTTCGACGTATTTTTCGGCGCTCTTGTCCCAGGAGACATCGGCCTTCATGCCCTGGCGCTGGATCGAGGCCCAGGTCGCGGGCCGCGCATGCTGCTCGACCAGCCGCTGGATGGCATGGAGCATCGCGGCACCATTGTTGGGCGCGAACTGGAAGCCGGTGGCGACGCCGGCCGACAAGGCGGCCTCGTTGGCATCGATGATGGTGTCGGCCAGACCGCCTGTCCTGGCGACGACCGGCACGCAGCCATAGCGCAGGCCATAGAGCTGGGTGAGGCCGCAGGGCTCGAAGCGGGACGGAATGATGATGGCGTCGCAGCCGCCTTGCATGACGTGCGAAAGTTCTTCGTCGTAACCAACGACGACGCCGACGCGGCCGCGATGGCGGGCGGCGGCGGCAAGCAGCGTGCCTTCGAGGCCGGCGTCGCCGGAGCCGAGGATCGCCAGCCGCGCGCCGGCGGCGACGATGCCGTCGACGACCGCTGCCAGAATGTCCATGCCCTTCTGCCAGGTCAGCCGGCTGATGACGCAGACGATCGGGCTGCCATCCGCTTCCAGGCCGAAGCGCTCTTCGACCGCCTTGCGGTTCTTGCCGCGCGCCGCAAGCGTCTCGGCCGAATAATTGGCGACCAGATGCTTGTCGGTCTGCGGGTTCCAGATGTCGACGTCGATGCCGTTGACGATGCCGTAGAGGTCGCTGGCGCGCATGTTGATCAGACCGTCGAGGCCCATGCCAAATTCCGGCGAGCGGATCTCCTGCGCATAGGTCGGGCTGACCGTGGTGATGGCCCAGGCGGCTTGCAGGCCGGCCTTGAGAAAGCCGACGCCGCCATAATATTCGACGCCGTCGAGCTGCATCGCCACGCTCGGCAGGCCGAGCTCGCCGAAGATGCCGGCGCCGAACTGGCCCTGGAAGGCGAGATTGTGCACGGTGATCAGCGACGGCACGCCGACCGCCTTGCCGTAGCGCATATAGGCAAGCGTCATCGCCGACTGCCAGTCATGGGCATGCACGATGTCGGGCTGGTAACCGGAGATCGCGCCACCGGCAATGTCGCCGCCGGCCTGGCTGAGCGCGGCGAAGCGGCGCCAGTTGTCCGGCCAGTCGGCGCCGGAGGCGGTGCCGTAAGGGCCGCCCTGGCGATCGAAGAGATGCGGCGCATCCAAAACGAAGAGATCGAGATCGCCGATCTTGGCGGCATGGATCGAAGCCTTGGCGCCCTGCAGCAGCGGATATTGGTAGACCGCCTTCTTCTTGGCGAAGGCCGCCATCACCACGGGATAGCCCGGAACCAGGGTGCGCATCGCCACGCCCTTGCCGGCAAGCGCGATCGGCAAGGCGCCGGCGACGTCGGCAAGCCCGCCGGTCTTGATCAGCGGGAAGATTTCGGGCGTGACCGACAGAACCTGCATGCGCTCCACATTCCGATCTCAAGATGACAGGTCAAAGTGACAACCTGTTGATCCAGTCGTCAGCCTGCTGATCGACCTCGTCAACCTGCTGATCAACCTTGTCAGGTTGACAGCCGATCAACCTCACCAGGCCGACAGCTTGCTGATCGACCCTACGGGGTCGACAGCTTGTTGATCATGTCCTGCGTGATCAGGCAGATGCCCTTCTCCGATACGCGAAAACGCTTGGCGTCGAGCGCCGGGTCCTCGCCGACAACCAGTCCTTCCGGGATGTGGACGCCGTGATCGATGACGACGCGTTTGAGGCTCGCGTTGCGGCCGACCTGGACGTCGGGCAGCATCACCACTTCCTCGAGCTTGGAATAGGAATTGATGCGCGCGCCGGTGAAGATCAGGCTGCGGCGCAGCGAGGCGCCGGAAACGATGCAGTCGCCGGAGACAAGTGAGGAGATCGCTTCGCCGCGGCGGCCGTCCTCGTCATGCACGAACTTTGCCGGCGGCTTCAACTCGGCATAGGTCCAGATCGGCCAATCGCGGTCGTAGAGGTCGAGCTCGGGCGTGATATCGGTGAGGTCGATATTGGCTTCCCAATAGGCGTCCACCGTTCCGACGTCGCGCCAATAGGGTTCGGCCTCGTGCGAGGAACGCACGCAGGATTTTGCGAAGCGGTGGGCGATCGCCTTGCCGTGCTGGACGATGTAAGGGATGATGTCCTTGCCGAAGTCCCGGCTGGAGCCGGGCTCGGCGGCGTCGCGGCGCAGCTGCTCCATCAGGAACTTGGTCTTGAAGACATAGATGCCCATCGACGCCAAAGCGAATTCCGGCTTGTCCGGAATGCCGGGCGGATCGGCCGGCTTTTCGACGAAAGCGATGATGTTGTCCTTCTTGTCGACATGCATGACGCCGAAGCCGGTCGCCTCCATGCGCGGCACTTCCAGGCAGCCGACGGTGACGTCGGCGCCGGCGTCGACATGCTGGCGCAGCATCAGTTCGTAATCCATCTTGTAGATGTGGTCGCCGGCGAGGATGACCATGTATTCGGGGCCGTAGGCCTCGATGATGTCGATGTTCTGGTAGACGGCGTCGGCCGTGCCTTCATACCACTGCGTTTCCGAGACGCGCTGCGATGCAGGCAGGATGTCGAAGCTTTCGTTTCGCTCGGGCCGCAGAAAGTTCCAGCCGCGCTGCAGGTGGCGGATCAGCGAGTGCGCCTTGTACTGGGTGGCGACGCCGAGGCGGCGGATGCCGGAGTTGAGCGCATTGGAGAGGGCGAAATCGATGATGCGCGTCTTGCCGCCGAAATAGACCGCCGGCTTGGCGCGCCGGTCGGTCAGCTCCCTGAGGCGGCTGCCGCGGCCGCCGGCCAACACATAGGCCATGGCATCGCGTGCCAGCGGCTGGGTTCTTCTGATCTCTGCCATTCTGTTACCCTCCCAAACAAGCTGCCCGGACTGTTGCAAGAGCAGGATGAGACATCATCTGCTTCAATCCGTGACGAATTCCAGCATGATCGTCGACAGCGGCGGCAAAAGCATCGTCGCCGATACGCCGCCTCCTTCCCCGCTTGCCTCGACCATGCCGCTATTGCCCATGCCGGAGCCGCCATAGACCTCGGCGTCGGTATTCATGATCTCGCGCCATTTTCCCGCCTTCGGCAGCGGCACGCGATAGTTCTCGCGCGGCACCGGCGTGAAATTGGAGATGACAGCTATCGAATTGCCGTCCGGCGCGCTGCGCAGCCAGGCGAAGACCGAATTGTCGCGGTCGTCGACGATCAGCCAGGAGAAGCCCTCCGGCTCGCAGTCGCGCGCATGCAGCGCCGGGCGCGAACGGTAGAGATAGTTCAGGTCGCGCACCGTCTGCCAGACGCCGCGATGCGGTGCGAATTCGAGCAGGTCCCAGTCTAGCGCGCGTTCCTCGCTCCACTCGCGGCGCTGGGCGAATTCCTGGCCCATGAACAGGAGCTTCTTGCCGGGATAGCCCCACATGAAGGCGTAATAGGCGCGCAGCGTGGCGAACTTCTGCCAGTCGTCGCCTGCCATCTTGTGGAGCAGCGTGCCTTTGCCGTGCACGACCTCGTCATGCGAAAGCGGCAGCACGAAATTTTCCGAGAAGGCGTAGACCAGGCCGAAGGTGATGTCGTTGTGATGGTGCTTGCGGAAGATCGGCTCCTTGGAGAGATACTCCAGCGTGTCGTGCATGAAGCCCATGTTCCACTTGAAGCCGAAGCCGAGGCCGCCTTCATGCACGGGATGCGACACTTTCGGCCATGAGGTCGATTCCTCGGCGATCGTCATCACGCCGGGGTGGTGGCCGTAGACCTCCTTGTTCATCTTCTGCAGGAAGCTGACGGCCTGCAGGTTCTCACGCCCGCCCTTCTCGTTGGGGATCCACTCGCCGGCCTTGCGCGAATAATCGAGGTAGAGCATCGAGGCGACCGCGTCGACGCGCAAGCCGTCGACATGGTATTTCTCGGCCCAGAACAGCGCGTTGTTGACGAGGAACGACACCACCTCGCGGCGACCGAAATTGTAGATGGCGGTGTTCCAGTCGGGATGGAAGCCCTGGCGCGGATCGGCATGCTCGTAGAGCGCGGTGCCGTCGAAATGGACCAGGCCATGCTCGTCGACCGGGAAATGCGCCGGCACCCAGTCGAGGATGACGCCGATGCCGGCGCGGTGCGCGCCGTCGACGAAGCGGGCGAAGCCGTCGGGGTCGCCGAAGCGGGCTGTCGGCGCATAAAGCCCGGTGGTCTGGTAGCCCCAGGATGGGTCATAGGGGTGCTCCGATATCGGCAGGAACTCGATATGGGTGAAGCCAGTGTCGGCCACGTAGGGGATCAGCCGCGCGGCGAGCTCGTCCCAGGAGAGGAACGTGCCGTCGTCGCGGCGCTGCCAGGAGCCGGCATGGACCTCGTAGATCGAGATCGCCTCGCGCCGGGGATCGGCTTTCTGCCAATAATTGCGATGCGCCTCATCGCCCCATTGATGCGCTATGGGCGGCGCCGTCACCGAGGCGGTCGCCGGGCGCAATTCCGATTCGAAGGCGAACGGGTCGGCCTTCAGCGGCAGGCGCACGCCGTCGGGCCCAATGATCTCGAACTTGTAGGGCTTGCCCGCGCCGATATCGGGAATGAACAATTCCCAGATGCCCGTGTCCTTACGGTCGCGCATCGTGTGCCGGCGACCATCCCAGTCGTTGAAGGCACCGACCACGGAGACGCGCCGCGCATTGGGCGCCCAGACGGCGAAATGCACGCCGGTGGCGCCCTCATGTTCGACGATGTGGGCGCCGAGCTTGTCGAACAGCCGTAAGTGCGAACCCTCGGCCATGTAATAGTCGTCCATCGGACCGAGCACCGGGCCGAAGGAATAGGGATCAGTCAGCCACCAATCGCCGCCGGCATTCCTGGCGTGATAGCGCAGCGGCTGGCGCTTGCGGATCGAGACCTTGCCCTCGAAGAAGCCGGCATCGTCGCTGCGGGAAAGCTCGCCGACCTCCTTGCCGGTCAGCGTGTAGGCGGTGACGAATTCGGCATTGGGCACGAAGCAGCGGGCAATGAAGCCCTTGCCGGCTTCATGCACGCCCAGGACCGCGAAGGGATCGCCGTGCGTTCCGGCGACAATCGCCGCGACATCGCCGGCTGGCGCCAGTCCGTCCGGCCCGCTTGTCGCAGCGGTCGCGCGCGGCTTCCTCATCAAACGGTCGCCCTCCCCGGGCACCTTGTTCTGGCGCATGCCTCGCTCCGGCATGCGCCGTTCTTTGTCTTGGTGCATGTCGTGGTCCCAAAACCGCTACGCACTTTTGGGCGACATGCATCTGGCCACATTCTTTGTGGCTCATGCAATCATATCAGACGGGCACGTTCCAGATGTCTTTCGCATATTGACGGATTGTGCGATCGGACGAGAACCAGCCGACGCGGGCGACGTTGCGGATGGCGCGCGCGTACCAGTCGGGGCTGTTGCGCCACACGGCGTCGACCTCGCGCTGGCAGGCGGCGTAGGAATCGAAGTCGGCCGCCACCATGAACCAGTCGCTTTGGTAGAGCCCGTTCATCAGGTCGCGATAGCGGTCGGGATCGTCGGGTGAGAAGACGCCGGAGGAAATGGCCGATACCGCCTGCGACAGCTCGGACGAGGTCTCGATCACGCCGCGCGGATTGTAGCCATTGGCGCGCCGCTCGGCGACCTCCGCGGTGGTGAGGCCGAAGATGAATATGTTGTCGTCGCCGACATGTTCCTTGATCTCGACATTGGCGCCGTCGAGTGTGCCGATGGTCAAGGCGCCGTTCAGCGCGAACTTCATGTTGCCGGTGCCCGAAGCTTCCATGCCGGCGGTCGAAATCTGCTCGGAGAGATCGGCGGCCGGCATCAGCACCTCGGCCAGGCTGACATTGTAGTTCGGCACGAACACCACCTTCAGCAGGCCGCGCACCGACGGATCGCCATTGATGACCTTCGCGACGTCGTTGGCCAGCTTGATGATCAGTTTGGCGTTGTGATAGCTGGGCGCCGCCTTGCCGCCGAAGATCTTGACGCGCGGCATCCAGTCCCGTTCCGGATGCGAGCGGATCTGATCGTACAGCGCGATCGCTTCCAGTATGTTGAGCAGCTGGCGCTTGTATTCGTGGATGCGCTTGACCTGGATGTCGAACAGCGCTGACGGATCGATCCTGATGCCGAGCCGGTCGGCGACGAGATTGGCGAGCCGCGCCTTGTTCTGCCGCTTCACACCGGCGAATTTCTCACGGAAAGCCGCGTCATCGGCGAGCGGATCGAGATCCTTGACCGCCTCGATGTCGTCCATGAAGCGGTCGCCGATCGCCTCGCGGGCAAGCGAGGTCAGGCCGGGATTGCACTGGATCAGCCAGCGCCTGGGCGTGATGCCGTTGGTCTTGTTGTTGATGCGATCGGGATAGAGCTTGTGGAGATCGGCGAACACCGTCTCCTTCATCAGCTCGGTGTGCAGCGCCGAGACGCCGTTGATCGAATGCGAGCCGACAAAGGCCAGATTGCCCATGCGCACGCGGCGGTCGCCATTTTCCTGGATCAGCGAGATGCGGGCGATCTGATCGCCCGAGAACTGGTTGGTGGCGCGGGCCTCGAGCAGCACCTGCGCATTGATGGCGTAAACGATCTGCATGTGGCGAGGCAGCAGACGCTCGAACAGCGGCACCGGCCAGCTTTCAAGCGCTTCGGGCAACAGCGTGTGGTTGGTGTAGCCGAAGGTGCGCTTGGTGATGTCCCAGGCCTGGTCGAAGTCCATGCCGTGGACGTCCATCAGGAGCCGCATCAGCTCCGGCACGGCGACCGCGGGATGGGTGTCGTTCAAGTGGATCGCCGCCTTGTCGGGCAGCGATTTCAGGTCGCCATACTGGCTCAAATGCCGCTGCACGATGTCCTGCAACGAGGCAGTGGAGAAGAAATATTCCTGCCGCAGCCTCAGCTCCTGGCCGGCCATGTGGGAATCGGCAGGATAAAGCACGCGCGACAGCGCGTCGGCCTTGTTGCTCTCGGCCAGCGCGCCGATGTGGTCGCCCGCATTGAACTTGTCGAGCAGGATCGGGTCGATCGGCATGCCGGACCAGAGTCTCAGCGTGTTGACGCGCCTGGCGCGCCAGCCGGCCACCGGCGTGTCATAGGCGACGGCCAACACATGCTCGGTCGGCTTCCAGACGTGGCGTTCGAGCCGGCCATCCTTGGAGGTGATCGCTTCCACCGAGCCGCCGAAGCCGACCTCGAAGGAACGCTCGCGCCGTTCGAACTCCCAGGGATTGCCGTGATCGAGCCAGGTCTCCGGCAGCTCGACCTGCCAGCCGCCGTGGATTTCCTGGCGGAACATGCCGTTGGCGTAGCGGATGCCGTAGCCATGGGCGGGGATGTCGACGGTCGCCATGCTTTCCATGAAGCAGGCGGCGAGACGGCCGAGGCCGCCATTGCCGAGTGCCGCGTCCGGCTCGAGCCCCGCGATCAGGTCGAGGTCGACGCCGAGCGAGGACAGCGCCTCGCGCATGTTCTCCATCAGGCCGAGATTGGAGAAGGCGTCGCGCATCAGGCGCCCGATCAGGAATTCGAGCGAAAGGTAATAGACGCGCTTTTCCTGCTGGTCGTAAGCCTCCCTGGTCGCCTGCATCCATTGATCGACGATGCGGTCGCGCACCACCTTGATCGAAGCGGTCAGCCAGTCATAGGGCGTGGCGACGGTTGTGTCCTTGCCGACCCGGTATTTGAGCGACATCAAGACTTCTTCGGCGAGCGTCTTGGGGTCGGGATTGTCGAGAACAGGGACTTCGATCGTCATGGCGGATGTCATGCTGCCTCTCGTTCAACTGGCCTGATCATAGCGGCTTTCACCGTTCCTCCCAGCCCATCTTAGTGCGTTGCAGCATAGGTTCAATCGATTTACTCAACCGACCCATCAGCCCGCCTGCGGCAACAGGGACATGTCGTGGGGATCAAGCCGCCAGCGCGTCCTCCGGCGGCTTCTTGGCGCCGGTCATCAGCGCCACCGCATCCGACATGGAAATCTGCTTAGGATCGACGACGCAGAGACGCCTTCCAAGCCGGTGGATGTGGATGCGGTCCGCCACCTCGAAGACATGCGGCATGTTGTGCGAGATCAAAACGATCGGCAGGCCGCGCTTCTTGACGTCCAGAATCAGCTCCAGCACGCGGCGGCTTTCCTTCACGCCAAGGGCGGCCGTCGGCTCGTCCATGATCACCACTTTCGAGCCGAAAGCGGCAGCACGCGCCACCGCCACGCCCTGGCGCTGGCCGCCCGAAAGCGTCTCCACCGCCTGGCTGATGTTCTGGATGGTCATCAGGCCGAGCTCCGTGAGCTTGTCGCGAGCACGCTTCTCCATCGCCGGACGGTCGAGCATGCGCAGCCAGCTGCCAAGCGGACCTGGCTTGCGGATCTCGCGACCGAGAAACATGTTGTCGGCGATCGACAGCGCCGGCGACAGGGCGAGGTTCTGGTAGACGGTTTCGATGCCGGCTTCCCGGGCCTCCATCGGCGACTTGAAGGCAACTGGCTTGCCCTCAAGCCGGATTTCGCCTTCGTCGGGCACGGCCGCGCCGGAGATCGCCTTGATCAGCGATGATTTGCCCGCGCCGTTGTCACCGATGACGGCGAGGATTTCGCCCGGATAGAGGTCGAAATCGGCATTGTCGAGGGCGGTAACGCGGCCATAGCGCTTGATCAGGCCGCGCGCTGTGAGAATGGGCTCCTGGGTCATGACTATGCCGAAACCTTTCTGATCCATTGATCGATCGCCACGGCGCCGATGATCAGCACGCCGGTGAGCAGCACCTTCCATTGCGGATCGGCGCCCAGCATGTTGAGGCCCATCGAGACGACGCCGACGATCATGGCGCCGAACAGCGTGCCGAGGATCGAGCCGCGCCCGCCGAACAGCGAGATGCCGCCGATCACCGTCGCGGTGATGGCCTGCAGATTGTAGTCGGTGACAGCGGCCGACGGCGAGACCGAGCCGTTGCGGCCGATCGAGACCCAAGCCGCGAAAGCGGCGATCAGCCCGGCAAGGGCATAGACCGTCATCAGCACTTTCTTGGTCTGAATGCCCGACAATTTCGCAGCCTCCTGATCGTCGCCGACGGCGTAGACATGGCGGCCCCATGCGGTGTGGTTGAGCACGTACCACAGGAGGATCACCAGCAGGACCATGGCAATGACGCCAAGGGTCAGCACGGCAGAGCCGACCCTGAAGCTCACCGCGAACAGGTGCAGCAGCGGCGCCTGGACGTCGACGTCGGTGTCGCGGATCGTCTCATTGGCCGAATAGATGAAATTCGTGGCCATGACGATGTTCCAGGTGCCGAGCGTGACGATGAAGGGCGGCAGCTTCATGTAGGCGACCAGGAGGCCATTGAGCAGTCCGCAGGCGCCGCCGGCGGCAAGTCCAATCGCCACGGCGAGAATGGCCGGCATGCCATAGGTCACCGCGCAATTGCCCATGATCACCGCCGAAATCACCATGATGACGCCGATCGAGAGATCGATGCCCGCGGTCAGGATGACCAATGTCTGCGCGGCACCGAGGATGCCGACGATGGCGATCTGCTGCAGGATCAGCGTCAGCGTGTAGGACGAAAAGAAACGTCCGCCGATGGCGATGCCGAAGATGATGACCGACAGAACCAGCACGATCAGCGGCACCGCCGCCGGCGTGGAGTGCAGGAAGTGCTGGGCGCGCTTGACGGCCGATTTGTGCTCGTCGAAGGCGGCGACGCTGGTGTCGCTTCCCGTAAGTACTTTCTCGAATTCCTGTATCTGAGACATATGTCCTCCCGTCTGCATACGGCCTCTCATTGCCGCACACGCCGTCGACGCCTATTCCGGTCTTGTCGCCAGGATTGTCGCGCTTTGACGAAAGCGCATCGTCCACCCGATGCGGCCGGGGATCAAGCCCCCAGCCGCACGGTTCGTGGACCTCTCAGAGCATCAGCCCCAGCACTTGGCCAGGCCTTCCTTGGTGTCGATCGACTTGACGCCATTGGCCGGCTTGTCGGTGACAAGGTTGACGCCGGTGTCGAAGAAGTTCTTGCCTTCGGTCGGCTTGGGCTTGGTGCCGTCCTTGGCGAAGGCGGCGATCGCCTCGATGCCGAGCGCCGCCATCTGCAGCGGATATTGCTGCGAGGTGGCGCCGATGACGCCTTCGGTGACCGACTTCACGCCCGGGCAGCCACCGTCGACCGAGACGATCAGCACCTGCTTCTCGAGGCCGACGGCCTTGAGCGCCTGATAGGCGCCGACAGCGGCCGGCTCGTTGATGGTGTGGATGACGTTGATGGTGTTGTCCTTCTGCAGAAGGTTCTCCATCGCCTTGCGGCCGCCCTCTTCGTTGCCGTTCGTCACGTCATGGCCGACGATGCGCGGATCGGTTTCGTCTCCGATCTTGTTGGGGTCCTTCACGTCGATGCCGTAGCCCATCATGAAGCCCTGGTCGCGCAGGACGTCGACGGTCGGCTGCGAGGGGGTCAGGTCGAGGAAGCCGATCTTGGCGTCCTTGGCCTTGTCGCCAAGCGTAGCGGCGGCCCAGGCGCCGATCAGCTTGCCGGCTTCGAGATTGTCCGTTGCGAAAGTGGCGTCGGCGGCGTCGATCGGATCGAGCGGCGTGTCGAGAGCGATCACCAGCAGGCCGGCGTCACGCGCCTTTTTCACCGTCGGCACGATGCCCTTGGTATCGGAAGCCGTGATCAGGATACCCTTGGCGCCGTCGGCGATGCAGCTTTCGATCGCCGCGACCTGGCTCTCGCTGTCGCCGTCGATCTTGCCGGCATAGGTCTTGAGGTCGACGCCGAGTTCCTTGGCCTTGGCGGTCGCACCCTCCTTCATCTTGACGAAGAAGGGATTGGTGTCGGTCTTGGTGATGAGGCAGGCGCCGACGCCCGCGGCCGACGCGGACGAGGCGAACGCGAGCAGGCCCAGCCCGGCCGCCGCGAATACGGTGGATTTCAGCAGCGATTTCTTGGTCACGATTTCCTCCCAGTGGAACCATTCCGGACGCCGGCCAACCCGGCGCCTCAAACGCATCCAACCATTTCTCCCAGCGTGGACGCCAGATCAAAAGACACCAGTCCGCAACGGCTGTCAATAATTAAATCACTCTTATTTATTATTGACAGCCTTGCGCTGTTCACCCATTCTGAACGAAAAGCATCGAGGGGAAACAGACGGGAGGAAACAGGGTGGAGACCGGCATTGCGAGGCACGGTTCGCCCGAGGCTTTGGAGAGCCGGCTGCACCGCGGCACCAACCAGAGCGGCATGCGCGACCATAATGAACGGCTCGTGCTGTCCCTGGTGCGCCAGCATGGCAGCCTGGCCAAATCCGACATTGCGCGCATGACCGGGCTGTCGGCCCAGACGGTGTCGGTGATCATGCGCGAGCTCGAGGAAGACAAGCTGCTTGTGCGCCAGGCGCCGCTGCGCGGCAAGATCGGCCAACCGTCGATTCCGATGGCGCTCAATCCGGAAGGCGCTTTTTTCATCGGCCTCAAGATCGGCAGGCGCTCGGCCGAGCTCGTGCTGATCGACTTCCTCGGCAATGTGCGCGCCATGCTGCAGCATTCCTACCGCTATCCCGCACCGCGCGAGACCGTCGAATTCGTCACTGCCGGCATCAAGACGATGCGCGGCGAACTGACGCCGGCGCAGGACAAGCGCATTGCCGGGCTCGGCATCGCCATGCCGTTCGAGCTATGGAACTGGGCAGACACGGCCGGCGCGCCGCGCGAGATCATGGACGAATGGCGCCATCGCGACATCCGCGCCGACATCCAGGGGCAGTGCGAGTTCCCGGTTTACCTGCAGAACGACGCGACTTCGGCTTGCGGCGCGGAGCTCGTCTTCGGACGAGCGGGCGCAGCGCGCGATTTCGTCTATTTCTATATCGGCGCCTTCGCCGGCGGCGGCATCGTGCTCAATGGCCGCCTCTACAGCGGGCCGAACGGCAACGCCGGCGCACTGGGCTCGATGCCGGTGCCCGGACCGGACGGCAAGCCGACGCAGCTCATCGACGTCGCCTCGATCGCGATGCTGGAAAAGGCGCTCTCCGCCAAGGGCATCGACGGCTCCTATCTGTGGACCTCGCCGCAGGAATGGGGCGAGATCGGCGCCGATCTCGACGAGTGGATCGCCAGCGCCTCGCGGGCGCTGGCCTATGCCATTGTCGCTGCCTCGTCGGTCATCGATTTCGAAGCGGCGGTTATCGACGGCTGGATGCCACTCGATGTGCGGCGCCGGCTGGTCGATACCGTGACGGAAGCGATCGCCCGTGTCGATGCCGAAGGACTGAAACTGCCTGTCGTGCGCGAGGGAACGGTCGGCATTCACGCACGCGCCATGGGCGGCGCCAGCCTGCCGCTCTCCGAGCGCTTCCTGATCGGGCCTCACACGTCCGGAGGCGCCTGACATGCTGATCGGCATCCCGTCGCTGCTCGGGCCCCAGTTCCTGGCGACGCTCAGGGCAATGGGCCATGGCGACGAGATCGCGATCGTCGATGGCAATTATCCGGCCGAGGAACAGGCACGGCGGCTGATTCGCGCCGACGGCCACCACGTCATAGCCGTCCTCGACGCCGTGCTTAGTGTGCTGCCGGTGGACGAGGCTGTGCCGGAGGCATTGTTTCGTGCCTCGGTGAAGGGCGACCCGGCGCTGGCCGACGCCGTGCATCATGAGATGGAATCGGTTTGCGCCAGGCGTGCGCCGGGCCACAAGGTGGTTGCTCTGGCCGGGCCTGACTTCTATGCACGCGTCAAGGCGGCGCACGCCATCGTTGCGACCAGCGAACCCAGGCTCTTTGCCAACATCATCATTCGCAAGGGCGTGATCCATCCGCCGGAGACCAAGACGACATGATCCTTTGCTGTGGCGAAGCCCTGATCGACATGCTGCCGCGCACCACGACGCAAGGCGAAGCGGCCTTCGCGCCCTATGTCGGCGGCGCGGTGTTCAACTCGGCGATCGCGCTCGGCCGGCTCGGCGCTCCGGCCGGCTTCTTCTCCGGCCTCTCCTCCGACCTGTTCGGCGGCCAGTTCCGCGAGGCGCTCGGCGCAAGCAAGGTGAGCTCCACCTATGCGCACACCTCGCCGCGTCCGACGACACTCGCCTTCGTGCGGCTCACCAACGGCCAGGCGACCTACACCTTTTATGACGAGAACACCGCCGGGCGCATGCTGACCATCGAGGACCTGCCGAAGCTCGGGCCCGAGATCGAGGCGATGCTGTTCGGCGCCATCAGCCTGATCTCCGAGCCGGCGGGATCGGCCTATGAGGAATTCATGCGGCGCGAGCACCGGAGTCGGGTGATGATGCTCGACCCCAACATCCGGCCGAATTTCATCCCCGACAAGGCGAAGCATCTGAGGCGTATCCGCGAGATGATGGCGATGGCCGACATCGTGAAACTCTCCGACGAGGATCTCAAATGGTTCGACGAGGCCGGCTCGCATGAGGATGTGGTGCGCAACTGGCTGGAGCGCGGGCCGAAGCTGATCGTCGTCACCCATGGCAGCGAAGGCGCCGTCGGCTACAGCAAGGCGCACAAGGTCACCGTCATGCCGCAGAAAGTGAAGGTCATCGACACGGTCGGCGCAGGCGACACCTTCAACGCCGGCATTCTGGCCTCCCTGCACGAACAGGGCCTGCTCACCAAGGCGGCGATCGGCGACCTGCCGGAAGATGCGATCCGCAAGGCGCTGGAGCTCGGCGCCAAGGCGGCGGCGGTGACGGTTTCGCGGGCCGGCGCCAACCCGCCCTGGCGGCACGAAATCGCCTGATCCAGCGTGGGAGCGGACGCGAATCCGCCCTTCGCGGCCGATCACTTTATGTTTCCCACCGGTGGAACGACGCGATGGGAGGGGCCGGAAAACGCCTCTTGCGGCTCGGATTTCCGGGTTTTTCAGGCATTGCGCCGGCAAAATCGGCAACAGGCTGCGACACCTGAGCAATTTGCGCCGGCCGCCACCGGCTTTCTCAGCCGGTTCAAGTCTGTTACCAGCGGGCCGGTTTTACAGGCAGTTTCGAGGGCGACATGCAGTTCATCGATCTTGGCGCGCAGCGCGAACGTATCCGCGACCGGCTGAAGGCCGCGATCGACCACGTCGTCGAGGACGGCCGTTATATCCTCGGGCCGCAGGTCACGGAATTCGAGAATAAGCTTGCCGCCTATATCGGCGTCAAGCATGTGATCGCCTGCGCCAACGGCACCGACGCGCTGCTCCTGCCGCTGTTTGCCGCCGGCATCGGCCCGGGCGATGCCGTGTTCGTGCCGAGCTTCACCTTCGCAGCCACCGCCGAGGTGGTGGCGCTCGCCAAGGCCGAGCCGGTCTTCGTCGACGTCGACCGCGACACCTATAACATCGACATCGCCAGCCTCGAGGCGGCGATCGAGATGATCAAGAAGGAAGGTAGGCTGAAGCCGAAGGCGATCATCCCGGTCGACCTGTTCGGGCTCTCCGCGAACTACGAGGCGATCATGGCGATCGCCAAGCGCGCGAACCTGTTGGTGATCGAGGACGCTGCGCAGTCGATGGGCGGTTCCGCCGACGGCACCATGTGCGGCGCCTTCGGCCATGTCGGCTCGACCAGCTTTTATCCGGCCAAGCCGCTTGGCTGCTACGGCGATGGCGGCGCGATGTTCACCAACGATGCTGCGCTGGCCGACAAGCTGCGTTCCTTCGCCTTCCACGGCAAGGGCGAGACGCAATATGACAATGTCCGCGTCGGCATCAATTCGCGCCTCGACACGCTGCAGGCGGCGATCCTGATCGAAAAGCTCGCCATCCTCGAGGACGAGATGGTGGCCAGGCAGGTGGTCGCGGACCGCTATGCCAAGGGCCTTGGCGACATCGTCAAGGCCTCACGCAATCTCGGCCACGGCCGCTCCGCCTGGGCGCAGTACGCCATCGAGACGCCGAAGCGCGACGGGCTCAAGGCCCATCTCGGCGAAAAGGGCATCCCGTCGGTGATCTATTATGTGAAGCCGCTGCACGAGCAGGTCGCCTACAAGCACTATCCGCGGACACCGACCGGCCTTGCGGTCTCGGAGCAATTGCCGAAGCAGATCCTCTGCCTGCCGATGCATGCCTATTTGAGCGAGGCCGATCAGGACCGCATCATCGAGACGATCCGCAATTACATCGGCTCGAACTCGGCGCATGTAGCGGCGGCCTGATCTCCCTCAGTGTCGCTCAAGGCGACAGAGGAGTCGCCATCGCATAGGACTCACAGCCGCGGTTTCTTCACGCTCAGATGGGGTACCGGTGCATATCTCGGGATGCGAATGTGGCGCTATCAGAATCGGGGATGCTCGCGGATCAAGCGGGCGGATGTTCCTCATTGATTAGCAAGGCCAAGCCTGAATGCGGCCGCACTGCATCAGCCGCAGCGTACATGCTCTGCGGTCTTTCTTTGTCAGCCTGACCGGCGCCTCGATCGCCGCCATGTTCGCCAACGGGCTTGCCCGTCCGGCAGTTTACATTCCGCCCTTTCACTTTTGCATACGATGCCACGGCGAAGTGATTGATGCCGGGAACAAATTAGCAGTCCGAAAGTTCGCGAGAACGGCGAACCGGGAGAAGGAGTAACCGCTGCCGTCCCCGGTTCGTTGAAGGCCGACTTTCGTTCCAGGATGCCCTGCACATGAAGATTGCCCAGATCGCACCCCTGACTGAGTCCGTGCCACCCAAGTTCTATGGCGGGACCGAGCGCATCGTTTCCTATTTAACGGAAGAGTTGGTTCGAAGGGGCCATGACGTGACTTTGTTCGCCAGCGGCGATTCACGTACTTCGGCCGAACTGGTGGCATGTTGCGACGTTGCGCTACGCCTGAATCAGAAAGCACAGAATCCCATTCCTTACCACGTCATGATGCTTGAAGAGGTTCGCAGACGGGCGAATGAATTCGACGTGCTGCATTTCCACGTCGACGTTCTCCATTTCCCGATAATTCGAGAGTTCGCGCAGCGAACCGTTACCACGCTTCATGGCCGGCTCGACCTTCCGGACCTGGCGCAGCTTTACGCGATGTTCAACGACATTCCACTGGTCTCGATCTCGGATGACCAGCGCCGGCCCATGCCGCCGGTCAACTGGCTTGGAACGGTCTATCACGGCCTGCCGAACGACATCCTCCCATTCCGGCCGAAAGCCTCTGGATACCTCGCGTTCCTCGGTCGCATCTCACCCGAAAAAGGCCCGGAAGCCGCGATAGAAATCGCCGCGCGCGTCGGGATGCCGCTCAAGATCGCGGCCAAAATCGACGCAGTGGACCAATCATTCTGGAGCGGTAAGGTCGAACCCCAGGTGCTTCGACATTCGAATGTCGAGTTCATTGGCGAGATTGATGAGCGTGCGAAGGCGGAATTTTTGGGCAATGCGACGGCGCTGCTGTTCCCGATCGATTGGCCGGAGCCGTTCGGCCTCGTGACGATCGAGGCGATGGCCTGCGGCACCCCGGTGGTTGCCTTCAACCGCGGAGCCGTTCCGGAGGTCATCGATCATGGCGTGTCCGGACTGATAGTGGAAAGCATTGACGAAGCCGTCGAAGCTGTGCGGCGGATAGGCAGTCTCGATCGCGCACGAGTGCGGAAAACTTTTGAAACGCGATTCACGGTCGGGCGCATGTGCAGCGACTATTTGGGGATCTACAGCTTGCTGGCGTGCGGCGAGCAATTTCCACTCGGCCCGCGAAACGGTTTCGCCGCAAACGCAGCTGAGATAGCCAGCACTGCTTAAGACAAGTTGTCGGCTAGGCTGCCGGGTTCCCGCCGCGTTCGATCAGGTCGAGCAGCGGAAGCTTCGCCGAACATCCGCCAAGATTTCAATGACGCTCTCCGAGATCATGGGCATCGCAGCATTGATGCGAGATACTGTCGATAGGAGATGGTCGGGCGCAGGCATATGCGATGAGCGCCAGCATCGGCCGTCTAACAGGAGGGTTGAGATGAGCATCGAAGTCGAAGAACGCAAGCTTAATCCAGCGGTCGCTCTCCCCGCACTCGATGAATCGGCCCCGCGCGAGCCGCATAGGCAATTTGCGCTGAAGCATGAGGACTGCTTCGTCGTCGCGGACAGCTATGGCGACATACGCGGCAGCGGCGACGGGCTTTTCCGCGATGATACGCGAGTGCTGTCGCGTTTCCGGCTGTTCATAGGCGGCCGCATGCCGTCGCTGCTCGGAGCGTCGCTGTCGCAGGACAACATCCTATTCACCGCCAATCTCACAAATTTGGCTACCATCGGGCCCGACGGCAGTGAAACGCTGCCTGGGGTCGTGCACATCGAGCGGACCAGATTCATCTGGCACGACCGCATGTACGAGCGAGTCACTTTCACGAATTACTCCGCGCGTGAGGTGTTGCTGCCGGTCCGGTTCGACTTCGATGCCGATTTCCGCGACATGTTCGAGGTGCGCGGCACTACGCGCAGCCGGCGCGGTCGCGCACATGACGCCTTGGTCGGCGAGTCAGGCGTGACATTTTGCTACGAGGGCCTCGATAATGTGGCGCGCCAATCCGTCATCGCGTTTTCGATGAGGCCCGACCAGATCCATCCCCATCATGCAGAGTTTCTCATTCTGGTGGGGAGGCACGACAAGAAGGCGCTGTATCTGGAAGTCGGTCAGAACGAAGAAATCCCGTCCAGTGATCGGTTCCGCGCCGCCGCGGCGCGAGCGCGATTTGCAATGCGCTCAAAGCGTCGACAGGGCGCCACTGTTTTCAGCTCCGGCCGCGTGTTCAATGACTGGCTCACGCGCACACGTGCCGACATCGCCCTGCTGACCACCGATCTGGAGACCGGGCCATATCCGTACGCCGGTATTCCCTGGTTTTCGACTGCCTTCGGCCGCGACGGCGTCATTTCCGCCTTGCAAATGCTGTGGCTCAACCCCGAGCTTGCCCGCGGCGTGCTGGCGTTCCTTGGCCGCTATCAATCGACGGAGACCTCTGTGTTCGACGATGCCGAGCCCGGCAAGATCATGCATGAAACGCGCAAAGGGGAAATGGCTATACTGCGCGAGCTGCCGTTCGGCCGCTATTATGGCGGCGTCGACACCACTCCGCTCTATGTCTACCTGGCTTGGTCCTACGCCGATCGTACGGGCGATGACGAGTTCGTCGATCGCATGTGGGATTCGCTGTGCGCAGCAATCGCGTGGATGGAGGAAGTCGGTGCCCGCAACAGCGACGGTTTCGTGACCTATAATAGGGCGGCGGACACGGGTCTCTTCAACCAGGGCTGGAAGGACAGCGCCGACGCTATCTTCCATGCCGACGGCAAAATACCTCGCGGTCCGATCGCACTGGTCGAGGTGCAAGGCTACGTCTTCGCAGCCTATCAAGGCATGGCTGCCTTGGCAGCCAAGCGCGGAGACGCCGCCAAGGCGGCGCACTGGAGCGCCATGGCAGAAAAAATACGCAGCGCAGTGGAGGCCCGGTTCTGGATGCCGGACCGCAATTTCTACGCTTTGGCAATCGATGGAGAAGGCAGGCAATGCGCGGTGCGCGCCTCCAACGCGGGTCACCTGCTCTATGTTGGGCTGCCTTCGGCAGAACGGGCGAAATCAATTGCCGAGCAGTTGCTGTCGGGGCATCTGCACAGCGGTTGGGGCGTTCGCACCTTGGCCGACGATGAGATTCCGTTCAATCCGATGTCTTATCATAACGGCTCGATCTGGCCGCATGACACGGCGATCTGTGCCGCCGGCCTAGCCCGCTACCAGGAGCGCACCAGCGTCGTGAAGCTTATGAGCAGCATGTTCGAGGCGGCGGTCCGGTTCAATATGCGGCTTCCGGAGCTGTTCTGCGGCTTTACGCGGGCGATCGGGGATGCGCCGATCGCCTATCCCGTCGCCTGTCTGCCGCAGGCATGGTCGGCCGGTTCCGCGTTCATGATGCTGCAGGCCTGCCTGGGGATCCGCATCGATGGTTGGAAGCGCGAGATCAATGTCGAACGCCCACGGTTGCCGATAGGCATCGACAACATCGTCATCCGGCACTTAGCCGTGGGCGAGGCGAAGGTCGACCTCAATTTCCAGCGCGTCGGCGACCGGGTCGTCTGCTATCTCGGCGAACGGCACGAGGGCTTAGTGCCGCTGGTCGTTCGTTCTTAGGAACCGGGACAGCAGGGCCTGCCATCGATGCTCACTGTAGCATCGAGGTTCTGCTGGCGACGTCTCGCAGGCTCCTCTTGAACTGAAAAGAGCTGCTTCCAATCTTTTCTCTTGTCCCCAGCCGGGCGTGCAGGTGTTCGAATATTAGCGGTGCATCTGCGGAAACGATCAACGGGGTCAGTTGTTGAAGGGAGGTCACTATGGAAAGTGATGCTTTCAAGCAGCCAGTTTTCGTAGGGGAGAATGGCTACATCCAAAAGATTGACTGCGTGATGGATGCCATTGAGTTTTTGGAAGAATGGCCTGTGGAGAGACGTGGCCTGCTTCACGCGGCGGCCTGCGAGGCGTGCTACTCGGCCTATGACGGTCGGAAACCAGTCGAGGCCGCGCACAAGGCCTTTACGACTTGGGCCCGCAAGGTTGGCGCCATCGAGGACGTGCCCACAGCACCGCCGTGGATGACTGGGCCTAAGATCAGCAACGCAGACCTCTTGTAAGGGTGCGAAAGGGCTCCTCGTCAGGCGCAGCTTGCGACGAATCGCGCCGGAGCGAAACGCAAATGTCGGCGCCGATCCCCTTCTGACCTGCCGGCCATCCCCCCTCAAGCGGCGAGGTTACGCGCCCTTCCCTCGCGCAATGAAATGCGGATTGGCGAAATCGCCGTCGCTGGCCTGGTTACGCTTGCCGTAGACGAGCGGCTGGCCGTCCAGCGTGCGCGTCATGCCACCGGCGGCGCGCAGCACTGCGTCGCCGGCGGCCGTGTCCCATTCCATGGTGCGGCCGAAGCGCGGATAGACATCGGCTTCCGCCGCGGCGAGCAGGCAGAATTTCAATGACGAGCCGATCGAGACGATTTCCGCGGCGCCGAGATCGCGGATGAATTCCTCGGTTTCCGGCGTGTTGTGCGAGCGGCTGGCGACGACCGCGAGCGGCGTGCCCCCTGCCCGCACCGTGATCGGCCGGCGGCCGGCGATGCGATAGTCGGCATCGACCTCCAGCGCCTCGGCCTTGCCCGGTCGCCCGGAGAAAAAGCGTCCCGTGCACGGCGCGAAAACGACGCCGACTTCCGGAACGCCATGGCGGATCAGCGCGATGTTGACGGTGAAATCGGTGCGGCGGTTGACGAATTCCTTGGTGCCGTCGAGCGGATCGATCAGGAAGAAGGCGCCGTCGAGATCGGGCGTTGCAATTCCCGCTGCGACCTCCTCCTCGGCCACGCAGGGGATGTCCGGATAGGCGGCGCGCAGGCCGGCCAGGATGATCTTCTCGCTTTCGCGGTCGGCTTCCGTCACCGGCGAAGTATCGGCCTTGCTGTCGACGGCGCAGCCTTCATGGAAGACGCGCATCACCTTGCGCCCCGCTTCCAGCGCCAGGCGCTCGAAGACGCCGAGCATCGCCTCGTCAGATACCGCCGCCATTGTCATACTGCTCCTCGGCAATGTCGCGCTCGGTCAGCCAGTGTTCCAAGGCTTCCGCCATTTCCTGCGGGCTCCTGCCGAGGGTCTTCAAGTGAATTTCCGGATTCTGCGGCGCTTCATAAGGAGAATCCACGCCGGTGAAATTCTTGATCTCGCCGCTCAAGGCGCGCGCGTAGAGGCCTTTCGGATCGCGGCGGGCGCATTCCTCGAACGGGGTGTCGACGAACACCTCGACGAACTCGCCCTCGGCCATCAGCTCGCGCGCCATGCGCCGTTCGGCGCTGAAGGGCGAGATGAAGGAGACGATTACGATCAAGCCGGCATCGGCCATCAGCTTGGCCACCTCGGCGACGCGGCGGATGTTTTCCACGCGGTCGGCGTCGGTGAAGCCGAGATCGCGGTTGAGGCCGTGGCGGACATTGTCGCCGTCGAGGATGTAGGTGTGGCGGCCGGACGCGAACAGCTTCTTCTCGAACAGATTGGCGATGGTCGACTTGCCTGAACCGGAAAGCCCGGTGAACCAGAACACGGCCGGCCGCTGGTTCTTCAGGTCGGAACGGCCGCGCTTGCCGACATCGAGCGACTGCCAGTGGATGTTTTCGGCACGGCGCAGCGAATGCAGGATCATGCCGGCGCCGACAGTGGCGTTGGTGATGCGGTCGATCAGGATGAAGGCGCCGGTGGTGCGGTTCTCGGCGAAGGGATCGAAAGCGATCGGCGCGCGGGTCGACAGGTTGCAGACGCCCACCTCGTTGATGTCGAGCGACTTCGCCGCCTCATGCGCGAAATCGTTGACGTTGACCCGGTATTTCAGGTCGGTGACAGTCGCGCTCACCTGGTCGGTTTCGGTGCGCAGGATGTAGGAGCGGCCGGGCAGCAGCGCCTGCTCGTCGAACCAGACGATGTTGGCGGCGAACTGGTCGGCGACCTGCGGACGGGCGGCCGGCGACACCAGCAGATTGCCGCGCGATACCTCCACTTCGTCCTCGAGGACGAGCGTGATCGCCTGGCCAGCGACCGCCTGCTCAAGGTCGCCGCCTTGCGCGACGATGCGCTTGACCCGGGACGCCTTGCCGGATTTCGCGACGACGACCTCGTCTCCTTCAGAGACGGTGCCCGAGGCGATGGTGCCGGCAAAGCCGCGGAAATCGAGGTTCGGACGGTTCACATACTGGACGGGGAAGCGAAACGGCAGCTCGACGGCGGCCTCGTCGACAGACACGGTTTCCAGATGCTCGATCAGCGACGGCCCGGAATACCAGGGCGTGCGCTCCGAGCGGCTGGTGACGTTGTCGCCAAAGCGCGCCGACATCGGGATCGGCGCGACGCTCATGAAGCCCAGTTCCTTGGCGAATTCGCCGTAGTCGGCGACGATCCGGTCGAACACGGTCTTGTCGAAGCCGACGAGGTCGATCTTGTTGACCGCAAGCACGATATGCCGGATGCCGAGCAGCGAGGCGATGATGGAGTGACGCCGGGTCTGGCGAAGCACGCCCTGGCGCGCGTCGATCAGCACGATCGCGAGATCGGCTGTCGAGGCGCCGGTCGCCATGTTGCGCGTGTACTGCTCATGACCGGGCGTGTCGGCGACGATGAACTTGCGCTTCGGCGTGGCGAAGAAGCGGTAAGCGACGTCGATGGTGATGCCTTGCTCGCGCTCAGCCTCCAGCCCGTCGACCAGCAGCGCGAAGTCGATGTCGTCGCCGGTCGTGCCGTGCTTGCGCGAATCCTTTTCGAGCGCGGCGAGCTGGTCCTCGAATATCTGCTTGGTGTCGGAGAGCAGCCGGCCGATCAGTGTCGACTTGCCGTCGTCGACCGAGCCGCAGGTGAGGAAGCGCAGCAGTGACTTCTTCTCCTGCGCGGCCATGTAGTCGCGGATCGAATCGGTGGGGGCGAGGCTCTTGGCCATCATGTGGCGCATTATCAGAAATACCCTTCGCGCTTCTTCTTTTCCATGGAGCCGGCCTCGTCGCGGTCGATAAGGCGGCCCTGGCGCTCGGAGGTGCGTGCGGTCAGCATCTCGCCGACGATGGCTTCCAGCGTGTCGGCATCCGACTCGATCGCGCCGGTCAGCGGATAGCAGCCCAGCGTGCGGAAGCGCACCAGGCGGTTCTCGACCGCCTCGCCGGGATGCAGTTGCATGCGGTCGTCATCCTTCATGATGAGCATGCCGTCGCGCTCGACCACCGGCCGCTCTTTGGCGAAATAGAGCGGCACGATTGGGATGTTCTCCTGCAGGATGTACTGCCAGATATCGAGCTCAGTCCAGTTGGACAGCGGAAAGACGCGGATCGATTCGCCCGGCGCGATGCGGGTGTTGAATATCTTCCACATTTCCGGCCGCTGGTTCTTCGGGTCCCAGGCGTGCTGGGCGTTGCGGAAGGAAAAGATCCGCTCCTTGGCGCGCGACTTCTCCTCGTCGCGACGGGCGCCGCCGAACGCCGCGTCGAAGCCATATTTGTCGAGCGCCTGGCGCAGCGCCACCGTCTTCATGACATGGGTGTGGGTGTTGGAACCATGGTCGAAGGGATTGATGCCGTCGCGCACACCATCCTCGTTGACGTGGACCAAAAGGTCGAAGCCTAGCTTCTGCGCCATCTGATCGCGAAAGGCGATCATCTCGCGGAATTTCCAGGTGGTGTCGACATGCAGGAACGGGAAAGGCGGCTTGGCCGGATAAAAGGCCTTCATCGCCAGATGCATCAGCACGGAAGAATCCTTGCCGACCGAATAGAGCATCACCGGCTTGGAGAAAGACGCCGCGACCTCGCGGAAGATGTGGATGGATTCGGCCTCGAGCCGCTGCAGATGCGTGAGCGCGATATTCATGGAGCGTCGAGCGTTCTCTCGTGCCGTCGGGCGGAATCTTGCACCGCAGGGGCAATCCCGTGCCACCCGGGTGCAAACTTCACTTCGGACAAACTGTTTCGTGCGGGCGTTCTAACAGATCGGTGCCGCCGATAACAATGCAAGACCCGCACGGCGCGCAGTGATTGGAGAACGAATTTTCCAAACACGCCCGGCAAAGCGGAAAATCCTGCCGGAGCCATCGAAAGCGCTGAGCGGGAAAAGCCGTGGCGCCCAGAAAATTCCTGAGTTCCCCGATCCTCGCCAGACCAGGGGATTTCTGTCGCAACATTGTCGACCGCACTATCGCGGATCGGCGCCAGCCGCTATATGGGTTCGGGGTACGGGCAAGGCGCGGCAAACGGAGACCGGCGAGGCGGCCTTTGGCTGGCTCGATGGATCCGGGCGCAACCTGGAATTGCGAAGCAAGCATTTGAACCCGTCTACAACGCTCCGGCGCCACCTCACGCCCGCACAGATCAACATCTATTTCTCGATCGTCTGCTTTTTTTCGCCGCCGGTGCTTGGATCGCTGGTCAGCATCGCCTTCAATGCCGGTGGCGTGTGGTCGGCGATGCTGGTGGCCGCGAAGCGGCGACGCTTCAATATCGACCGGCCGATGCTCGCCGTCACGGCGGCGATCTATGCCTATTGCGCGGCGATGGTTCTCGCTTCGATCGTCAACGGCACGCTTGCTGCCGATTTGCGGTTCTTCCTGCCGTTGATCACCTTCCTGCTTTTCCCCCTCTCCTATTCGACGTGGAGCATCACCGAGAAGACCGCGCTGGCACGCATCGCCATTCTGGCCAGCACCGCGGCCTGCTTCGGCGCGCTCGCGATGGCCGTGTTCCAGTCCCACCGGCTCGGTGTGAGGGCGGAGGGCGGCGCCGGCAATCCGATCGTCTTCGCTACCGTCACGTGCCTTGCCGCCATGACATGCCTTGCCGGCGCGCTGTCAGGCATCGAGAAACGCTGGAAGCTGCAGGTCCTGGCAGCGATAGCCGGAGCCCTGGCGATCGTCTATTCGGGATCGCGCATGATCTGGATGGCCGTGCCGATTGCCGGCATCGTCGTGCTTCTCATCAACCGCCGCCGGTTTACCGGCGCCAGCGTGGCGCGCTTCGTGGCGATTGGCGTCGTGGTCACCCTTGTGATTGCCGCCATCGGCTCTCGCGTCATCCTGGACCGGGCCGATTTCCTGGTTAGCGACTGGGATGCGCTGAATGTCAATGGCGACCATTCGACCGCGCTCGGCTTGCGCGTAGCGATGTGGGAAATCGGTTTTTCCGCGTTTCGCGAGATGCCGATTTTCGGCCACGGCATCTCGGCGAGCCGGGCGCTGATGAAGCACGGCTTGCAGGACCAGTTCGGCCTACAGCAGGGTTTCAGCCATTTCCACAACGGCTTCCTGACGGCGCTGGTCGAGGCCGGCCTGCTGGGGGCATTGGCCCTGGCGTCGATCTTCGTCGTTGCCGCACGGAACGCGGCACGGACGCTGCGCCGCAGCGCCGATCCGGTGGAGAGGTTCGGCGCGACGATGATCCTGGTCGCCGTCATCACCTATCTCACCGGCGGAATGGCCGGAATCCTGGTCGGCCACGATATCCTCGACGCGACGCTAATGGTGTTCCTGATCTCGGGAACCTACCTTGCTTCCGGACGGACGATAGAACCGACCGGAAAAAGCGCGCCCACCATGGCGCCGGGCGCCAGCCCGCAACCATGAAGGTCCTGGTCACCGGCGCGACGGGCTTCATTGGACGCCGGATCGTCAGCCGGTTGGGCGAGGCCGGATTCGACATACGGATTGCATCGCGCCTGCCGCAGCGGCTGGCAGGCGAGGACGATGCCGTCGCGCTGCCCGGTACCGATGCACCGCAGGAGGCCTTTCTGGCCCTGATGCGTGACGTGACGCATGTCGTTCACTGCGCGGCGCTCAATAATGACCGCAGTGCCGGCGCGGCCGACTTGCGAGCCGTCAACGCGACGCTGACCGGACGGCTGGCCCAAGCGGCGGCCACGCGTATCCACGGGCGCTTCGTCTATCTCTCCTCGATTCGCGCCGTGGTGGGGGCAAGGTTCAGCGGCAGGATCGACGAGGCCACGCCCCCTGCCCCGCAATGCGCTTACGGGCGCTCCAAGCGCGAAGGCGAGATCGCAATGCTGGAGGCTTTTGCAACGGCCGGACGCGCCGGCGCGACGGCGCTGCGGTTGGCGCCGGCCTATGGCGAAGGCATGAAGGGAAATCTGCGCGGGCTGATGCGGTTGGCCGCCACCGGCCTGCCGCTGCCGACAGCCGCTCTGACGGCGGTTCGTTCGCTCGTCTCGCATGACGCCGTGGCCGGCGCCGTGACGCATCTTTTGAGCCGTCCCACGGCGCCGCTCCCAACTTATGTGCTGGGCGATGCTTCGCCGGTTGCGGTGTCCGAAATCGTCACCGCGTTCCGGCGCGGATATGGCCGGCCGGCCCGGCTCCTTCCCGTGCCGGCCTGGCCGTTCCGAATGCTGGCCACGCTCAGCGGCAGACGGGCCGCGTGGCAAGCTCTGGTGGCGACGCAGGTCTGTGATTCGTCGTTGCTTGCGTCGGAAGGCTGGGAACGGGAGGCCGACACACTCGGCCGGCTTGAAGAACTGGCGCGACAGAGGAGCCGTTCGCCGCTTCCGTGAGCGGTGAACCGCTCTATGTGCGGAAGAACGTGCCCAGCAATATCTTGAGGTCCAGGCCGGTCGAGGCGGCCTTGACGTAGGCCGCATCGGTTTCCGCGCAAAGTTTTGGATCGGACATGTCGATGCCCTTGACCTGCGCCAGCCCTGTGATGCCTGGAAGTGCTGCCAGCACGCCCAGTTCCTTGCGCCGTTCGATCAGTTCCGCCTGCGTCGGCAGGCATGGACGAGGGCCGACAAGGCTCATCTCACCCTTCAGCACGTTCCAGAGCTGCGGCAGTTCGTCGATCTTGGTTGCGCGCAGAACCTTGCCGACCGCGGTGACCGAACCGGACGGCGCCTCGTGGGTGGGCAAGGAAGGGGTTTCCCGATACATGGTGCGCAGCTTGTGGCAGGCGAAGAGGGCTCCTCCCCGGCCGACGCGGATCTGCGAGAAGATGGCGGGGCCGGTCGACGTCGCCCGGATCGCCAGCATCGCGACAAGCAGGACCGGCGACGCCACCGCCAGCATCGGAACGGCGACCGCCAGGTCGAGCGCGCGCTTTGCCGTCATGGCTCAGATCCGGCGCCAGAGGAAAGCGACATAGAGCCCGACCGTGCCCATGAATGTCTGCCGGTAGACACCGCTTTTGCCGAGCAGGCCGAAGCGCCTGAAGACATTGCCCTTGCGCGCCCTGATGAACAGGCGAAGGCAAAGCGCTGCATCGCGCGCGATGAGGTCGCGGTTGACGGCTAGGCCGCGCAGATTGGTGTCCGTCCAGGTGGCGAACTGGCCCTTGAACAGGCGGCCCAGCCTTGAAAACCTCGCTTTCCATGAAACGTTGGCGCCGACGAGGTTTGCCGCGTGCTGGCGGTATCTGACCAGCGGCCGCGGCTCGTAGCGGACCTTGCCGCCGGCGGCGGTGACGATGAGATACGCCCACCAGTCATGGCTGACGAATTCGGTTCTGGCTGACGCTTTTGCCAGAAGGTCGCGCGCCTTGCGGTTGAAGAGCATGGTGTTGCCGCCGGCGATGCTTTGCACCAGCGCGTTGCGGAAGGACGGCGGGCGCCGAAAGAGCGGCGAGTAGCCGGCCGGAGCGCCGGCCTCAGAGATAGTCGCCGTGCGCGAGCAGAACAGGAGCGGCGTTTCCATGTCCTCTCCCTCCATCCAGCGGATGGCGGCCTCCAGCCGATCCGGCTCCCAGACATCGTCCTGGTCGCAAAAGGCGTAGCAGTCGGCATCGATGCGCGGATCGAGTATCATGGAGCGGAAATTGGCGGCGAAGCCCCTTCGCGGGCCCTGCAAAAGTGTCAGCGACCCCTTGGTCCAGCGGGATCGCCACGCCTCGACGATCGCGGCCGTGGCGTCCGACGAGCCGTCGTCGGAGACCCAGAGATCGACGAGCGGCCAGGATTGCGTAGCCAAGGATTCCAATTGTTCGCCGATATAGGCCGCGCCATCCTTCGTGCCCATGAGAACGGCCACGCGCTGATCTTTGCTGGTCACGGCTTTGGAATCACTTGCCCGCGAGGTGCTTGAAAGGTTTTCAATAGCTAATTGCGGGCCCGCGGCAAAGTTTTAACCGACCTGCCCGGCCGCTTTCGGCACCGCCTCTTCGCGCACGCCGCCCATGTCTTCTTCCGCCCGATAGAGCCCGGCCAGGATGGCAAGTGCCGCGGTCTTGTCGCGAGCTTGCATCGCGGCCGCCAGCGCCGGCAGGGCCGCCTCGATCCTCGGCCATTCGACGACGCCGGTCCTGAGGCCGAAGATCTTGGCGGTGTCGAGCTTGACCACCTCCTCGTTCTCGGCGTGCAGCGTCTCGTGCAGCTTCTCGCCTGGCCTGATGCCGGTGAAGCGGATCGGAATATCGGTGTAGGGGCTTTTGCCGGCCATGCGGATCATGGTTTCGGCGACTTCGAGGATCGGCACCGGCTTGCCCATGTCGAGCATGTAGATGGCGTAGTCGTCCTTGCCCTGGCGCTGCTCGGCATCGGCGGCCGACATAATGACGAGGTCGACGGCCTCGGCCATGGTCATGAAATAGCGGGTCATGCGCCGGTCGGTGATGGTGACCGGCCCGCCGGCCTCGATCTGCGCCTGGAAGACCGTCGCCACCGAGCCGTTGGAGCCGAAGACGTTGCCGAAGCGCACGGCGATGAATTTCGTGCCCGAATGACGCAGATCAACGGGGCCGGCATGGCCGTTCGCCGCGCCGGCACGCGGCGGCGGCGAGGCCGCCTGGGCCTCATGCAGCGAGGACACGATCTGTTCGGCCGCACGCTTGGTGACGCCCAGCACCGAGGTCGGGTCGACGGCCTTGTCGCTGGAAATCAGCAGGAACTGCGGCACCCTGCATTCGGCGGCGATCTCGGCGCAGGCGAGCGTGCCGAAGACATTGGTCTCGATCGCCGCTTCCCAGTTCTCCTCGAGCAGCGGCACATGCTTCAGAGCCGCGGCATGAAAGATAATCGCGGGTTTGAACTCGCTGACGAGGCGCGTCATGTGGGGCCGGTCGGCGACGTCGACGATGCGGCTGGTCAGCCGGTCGCGGTCGGCGTCGTCGGTCTGCTGATCGAGCTGGAAAATGCCGAACTCGGAATTGTCGGCCACCAGCACCGCCTCGGCGCCCAGCTCCAGCGCGCGCTTGACGAGCACGCGGCCGATGGAGCCGGCGCCGCCGGTGACCATCACGCGCTTGCCGCCGACGAAGGCGCCGATGCGCGTGGTATCGGTGGCGACCGCCGAACGGCGCATGATGGTTTCCATCTCGACGGCATCGAGAACCAGCTTGCCGCCCTGCCCCAGTTCCGACAGGCCTGCAAACTGGACGACGGCGATGCCGCTATGGCGGGCAACGCGCACCAGCTCGGCATAGTCTTCGATCTCGCGCTCGACCCCCTGGCCGAAGATCAGGAGGTCGAGGCTTTGCGTGCCTTTGACATAGTCTTCCAGCACCTCGACCAGGCGCGGTCGCAGCGCCACGACCGGAACGCCCTGGATCCGCGTGCCGAGCGGCGCGGCGCTCTCGGTGGCCATTATGCCGGCGATGGCGTATTCGGCGGGCTGCGCCGTGCGGGTGAAGCGCACGATCAGATCCGCTTCGCCCAGCCGGCCGATGAACAGCGCCTGCTTGGTCGAGGCATCGCCGGCGGCGCGGCGCAGGATGCGCCAGCTCGCGCCGTCGCGCAGGAAGCGATAATAGAGCCTGGGCGCCGAGATGATGGTGAAGGAGACCAGGAAGAAGACGATGAACTGGCGCTCGTTGAGGCCGGCGACCGGCTGGAAGAAGAAGCGGAAGGTAAGCGAGGCCAGATAGAGCACCACCGTCAGGCTGCCGCAGCCCTTGAGGATGTTGAAAAAGTCGGGCGTGGAGGCAAAGCGCCAGACGGTGTTGTAGAGGCCGCTGGATCGGAACAGCAGATGGGCGATGAGCACGATGAGCGCCCAGCAGGCCAGCCCGCCGACGGAGAACGCGTCGAAGGAAAGCCGCGACTGCGACAGGATGAGACTAAGCGCCACCGCGACCAGGACCATGACGAGATCCTGGACCATGATGATGGCGCGCCGCATCCTCGGTCGGAGTTCCGATACGGCTTCTACGTATGCGGTCATTGGGCAGTACTGACTCCAGGCGCGGTGATACTATCAGAACGGCCGCGGACAAAACACATCGCCCACCGCCACTTCAGATTGCAATCCCCAACCCCGTCACCCGGTTACCGCCTTAGCGCGGAGAGGGCGGGAGGGCTAGAGGTTTTTTGGGCGATATTCGATTGTGCGGATGATTTGACTTGAAGCCGCAATAACTCAGGCTGGATTGCCAGTCGTTCAGAGAAACTGTCAGATACCCAACAGGGAAAGCTAATAAATGTCACGATGTGACGATCCGGCTTCCATCTTTGGCTTCAGCGAGCTCGGCGAGCGGCCGAGTGGAGTCGCTGACGGCGGTGCCGATCAGGTCTGCGGAAGCGGTTTGGCCAGCCCCTAGGCTCGCAGCGTCCCACAAAATGACGCCAGCTTGTCGCGACCGAGCCGGAATCTCAATAGTTGGGCACGCGGTTCCGGCTTTCCGCTGTTTCCGCGATGCAAGTATTCTTAACTGAGTCATGTCAGAATCATCTGAATTTCCGAATGTTTGCCGGCGAACACGCCGGAACGAACAAGACACGCCGTCGAGTTGTTGATGACGAAGCCGAATGCCGTTCCGATGAATGATCTCAAGCGTCTGTACCAGCGCTATGAGGTTGAAATCGCGCGCGAAGTAGCGAGCACGCTGCGGTCCGGATGGTGGCTCAACGGCGCGGCAGGGAAGCGATTCGCAGCGAACTTTGCGACGTTTGCAGGAGCCTCGGATTGCATCCTCGTCGCAAACGGAACGGACGCCCTTGAACTCGCCTTACGCTCTATCGTCGGGCTTGGCGATGCGCATGGACGCGAGGTGATCGTGGCGGCGAATGCCGGGGGATATGCCAGTTGCGCGTGCTGGCACAACGACCTCATTCCACACTACGTCGATATCGAACCAGCCAGCCAACTTGCAAGCGTCCAGTCGGTGCTGGAAGCGGTGAGTACCGACACGGCTGCCATTGTCGTTACCCATCTTTACGGCGGCGTGGTCGATGTACCAGCTATCCGGGCAGGACTTGTCAATGCCGGCATGTCGCACATACCGCTCATCGAGGATTGCGCCCAGGCACATGGTGCTCGCATTAGGGGTGAAACGGCTGGATCGCTTGGAGACATCGCAACTTTCAGCTTCTATCCGACCAAAAATCTCGGCGCGATGGGTGACGGCGGCGCAGTCCTCACCTCCAACCCAAGACTGGCGGAGCGCGTTCGTCAGCTTCATCAATATGGCTGGAGTTCCAAATATCATGTGGCCCTGCCGGGAGGGCGCAACTCTCGCATGGACGAGGTCCAGGCCGCGATTTTGGATGTGCTGCTTCCGGACTTGAACAGCCGCAACGAACAACGCCGTAGCATCCTTGGCCGATTTAAGGCCGCCACCGGACGCCGGCTCAAATTCCTTGACGGCGGCAACGGCGCCGTCGCACACCTCGCGGTTCTGCTGTGTGACGACCGGGACGCATTCCGCACTTTCATGAAGGAGCGCGGGGTCGATACCGATGTCCACTATCCCGTACTCGATTGCGATCAGGTTGGTTGGGCTGCCCTGCCCATGAAAGGGACCGAAAATCTCGCAATCTCCAGGGCAAGCATCAGTCGTCTCTGTTCCGTCCCGTGCTACCCGGACATGACGAATGACGAGGTCGAGCAAGTGGGCGGGGCCCTGAGCGAATGGGAGGCAATGTGACTGCGCGCTCTCTTGTTTTTCCCATTTACCGCAATGAGCCGAACATTCCTTCCCTGTTGCAGGCCGTCGCCAAATTCGACGCCATGTATGAGGGCGACATCGAGTTTGTCTTCGTCATCGATGGATCGCCCGACCAGTCGGGCGGCCTGCTGGTCAGGGCTTTGAAGGACGCCAGCTACAGGTACAAGATTATCTTCCACAGCCGGAATTTTGGCTCCTTCACGGCCATTCGGACGGGGCTTGAGCATGCATCCGGCAAACATGTGGCCGCGATGGCTGCCGACCTCCAGGAGCCGCCCGAACTCATTGTCGAATTCTTTTCGATGCTGGAAAAGGATACGGCCGACGTCGTGTTTGGCCGCAGAACCGGCCGCGACGATCCCCTTCTGACACGTTTCCTGTCCCGGGCCTTCTGGAGCGTCTACCGCAGGCTGATCTTGCCCAGCATGCCGAGCGGCGGCGTGGATATATTTGCCTGCAACCGCCAGGCGCTCGATGCGATCCTGTCAATCGAGGAGCCAAACAGCTCGCTTGTGGTTCAGCTGTTCTGGGTCGGGTTCAGGCGGGAGTTCGTGCCCTACCGGCGGCGCGAGCGGGAGCATGGGAAGAGTGCCTGGGGCATTGGGCGCCGGCTCAGATATATGATGGATTCGATCTTCTCGTTTTCCGATTTTCCGATCGTTTTCATACTCTGGGTAGGCATTGCGGGCTGCGTGCTCAGTCTTGTGTTTGCCGTGATCACCGTCGTCGCCCGCTTGCTGGGCAAGATCGATCTGGCCGGATACACGACCCTGGTGCTGCTGATCGTGGGCTTTGGATCAGCGATCCTCGCGGTGCAAGGCATCCTTGGCTGTTATCTTTGGCGGGCGGTTGAAAATACCAAATCGCGCCCATTGCGGATAATAAGCCGCATTGTTGACGGGACGTCCGCATGAACGACAAACCATTTTTCGTCCATGACCGCGGTATCTGCGAAAGCACGCGCGTCGGCAACGGAACACGCGTATGGGCGTTTGCTCACGTCCTCCCAGGCGCCGTGATCGGCGCGAACTGCAACATCTGCGATCATGTCTTCATCGAAAATGACGTGAGCGTCGGCGATGACGTCACGATAAAAAGCGGCGTTCAGCTATGGGACGGCGTCCGGCTGGGCAATCGCGTGTTCGTCGGCCCGAATGCGACCTTCACCAACGACCGCTTCCCGCGTTCGAAACACTATCCGGAGCAGTTTCTCCAGACGATCGTCGAGGACGGCGCGTCGATCGGCGCCAACGCAACGATCCTGCCGGGCATAACGATTGGCCGCCAGGCGATGATCGGCGCCGGCGCCGTGGTGACCAAGAACGTGCCGGCCAACGCCGTCGTGGTTGGAAATCCCGCCGTCATCGTCGGCTATCAGACCGGTCCGCAGGTCGAGCCTGTGATGACGCAAGCGGCCCCCGGCGCCGCGGGCGACAGGATGGCGCTGGGCGTCGGCGGATGCGAGCTCTGGCGGCTGCCGCATTTCAGCGACCTTCGCGGCGAGTTGGCCCCGCTCGAGTTCGGACAGAACCTGCCCTTCAAGCCCTTGCGCTCGTTTCTCGTTTACGGCGTTCGTTCCGACAAGGTCAGGGGCGAGCATGCCCACCGCCAGTGCCAGCAATTCCTGATTGCCACCCATGGCCGCCTGTCGGTGGTCGTCGATGACGGTCACGGCAGAAAGGAAGTGTCGCTGGCGGATCCCTCGGTCGGGCTCTATCTGCCGCCCGGCGTGTGGGGTATCCAATACAAGTTCCAGCCGGACACGGTCTTGCTCGTCATGGCCTCGCATCCATATGACGCAAGCGATTATATCAGGGACTATTCGGATTTCCTCGCGACGGTCGGGCCGGATGACCGATGACCGGATAGGCTCGGATGCGATCCGTTTTCTTGCGGCGGGAGGACTGAACACCGCGCTGACGAGTGCCGTCTACTTTGCCGGCCTGACGATGCTGTCGTCGGGCGTTTCCTACACGATTGCCTGGCTCGCAGGCCTCGCATTCGTGATGGCGTTCTATCCCGGCCGCGTCTTTCCCGGCGGGCGCACCGGCTTGACGGACCGGCTGACGGTCGGCGGCTCGGTCGCCGCGGTGTTTGTGGCAGGCTTGGTAAGCCTTCATCTTCTCGAGCGAGCGCTGCAAAGCCGAGCGGCGGCGTTCTTTGCAACGCTTGTCGTCACGACGATGCTCAATTTCCTGGTTTCTCGATGGATACTGCGCAGACGATGCTGATACGCCCCTCCTCGATCCGGGCGGCGGTCTCGGTGGCCATGATGCCGGCGTATTCGGCAGGCTGGCGCGGGCACACTATCAGAACGGCCGCGGACAAAATATCGCCCACCGCTACTTAAGATTGCAAATCTCCGACCCCGTCGCCCGGTAATCGCCTAGGACGGGACGGCCAGAGGTTTTTGGCACGTACCAATAGTATCTCCATCACGTGCGTCCGGATTGGAAAATTAATGTGTCACCGCCCACTCTTGGGTTACCAAAAAGAATGATGTAGGGAACGCAAGATGCGAAGCACGGAAATCGCTCGGAAATTCCCTTTCCTTCAGTGGCCGATCGGCGTGATTCGAAAACTTGCAGGCAGGAGCCGTTCACCCGTGACCGAAACACATGCGGACGAGATGGTAGAGTTTTGGTTGGAACGCCCGCACCGCGAACTAGCTAATGTCGCTGCAGCGTTACATCGTGATCGTCGGCGCGTCGAAGACAAGACGGGTCTTAACGAGGTCGTTGGTGCAAGGACGCTGATTTCTAATGCCTTTGTCAATGGCGTCGGGATCGAAGTCGGTGCGGGCAATCGCCCCTTTCCGGTGCCGTCGATGGCCACTGTAATCTACGGCGATATCCGCGACAATGAGACGTTGAGGAATCACTTTGCAGACCGAAATATCACCGAAGGTGGCTTTATCGATGCGGAGACCTTTGCCGGGACAAAGCTTAATAGCCTCGACTTCATCATTTCGGCGCATGTGATCGAGCATTTGGCCAATCCCTTTGGCTCTATCCGCGAAGGATTAGCCCGATTGAAACCTGGAGGAGTCTACATCATCGCGGTGCCAGATATGAGATTCACTACCGACCGCTACCGACCGCCGACATCATTCGATCATCTCATGGAAGATTTGAGGACCGGCGGGGAACCGACACTCCTGGCGGCATATGTTGAACACTGCCGCTACGTGCACCCGCTTTCGCAACCGGCGTTTGCAGATTTCGAGCTGATGCCAGCGGCCGAAAACGGTCTGAAGAACCGCATAGATATCCATGTCCATACGTGGATGAGGGAGACGTTTTCGGAACATCTCGACCGGCTATCTGCATTGTTCGGCTTTGAGAAATGCTTTGAGTCCGCGATCAGGAACGAGGCACTCTTTGTACTTAGAAAGAACGGCGCATAGTGGCGGTTGCAATGAACGGCTGCTTTGCCCGGCCTTCCTCACGAACCCGGTCTCTGATCGGATCGACAAAGGCACGTTGGAGCACTACCAGCACTTGAGACAGTACTAGCATCACAATCAGCGACACAAAAAACAGGATCAAGCCTCTCGGCATCGAGCCAAGGATGAGACGATCCACAGCAACCGCCACTAGATAGTGCGTCAAGAAGATGGGATAGGCCAGTTCACCCATAGCTTTGTCTGCATTGCCAGGCTTCAAATCTTGCAGTGCGATAACGATCGTACCCATGGATACTATGCTGAGATAGGAGACAATTTCTGGCGCCAGGCGGTCAATGGCACCGAGATAAAATGCTATCGCCAGAATGCCGGCCCAGCCAGCCCCAACCATCAGTCGCCAATGCCGACTCAAACGCGCCAATGCTTGCATAACGTCCTTACCATAGAAGTAGCTCAGCGCACCGACCGAGAATGGCAGCATCGCTGCATACCATGGGAAATAGCGTACGTTGTGGTCATCTGTGACCAGGAGGACCACCGCATGCACGGCAACAGACACAACGAAGGCCATCCACGCGAAGCGTGAATTGCGCGCAGAAAAAGCACACAATATCGCATAGTTGATCAATTCCACGGCAATCGACCAGCTCACCGGAACCAGCCGGAACGGTGGCATGTTGACTGTCGGCAGCAAAAGAAAGCTCTGCAGCCACGGCCAGGCGCCATCCGGCATTCCGTACCTATTGTTAAACTCACCAGGGTCGTCCAAAAAAATCACTGCCGGCACCGACAGAACCGCCACCAGAAGGTACATAGGGTAAAGGCGAAGGAATCGGTTTAGCGCAAACGGGCCTATGCGAAACCGATAGATTTCATTCAAGACCCGTGTCATCAGATAGCCAGATAGGACATAGAAGCCAAACACCGCGTGCTTTCCGAGCGAAGAGCCGTGCGGTGGCCCGAGATGGGTGTAGACAACCAGTATTGCCAGAAAGAGGCGAAGCGTCCCGAACATCGGGCCTCCATAACAGGTCCAAACAAGCTTTGGCGACATCAATCTCTAGCGTTTGCGCGCTCTTCCCCAAGTCGGCATTGCTACATGAGACTCGCGATATCGACCTTTGACGGAGACAAGAGAGAATCTTAGATGTTTCGGATCAGACGGGCTTTCCAGAAACGCAGCCGGGGATCTGTTGGAGGTCTAGAGCCCCTCTTCACTCGTCAACTTCACGACCTTGCAAGTAGCGTGGTCCTTGGAGAGGCCCCCTCTCTTCCGGTTGGACGTAAGCAAGATCTTTCGGAGCATCTTGAGATGGTAAGGCGGGAATTCATCGGGAGAACCGAAATTGAATTTGCTCATGCCGCGATGAACGTTCTTCTACGCCGAGGCGTAGCGGAGGAGCGTAGCTGGAAACGTTTCCAACAGATGTGGCAAGAATGCGAGACGTTGTTGCTGCAGCGATTGAGTACGCGATGGCTTGTCTCAGCTTGCGATACAATTGCTGACTATTCTTCCGACAGAGCCGAGCGCGCGCTGGCGCTGGCCGGATCGCTCCTGGTGAATACGGTCAAACTCTATGAAACCGAAATTTGGATGAAGACCACAGAAGCCGAGGAATATCAGCGTTTTCCGGAGAGCGGCATAACACTCTTTGACGGCGTAACGCCTTTCATGGTGGGCGGCGGAGACATGGTGGCAAACCTGAACGCAAGATTAAAATCCATTTGCGACAAACCAACCACCGCCTCAAGTATTCTCAACGAGATATTTCGCAGGCTTCATATGAACAATACGGTCTTCCGGCGGTTCCAAATGCTGCATACTGTGGAACCGACCAAATGGGAAGTTTAGCTTAGCGGCGGGTGAGCGAATATGCTCGCCAGACCTCGATTTCCCGCTTCTTCCGACGAATACTCGATTCATCCAAGGCTTCAATTTGCCGGAAAAGGCCGGTGGTCACGAGGTGCTGAGCGTAGTCGACATTGGCCTGTCGAAAAGCCCGTTTGGTTTCCATCGGCGACGCGAGGCGAGAAAACGAATCACTCCGTAGCGCGCGTTCAATTGCTCCCAACAGTCTGACACCGTCGCCGCGTTGATATTGGACGACGCTGTCGGGAAGTTCGAAGAGGTCTAAAATGCTGGCAAATTTGGAGGAGTAGCCGATCAAAGCAACTTGTCGACCTGATAGAAGCCCCCAATAGGCGACATGGTAGGAGTTGGTCACAATCTTTGCGGTCAGCGCGAACTTGGCCCGGAATTCGGTTTCCGAAAGTGAATTGGTGCCGACTACCGCCTCAGAATCGATCGTCGAAAAGATGTCGACGAGCGACTCTCCACTGACAGCCGGATTCTGATTGAGAAAAAAACCCAGCGCATCTCCGCGGGGGATATCTACAATGTCTCCCATCACGCTGGCGCAAGGGACCAAAGGACGGTTGGCTGCAACAAGGGCGCGGTCCCTTGAGCCAAAGGCGGAAAAATTCGCCGGGATTGACGGACCGGATTTCCCGAAATCCTCTGGCGACGGGACGCTCCGGCCAATGCCCCATGCGATTTTCTGGTCCGCCTCCACCAAAGAACTGGCGTAGGCTCCAATGTCGTTGAAGGCACCACCGCCCAAAATAAGAACTCGAGAGAACCCACTTTCTGACGCTGGGTAACACTCGAAATCGAAATAATGACGGGGGCTAGAAAGATAGTCCCCGATATTGAATGTCGAAGGCCAAGCATGCACGAACGACAACGTCGTTCCGTTGCTACCGATCGAAACAGCCGGGAATTGCGCTTCGAGCCCAGTTAATGGCACGGACATTTGCTCACCGATCAACTGCTACGACCATAGAGAGATCGACGAGGCCAGCAGCTAGATTGTCATGTTCCTCGGCGACTTTGAAGGTGAGAGCATCAATGACTCGATGAAGAGGAACCTCGTCCATCTCCGGCAATCCGCGCACTTGGCACGTTACGAAGTAATGACCAGGCAGCAGCAGGCACGTGAATTCGAAGCGCGACCTAATGGATGAACCTTTCCTCGCCACGTCGATTCGAGACGCTTGGCATTTCGCGCCCGCCACATGAAGGCCTGTAGCCGTCGTGATGCCGATGCCGAACCCCACGCGTGTGGCGTCGATAGAAAAATCGCACGAATATTCCACGACATATCGTCGTCCGAGCCTGAGAACGTTTACCTGCTCGCCACCTACGGTGAGAATGCGAACGCCGTGAATTCGAGCGCCTCTTTCCTCTTGATAGACTGTCGACTTTGAGATCAGCGATAGATCAAATCGGTCTGAAGATTCTATATTTTGTTCGGCTGCGAGTTTACTACGTTCAGCCTGGTCGATGGATCGCTGCGAATTTTCAGCGCCCGGATCAAGTCTAGCTCCTGTGTCAAGATCTGCTCCAGCTGGGTCAAGGGGCGATGACGCTGGGTTCCACATGGCAACGATGCCCGCCCTGATTTCCGCCGCGCCATCAGCACTTGCGTTCACCAGCCGCTGATATTGACTCACCACAGCTTTCGGTCGGCCCTCAAGTATCTTCTCGCCAGCATCAATAAGCATCGCTCTGCTGCACAGTTGTACGATAGTCTGAGCGCTGTGGCTAACGAACAAGATAGTACCGCCCTTGTCCTTAATGTCTTCGATGCGGGCGAAACATTTGCGTTGGAACGCCTCATCCCCCACTGACAGAGCCTCATCCACCACCAAAATGTCCGGATCGACGTTGATCGCAGTCGCAAAGGCCAGGCGCACATACATGCCGGACGAATATGTCTTCACCGGTTGGTCGACAAAAGGTCCGATATCGGCAAAGCGCGCGATGTCGTCAAAACGCCATTCCATTTCCTTACGTGGAATGCCGAGAATCGAGGCGTTGAGGAAGACGTTTTCGCGGCCTGTGAATTCTGGATTGAAACCAGCTCCAAGTTCAAGCAGGGCCGCTATGCGGCCGTTCACCTCAACCGAACCGCTGGTTGGCGGAAGCGTGCCGCAGACAATCTGCAGCAATGTTGATTTACCCGAGCCGTTGCGGCCGATGATGCCAACCGTTTCGCCCCGACCTATCTCGAATGAAATGCCAGACAAAGCGGCGAAATCACGAAAATAGCGGCGCGGTGGTCTGCCGACCAAACGCTCAACGCGCGGGATCACCATCTGTTTGAACCGATCCTCCGGCCGCTCAAACATGACGTGGTGTTTGGATACGTCGCGCACCCGAATGGCAACATCTAGGTGTCCGTGGCGATCAGAGCCGATGTCGAGCGCTTTAAAGGACATCGGCAAAGCCCCTGCGGGTCTTTTGGAAAAACTGGTAGCCGAGATACGCAATCACAATTGCCACCAGTGAATAATAACCGAGTGCTGCCCAGTCCGGTTGTACGCCGAAAATGACTACGTTTCTGAAACTCTCGACCGGAATTGCCAACGGGTTGAGCGAAAGCCAAGGTTGAAGCCAAGTCGGCAGCGCAGTTCTCTGGAAGAAAACCGGCGACAAGAACATTGTTGCTGTTATCAGTGGCGCCACGATCTGGCCCATGTCACGAAAATAAACGCCGACCGATGCCAACACCCAGGCTATACCTAGAACCAGGGCAACTAGCGGCATAAATGCTAACGGCGCCAGAAACACCGACAGCGGAACATGACCGAACACGACGTAAGCAAAAACAAGCAGCACAAGCAGGCTGACAGCGGTATGGAATAACGCCGCGCCGGCCGAAACTACCGGCAGTATCTGGATCGGGAAGACGATCTTCTTGACATAGTTTGCGTTGCCTACAATCAAGCTGGGCGCCAGCGAAATGACCTCTGCGAAAAACTGAAAGACGATCAGTCCGCAGAACAGGACAACCGCATACTCACCAGTGGAATCCGTGGCGCTCTGCTGATTAGGCATCGTCCATCGAGACTTCATAACTACGCCGAAAATAAAGGTGTATACAGCAAGCATAAACAATGGATTCAGCAGAGACCACAGCAGGCCAAGCGCAGAACCGCGATACCGTCCGACAACTTCACGGCGAATCAAGGAAATTATAAGCAAACTTAAGTTCATGTTACGGGCTGAATCTTTGTTTCGTACTCGAGAACTAAACTCTGTATTGCGTCAGAAACATCATAAACAGCGCTCCATCCCGTATCGCGGCGTATGGCATCACAGTTTAACTCTACATCTTTGACAAGGAACGGCTTTTCAGAAATGTAATTTCGGCGGACCGGCCGGCCGCACGCATAGGAGCAAAGATCGATTATCTGATTTACAGTGAACGACCTCCCCAAGCCAACGTTGTATATTGCGTTTCGCCGCAACTGCGGTCTCAGCATCGTATCAATGGCAACGCAAAGATCCCGTACGTCCATGTAATCGCGCAAAGCTTCGCCGTTACCCCAAATATCAATCGGCACACCAAGAAAGGCAGCTCGGACGGCAGCAGCCACAAGGCCCTGTCCCTTCTCAGGCGACTGATATTTACCAATGGGGTTGGATGCGCGAAGAATTGAGTAACTCCATTCTCCTCCGACTGACATCGTTCTTATGGCATTCTCAATCATAAGCTTGCCGCATCCGTAGGTACTTATAGGGAGTGTTGGATGGGCTTCAGTGATGCTCGACTGCTGGGGCACTCCGTAGATAGTTCCACCCGACGAGAGATAGATCACATGTCGTATTGAGGTTCCGCGGATACTTTGCAGGAATTTGATATGCGGGAGGACGTTCCGGTTCACCTCGGAAACGAGATCATTTGCAAAGGTGGCCGGAACGGATGCGCTGACAAGCAGCACTACTGCGTCCAGGCCGCTGAGATGATCGCGATAGGTTGAAGGATCATCGAAATCAACAAGTGTCATATTGGGCGACTGGACAAACCGCTCCCGCCGAACAAAGCCGCGGAATGGAACTTTCTTCTGGGCGAAAAGATCGACGAGGTTTCGCCCAATAAATCCGGAAGCTCCAAAAATGCCGATCATCCACGTGCCCCTTTCGGCATCGGGTCCATTTCATTCAGCTTCGGACAGTCAGGGCGGTAGGGCACAGCTTCAAACTGGCTCATGCCGCACGCTTTTCGTCTCTGTCCAAACGGGATGTCAAACGCTGCAGTATTTCGCGAGCAAAGGCTTCCGACGAAAAATGGGCTTCAAAAACTGCCTTGGCAGCATCTCCGATATCGCACCATTTTGTTCTCTCGCCAATCGCCCGTTTGAGGGCAGCCGCGAGATTAGCTGGACTGGGATCCTCGGCCACATAACCGGACACGCCATCCTTAATAAACTCAGCGGTCCCGACGGTGGTCGAGCATATTAGAATCTTTCCACACCGCAGAGCATCGATCGAGACCAGTGGCAGCGTGTCATCGCGCGAAGAGACAAGAAGTATGTCTGTTTCATGCAGCGCCCTCTCGTATTCCGCATGGCTGAGAGCGCCCTCCATCGAAACACCCACTCTAATGTCCGCCATCTCGTTAATCTGGGTGTAGTACCCCAGGTTGAGAATTCGGCCAGCCAATCGCAACTCACACATACGCCGAGCGTTTTTCTCCAACTTATCCAGAGCCAGAATCGCCAAGTCCTGCCCCTTGCGTGGCTCGTAAGAGCCCAGCACCGAAATGACGACTCTGTCGGTCTCGCTGACTTTCGATTCCTGAAGCTTCGGAACTGAGCCGATCGTCGACGTGCCATACGGGACAACGGAATAGTCCCGAAAGAACGGCTCGACCGCGCGGCCGGCAATCTGGCTCCCGACCCAGACGCCTGCAGCTTTCTCCAGAGCCTGCCTGGCATCTAGATTCGATGAGAAAAGATCCTTCGCGAATTCGCTTTCGTGGATGTACCAAAAGGTGGGTACCGCTTCGGCAAGCTGAGATACAACCGGCCACCCGACCACCGTATTCACGATTACCGCATCGAAATTCCTGCCGAACTTGAGAACGGTTTCATGGCGCGCGAGGAGAAGTTCATCAACGATAACCGTTATGCCAAGCTCGTTGATATACGATCGCATCGGGCCGTCGGTAGGCGCAGCCACAACAACGAAGTTTCCTGCATCTGAAAGCGCCTTAGCTAGATCGAGAACAACGCGCGGCGCACCACTTTCAGTCATATCATGAGAAATTATTAATATATCCCGGCCAGTGCTATACAGGCGATCTAATTGGCTAACCGCTCTGGTTCCAGGATATACCTGAAATTCCTCCTGCGAGTCGTGATATAACAATGCTTTCATCTTCCTGGTGTAGAAAGGGTCTCGGCTAATCGCGTTTGTCCACCTTTTTATAAGGTTGATATCAGCCTTATCCTTTTTGTGCTTCGTGTCTTTCTTTTCTTCCTCGCCGATAGATGCATGACCTATGTGGTATAAGCGTGAATATGGTGAGTAAACGCAGCTGTATCCTCTATCTCTTACCTTAAGGCACAGATCGACGTCAGAATGTGAGATCGGGAAATTCTCGTCGTCAAACCCTTCAATCTCGAAAAATATGTCACGAGCTATCATCAAGCACGCGCCACAAATTAAAGACACATCGCGGACGGACTGAGCAAAGTTGTAATGTTCCGCTGTCATGTCGGGGAGGCAATGAAACGCAGTTCCAACTAGCCCCCGGACCCCGGTCACCATTCCCGCATGCTGAATCAAACCATTCTCATAGAGCAACTTCGGGCCTACGACGCCGACGCCCTCCAGCGTCGCGATCTCCAGTAAGCTCGAAAGCCAATCCCTCGAAATTACCCGAACATCATCATTAAAGAATACTATGTACTTTCCGAGCGAATCGCGCGCTCCCTGATTACACTTTTCAGAAAAATTAAATACTTTATCAAATATGGAAAATTTAACTTTTCTATATTCTTTTGATAAATTTTCCGCTATTTTCGTATTCGTCACAACGACGATTTCGAAGAAGCCATAATCTGTTTTACTAAAGATTGAATCTATTGAGGATTTGATATTCTCCGCACTATCGGATGGGATTACAATTGATACAAATACATCCGAAAAGAGACTTGAATCTCGATAAACTCGGTTCGCATATGGCAGAGCCAATGCTTGACCACCATAATTTCGGCGCCGAATTGCATCTTCGAGCGCGGCGACATTTGAAATTCGAGCATAGTCCTTCCCGCCTACCGACGCCGACCCTTCGATCATTCGCCAACCGTAGAGAACACGCTCTATATGCACGACTTTCTTGAAGCACTCTGATACCCGCAAGGCCAGATCATAGTCTTGCGAGAAATCATATTCGCTGCGGAAGCCGCCAACCTCATGAACAAGGCTCTTTCGATACGCAGTTAGATGAGCGGTATACATGCAGTTGAATAGGAGATGAGGACTCCAGTCCGGTTTGCAAAAAATTTCCACAGGGCGATCATCAGCATCGATCTTGCACTCGTCGGAATAGAGGAAATCGACAGCAGGATCTTCCACTATAACTTCTGCGATACGCAGAAGCGCATCCTTTGTAAGGAGATCATCATGATCTAAGAGGGCAATGTACTGACCAGACGACTGATCTAGCGCGCGATTGGTGGCTTCGGATATGCCTCCATTCTCAAGAAGACCGCTCACCTTTATCCGACTGTCGAGAGAAGCGTACCTCTCCAGGAGGTTCGTGATTTCACTGTCTTGCGAACAATCGTCGACTATCACGAGCTCCCAATTTTGGTATTCCTGAGCTACTACGGACAGTATCGCCCGCTCCAGAAACTTGGGTGGCGACCTGTAAACCGGCATCAACACGGATATGGTTGGACCGGAAAGACTGGACGTTGAAAACGTCGACAGCTTAAGGCGAGATGACACCTCTTCTTTTTCCCTAAGAAGATTTTCGGCGATTTGGGCATCTGGAAGACGAAGAAGGGAGAGCCCATCGAGGGTGGTCTGCCTTACCCCTTTCAGAGCTACCCTGCTATAGATAGCCTTTGCCACATTTAACCAGCTGCCACGATGCGTACGGGACTGCCGTAAGCGCCGGAAAAGCCTAGTGGCATTCATTCGCTCCGGCCGGGCTATTCGCAAAGGATCACTTTTCCCACCAGAGAGGCCCGAAATATCTTCTTGCGTTATCTGAGATTCGAGCGCGCCGTTCTGGCGCTCCGACAACGCTCGAACTCTCTCCGCGATAATTTCCGACTTAGCTTTATTCAACATTTCTGATAATCTTAAATTGTTTTCTATAGCCGTCGAAAGATTGGAGCTAAGTTTCTCTTTCTCTTCGGCGTTACGTTCGATTACCTCATCCATTGCGGCTTGAGCTTCCGCAAGACGGCGACCATATCGGGCTATCTCTGTGTTTTTCTGCTGAATCTCAACTGCAAGCTGAGCAGCCCTGGTCGCTTGGTCTTCTAAAGTTCGCTGCAAACCCACCTGCGCTTCGGAAAGAACCTGCTGTCGTGCCTGCAGCTCAGGAAAAAACGCTTCGCCGAAAACCGGGGCGACGGCGTCGAACCCAGACTTGATGCGATCAAGAACCTCCATGGCGTCGGGGTCATTGGGGTCTGTCTCCAAAGCCCTGAGTGCCGAATAGGCATCTTTGACCCAGCTGGCGACACGCTCGTCGGCGAAGAGCGCGCCATCAGACGCCGCATGGTGTTGATGGTCCTGGGATATATGGGCATCAATTTCAGCTGCGGCCTCTTCTATCGGCCTTGGCCACGTAACCGAAAGCGCCTCCGCAATCCTGTCCAGCCTTAGCCGCCAGTCCTGCATTATCCCCTCGTAGGAAACGAACGCACGCAGCGAACCCCGCGTCGATCGCTCCGCGTCAAGTTCATGGCGAAGCCAAAGCAGGGCACCGAAGCCTGGTGTTGAGCGATCCCGTTTGCCAAGCGAAGCTATGACCGCAAGCGGATTGCGACTTGCCAGAACGTACCGCACGTCGATTTTCATCGATTTTAAAATGTTCGCGTAGAGCGGCACAAAACGTGAGATGCGCGGCTCCTTGAGCACCAAAAAAGACGCATCGCTATATTCCTCGTCGATAATGCGTGCGATCTCGGCTCTGTAGAATTGGGCTCGTGCGTTCGGCAAGTTGCCGAGATCGAAGCTCCGCCAGTCATCCCATCTGCTGCCCGCCTCCTCCAACATCTGGTCGTGCAACTCGATCAGTTGCGAGGGTTCCCAGTGGCCCGTTGGGTTTGTCGGATTTGCCCCGAGCAAATTCTTCGGCAGTTCCGCGCCAAGCAGACTGAGCACCCTCGTGAGCGCGCTCGTCCCCGAGCGGTGCATGCCGAGCACCATGATGCAGGTGCGCTTCGCGGGCTTGGTCTTCGCGGACTTGGCCCTGGCGCCCTTCTTCGGCGCCGCTTGATCGGCCGACTGCGCGCTCGCATCGCGCAGTTGCTCCGGTGCTGGATGCTTGTTCATGCACTCAATGCCTGTTTCGTCTCGCCGCCCCCCAGCCGCCGAACCACATTTTCGCTCGACTCGCGCCACCCCGGCGCCTGCCACCCGAACACGCTTGCAAACTTCGCACTCGAAAGCCGCGAATTTTGCGGCCGCCTGGCCTTGGTCGGATAATCCGCCGTCGCGATATCTCGCACTTTCGCGTGCGGGCCACCAAACGCCCGGCTTGTGTCGAGGATGTGACGGGCAAAGCCGCTCCAGTTGGTGTCGCCCTCGCCCGCCAGATGATAGACGCCGAAGGCGGCGAAACTGCCGTCGCCGACCAGCCTCGGCGCCGCATGCAGGATCGCGTCGGCGATGTCGAGCGCCGAGGTCGGATTGCCCCACTGGTCGGCGACGACCGATATCTCGTCGCGGTCGGCGGCCAGCCTCAGCATGGTCTTGACGAAGTTCCTTCCGAAGGGGCTGTAGACCCAGGCCGTGCGCAGGATGAGGTGGCGCGGGTTGGCCGCGGCGACCGCCTCCTCGCCGGCGAGCTTGGAGGCGCCGTAGACGCCGAGCGGGGCGGTCGGGTCGGTCTCGACATAGGCGCCGTCCTTGGCGCCGTCGAAGACATAGTCGGTCGACAGATGTATGACGGGAACGCCGAGCCTTGCGGCGGCTTGCGCTACCTTGCCGGCGCCGGTTGCGTTCACGGCGAAGGCCAGGTCCTTCTCGTCCTCGGCCTGGTCGACGGCGGTGTAGGCGGCGGCGGACACGACGATGTCGGGCCTTGCCGCTTCAAGGGCCGCGAGCACGGTGTCGGGTCGCGCAAGGTCCAGCGCCGGGCGGCCGACGGCGACGACTTCGACATCGTCGCGACCCCGCGCCGCCTCGACCAGGCTTGCGGCAACTTGGCCTTCGCGTCCGGTGACGGCAAGCCTCACGTGGTCACCTTCCTACTCTCGGCCGCGTCCCCCGCCGGGCCGCTTTCGGTCTTTGCAGTGCCGATCGGGGCGTTGCCGATCAAGGCATTCTCGGCTGGGGCGTTCTCGACCGGGCGCGCCGCAGCCCGGCCCAGCCGCGCGCCATCGTAGCGCTGCTCGCGGATCGGCCCCCACCACCATTTGTTGTCGAGATACCAGTCGACGGTCCGGGCCAGGCCGCTGTCGAAATCCTCCCGCGGCGCCCAGCCGAGGTCGCGCGCGATCTTGGAGGCGTCGATCGCATAGCGCCGGTCATGGCCGGGGCGGTCGGTGACGAAGGTGATCAGTTCGCGATGGCGCTTGCCGCCGGCGCGCGGCCGCCTGAGATCGAGCAGGTCGCAGATCGCCTCGACGACGCCGAGATTGGTGCGCTCGGAATTGCCGCCGACATTGTAGCTCTCGCCCGGCCGCCCCCTGGTCGCCACCAGCTCCAGGGCGCGCGCGTGGTCCTCGACGAACAGCCAGTCGCGCACATTGGCACCGGCGCCGTAGACGGGCAGCGGCTTCTCGTCGAGCGCGTTGAGGATGACCAGAGGGATCAGCTTTTCCGGGAAATGGTAGGGGCCGTAATTGTTCGAGCAGTTGGAAAGCACCACCGGCAGGCCGTAGGTCTCGTGCCAGGCCCGCACCAGATGGTCGGAGGCTGCCTTGGAGGCCGAATAGGGCGAGGACGGCGCATAGGGCGTCTCCTCGACGAACATGCCGCCGTCGAAGGGCAGGTCGCCGAAGACCTCGTCGGTCGAGACATGATGGAAGCGGAATCCCGCCTTGCGCTCGTCGGACAGGCCGCGCCAATATTCCAGCGCCGCGTTCAGGATGCGGTAGGTGCCGACGATGTTGGTCTCGATGAAGGCGCCTGGACCGTCGATCGAGCGGTCGACATGGCTCTCGGCGGCGAGGTTCATGACGATGTCGATATCGTCGCGGCGCAGGATCTCCAGCACCGCGCGCTCGTCGCAGATGTCGGCGTGCTCGAAGCGGTAATTATGCGCGTTCTCGATCGGCCGCAGCGAGGCGAGGTTACCGGCATAGGTGAGCTTGTCGAGATTGGTGACGCGGTAGGCCGGATTGGCGCACAGATGCCGGCACACGGCCGAGCCGATGAAGCCGGCGCCGCCGGTGACCAGGAAATTCATGCCGCCGTCCCTCCTCACGCGAACACCTCCGCCGCGCCGAGCAGCGGCGCGTTGCGGTCCTTGTCCGAAAGCTGGAAGCCGCCCGCGATCTCCGGCCATGCGATGCCGATCGCCGGGTCGTCGAAGCGGATCGAGCGGTCGTGCCCGGGCGAATAGGTGTCGGTCACCTTATAGAGCACCTCGGTATGCGGCACGAGCGTTACGAAACCATGCGCGAAGCCCTGCGGCACCAGGACCTGGTTGCCCTTGTCGGCCGATATCTCCAGCGCTTCCCATTTGCCGAAAGTGGGCGAAGAACGGCGGATGTCGACCGCGACATCGAGCACGCTGCCACGGATGACGCGCAGCAGCTTGGCTTGCGCGCGCGGCGGCAGCTGGTAATGTAGGCCGCGCAGCACGCCGGCCGCGGCGGAATAGGAGTGATTGTCCTGCACGAAAACGAGATCGATGCCGGCTTCGGCGAAGCGCTCGGCATTCCAGGTCTCGCTGAAAAAACCGCGCGCATCGCCATGCCGCTTCGGCACGATCTCCAGCACGCCGTCGAGGCCGAGCCGCCTGACCTCAAGCACCGCGCTCCTCCATCAGATCGGCCACTCGCCGGCGCAGATAGGCGGCATATTCGTTCTTGCCGAGCCGCGCGGCGCGATCCAGCACCTTGTCGGCGCTGATCCAGCGCTGTTCCAGCGCAATCTCCTCCGGACACGCGATCTTGATGCCCTGGCGATGCTCGATCGTGCGCACGAAAGACGATGCCTCGAGCAGGCTGTCATGCGTGCCGGTGTCCAGCCAGGCATAGCCGCGGCCGAGGCGGTGGACATGCAACTCGCCACGATCGAGGTAGACATTGTTGACCGCGGTGATCTCGAGCTCGCCGCGCGCCGAAGGGCGGATCGTCGAGGCGATATCGACTACCTTGTTGTCGTAGAAATAAAGACCGGTGACGGCCCAGTTGGACTTCGGCTTTTGCGGCTTCTCCTCGATCGTCAGAGCCTTGCCGGTGGCCTTGTCGAAGGAGACCACGCCATAGCGCTCGGGATCGTCGACATAATAGGCGAAGACCGATGCGCCGCCGTCGCGCGTCGCCGCCTCGCGGCAGAGCTGCGACAGGCCACCGCCGAAATAGATGTTGTCGCCGAGAATCATCGACACGCTGTCCTTGCCGATGAAGTCGCGGCCGATGATGAAGGCCTCGGCGAGGCCGTTGGGCTGCGCCTGCACGGCATAGGACAATTCCAGCCCGAATTCAGAACCGTCGCCCAGCAACGCCTGGAAGACCGGCAAGTCGCGCGGAGTTGAAATGACCAGAATCTGGCGAATTCCCGCGAGCATCAGCACGCTCAGCGGGTAATAGATCATCGGCTTGTCGTAGATCGGCAATATTTGCTTAGAAACCGCTAATGTTAGCGGATAAAGACGTGTTCCGCTGCCACCCGCAAGGATAATTCCTTTCAACAAGCTCTCCTTGAACTACCGCGGCCCCCGCCTCGACGCCAAGTTGCCCGTGCTTAGTTTTCGGGCGCTGGCTTGTCAATGTCGGCTTTGACTGCTTCCCGACGTTACTTCATCGCTTTCTATCATCTGGTATAAGGCGGTTTCGAGCGAAATCCGACTGCGCCATGAAAAAGGGCCGGCGGGCGCTTGTCGCCCGCCGGCCCTTTTCTCGTCGATTGTTCTCAGCCGCGCTTGAGCAATGTCCACACGGCCGGCACCAGGCTGGCGGCCAAAGCCACCTTGATCAGGTCGCCGACGATGAAGGGCAGGACGCCGAACTGCCAGGACTTTTCCGGCCCGATGAGCGTGGCCAGCCAGGCAAAGCCCATGGCCATCATGACAACCTCCGCTATCAGCATGGCGCCGAACAGCTTGAACGGGTCGCGGTCCCAGCCGCGGTCGGCGGCCCAGCCGGCGATCGCCGCCATGACCACGAAGCCGGCGAGATAGCCGCCCGTCGAGCCCAGCATATAGACAATGCCGATGCCCTTTTCCGGCGTGCCCTGGAAGACCGGCAGGCCAAAAGCGCCCTCGGCGAGGTAGAGAAGGAGCGTCGCGACGGCAAGGCGCAGGCCGAAGGCCGAGGCGATCAGCAGCACGGCCAGCGTCTGCAGCGAGATGTCGACCGGGCCGAGCACCACCTTGGTCTTGGCCGAAAGCGTCAGCAGCAGGGTTCCGGCGAGCGCCAGGAAAAGCTGGGTCGCCAGCCGGGCAACACCCCGATCCGGCAGGGTGAGAGAAACAAGCGGGCGCATCGTGGTTGCAGTTGCCATGGTCTTCCCCATTCTGGCTGATTTGCCGGGTGGCTGATTAGCTGGCTCTTAAAGCCCATCGCGCAGAAACGCATTCAGGCGACGCGCTTTAGAATTGTCTTGATGCATGTCGTTCTCCCAAAAACCGCTGCGCAGTTTTGGGCGACATCCATTGATTTTCCTATATTGGCTTCCGTATCGGACGGCAATCACTTTGCCGCATCGCAACGGAGCCCGCAGGCATGGCCCTTGAATTCGACACCAGCTTCGCTCCCGCCTACGGCCGGGCGGTTCCGGTTGCGCCGGATGTGCTGCGCATCACCGCAAGAAATCCGGGTCCTTTCACCTTCCACGGCACCAACAGCTATCTCGTCGGCAGCGACACGCTGGCGGTGATCGATCCAGGGCCGGAAGACGACGCCCATCTCGAAACACTGCTCAAGGCGATCGGCGGCCGACCGGTCAGCCACATCTTCGTCAGCCACACCCATCGCGATCATTCGCCTTTGGCGGCGCGGCTGAAAGAGCGCACCGGCGCGGCAACGCTTGCCGAAGGCCCGCATCGGCCGGCGCGCCCCTTGCGCATCGGCGAGGTCAATCCGCTCGACGCCAGCGCCGATCTCGCCTTCGTTCCCGATGTCGTGCTGGCCGATAATGCGCTGACTGAGGGCAACGGCTGGGCCATCCGCACCGTGCTGACGCCCGGCCACGCCGCCAACCACGCCGTGTTTGCCCTCGAGGGAACCGGAACGCTGTTTTCAGCCGACCATGTCATGGCCTGGTCGACCTCGATCGTCGCGCCGCCGGACGGCGCCATGGCCGACTATATGAGCTCCCTCGACAAGCTTTTGACGCGCGACGATCGCTTGCTTTTGCCTGGCCACGGCGGACCTGTGGCCGCGCCCCAAAGCTTCATGCGCGGCCTGAAGACGCATCGCAAGATGCGCGAAAGGGCGATCCTGGAGCGCATCCGCGCCGGAGACCGGACGATCGCGGAAATGGTCGCGGCGATCTATCGCGACACCGACCCGCGGCTATACGGCGCCGCCGGTCTTTCGGTGCTTGCCCATCTCGAGGATCTGGTTGCACGCGGCCTCGTGGCCACAGAAGGCGATCCGGCGATCGACGGCATTTTCAGCCCCGCCGCGTGATCACTCAGCCGGCGCCGCGCCGACCTGCCCGGCGACTTGCTGGTCCAGCTCGCCAAGGAAATCGGTGATGCGGGCGGCGTTGTCGCCAAGGTCGTAGCGGCCGTAGCGCGAGGCCGAGCGCATGTCGACGATGACCTGCTCGCCGTCGTCGGTGATGCGGATGGCGACGTCGGCCGGTAGTCCGAGCACAAAGCCCCTGGCCAGCGCGTTGATCGTCGCCTCGCTTTGCCCGTTGATGTCGGGATAAGGCGCCGTCAACTGCCAGTCGCGGCGGTCGAGCACGGTTTCGACAGCGTCGACGACGGTTTCGAAAGGCAGATTGTAGCTGCGCCCGCTGACCAGCGGATAGGCCTCGGCCTGCAGGGCCTGTTCGCCCGGGGTCGGCGGCGACAGCTCGTTCATGTCGGCGGTGCGGTCGCTCGTGTCTAACGCGGGCGGATCGTCGAGATCGGTCGAGATGTCGCGCAGCGGCGGATAGATCGTCGCCCAGTAGACGGCGACGCCGTAGGGTGCCAGCACCAGCAGCGCCAGCAGCGCGCCGATGGAGAGATCGCGGCCGCCGCGATCGCCGAAGCTCCAGACCCTGGCCAAGCCGAGACCGGCCAGCAACAGGGCAAGCGCAGCCAGCAGCGCCACGAGCGCCAGGACCCACAGGAAAGGCGGCGTCTCGACGAGACCCAGCCTGTAAGCGGCAACGGCGGTGAGCAAAAGGACGAAAGAGAATGCCCCGATCCGCCGCGACCAGCCGGCCGCCTTCGACGTCTGCCGTTCAGGAATTGTAGCCATTGTCTGCCGCATTACCCCAGTCCGAACCGAGACTTAGAGGTTTTTGGCGCCGGCTTGAAGCCGAAAGATCGAACATTTTTCGTCAATCCGTCGGCAGGCGGTAATCCTTGAACTGGGCACGCAAACTGGTCTTCTGGATCTTGCCGGTGGCGGTGTGCGGAATTTCGCCGACGAAGGCGACGTCGTCGGGCATCCACCACTTCGCCACCTTGCCGTTCATGAAGGCGAGGATGTCGGTCTTGGTCGGCTCCTTGCCGGGCTTGCGCACGACGACGAGCAAAGGCCGCTCGCCCCATTTGGAATGCGGGATGCCGATGGCCGCTGCCTCCGCAACGTCCGGATGGCCGACGGCAAGGTTCTCGAGATCGATGGTCGATATCCACTCGCCGCCGGACTTGATGACGTCCTTGGCGCGATCGGTGATCTGCATATAGCCGCTGGCGTTGATATGGGCGACGTCGCCGGTGTCGAACCAGCCGTCGGCGTCGAACTGCTCGGCGCCGGCGCCGCCATAATATGCTCGGGCCACCGCGGGGCCGCGCACCTTGAGATGTCCGAAGGTCTTGCCGTCCCAGGGCAGCGCGTTGTTGTCGTCGTCTGTCACTTTCATCTCGACGCCGAAGGGGGGAAAACCCTGCTTCCCCTGCACGTCAAGCCGCGCCTCGCCGGTCAGCGCCTCATATTGCGGCTTCAAGGTGCAGAGGGTGCCCAGCGGCGACATCTCGGTCATGCCCCAGGCATGCACCACCTGCACGCCGTAATTGTCCTGGAACTTGGCGGTTATGGCGCGCGGACAGGACGCCCCGCCGATGACGACCTTCTTCAGATAAGGCAGCTCCTTTCCCGTCTCCTCCAGATATTGCAGCAGCATCATCCAGACGGTGGGCACGGCGGCGCTGAACGTCACCTTTTCGGTGTCGAGCAGCTCATAGATCGAGGCGCCGTCCATCTTGCAGCCCGGCATCACCAGCTTGGCGCCGATCATCGGCCCGCTCTGGCCGAGCCCCCAGGCATTGGCGTGAAACATCGGCACGACCGGCAGGATCACGTCTCGGGTGGACATGCCCATGGCGTCGGGCATGGCGGCCATCAAGGCGTGAAGGACATTGGAGCGGTGGCTGTAGAGAACGCCCTTCGGGTCGCCCGTCGTGCCCGACGTGTAGCACATGCCGGCGGCGGTATTCTCGTCGAACGTCTTCCAGGTGAAGGCGCCGTCGGCTTCGGCCAGCCATTCCTCGTAAGCGACGGCGTTCGGCAGCGACGTTTGCGGCATATGCGCCAGGTCGGTCAGCACGATAACCCGTCGCAGCGATCGGACCGCGCCGGCGATCTTTTCCAGGATCGGCACGAAGGTCAGGTCGACGAAGATCGCCTTGTCCTCGGCGTTGTTCATGATCCAGGCGATCTGCTCAGGAAAAAGCCTCGGGTTGAGCGTGTGATAGATCGCGCCGATGCCCATGATGCCGTACCAGGCCTCGATATGGCGGGCGGTGTTCCAGGCAAGGGTCGCGATGCGGTCGCCGAGCCTGAAGCCGTCACGCTCCAGCCGTTGCGCCACCTTGAGCGAACGGTGATGGATTTCGGCATAGCTGGTGCGCACGATCGGGCCTTCGATCGAACGCGACACGACCTCCCGGCTGCCGTGCTGGCGTTCCGCATGGTCGAGCAGCTTATGGCAAAGCAGCGGCCATTCCTGCATCAATCCAAGCATCAATTCCTCCCTTTGCGCATTCGCGTCATTTGTTTCACGCATTGTGAAACGAACCGGCGGTTTGTCCAGCCGCCATAAGTCGAAGCCAGTGGATGGATCGAAGGACCGGGAAAACCGCCATAATCCGGCCATCGTCGCCGTTAAGCTTCGTTAACGGGCTGGGTGAGATTGGCGAATGGAGAGATTCGCATGGACCCGCAGCTCGACGAAAAAGCCCTCGAAAGCACGCTTGCCGAAAGTCTGGACGATCTGACGCCGGACATCAAAACCGTTTCCGAAGATGAATTTGCCGAAGTCGTCGGCGGTGCGCTGGAGGCCGTCGGCGGAACGCTGCTGTTCAAGATGCGCGTTGAAAACGGCGCCGAGGGCGAGCATGTCGCCGCGGCCTGCATCGGCAACGCCGACAATCGTCAGTTCCTGCTGCTCACGCTGCCGACCACCGGCGGCGCGCTGAAGGTCGAGACGGCGGCGAGAAGCACCAATCCGGTCGCGGGCATTGCCGCCGCCTATGCCGGCCTCATGGACGCCTTCAAGACGGCCGCCTGACGACCGGAAGCAGACGTTCAATGAATGGTGATGACGCCAAGCGTGACGCGCGCTTGCGCGACCCGCCTGCCCGACACATGTAAGTCTCCCCTGAGAACGTTTCACCGTTTCGCGGAAACAACGAAACGCTCTCTCTTTGTTTGACGCAATTCCGGACGGAAAACCGCTTCGCACTTTTTCTAGAATTGCTCCAGGAGACCATTCATGGACAAGCTTGCCAATCCAGCCCCCGGCTTCCAGCGCAACCCGGACAAGGTGATCACCGTCGAACCTTATCGCGGCACCGTCACGGTCCGGGCCGGCGACAGGATCATCGCCACATCGACTGCGGCAAAGGTTCTCTCGGAGCCACCTTACCCGGCCGTCTTCTACATCCCGTTCGACGATATCGATTTCGGCAAGCTCACCCCGACCGACCATTCGACACATTGCCCATACAAGGGCGATGCCAGCTACTGGAGCGTCCAGCCGGCCGGCGAAGCCGGCGAGAACGCGATGTGGGCTTATGAGCATCCGTTCGACGAAATGGTCGAGATCCGCAATCACGGCGCGTTCTACACGAACAAGGTGACGGTCGAAGCCACGCCGGACTGAGCCGTAAAGAGAGGGGCGCTTAGGTCGATCTCGGAATGATGTGGCCGCCAAAATTCAGCGGTCGCCACCCTCGCGCCGCGCTCTCAATCGGTGGTGCCGTCATTGCCGACGCCCTCGGCATCGTCGAGGCGCACGAAGGTCATGCCCTTCTGCTTCAAGGCCAGCAAGCCCTGAACCACGCCCTCGCCGGCGGCATGGGTCGGCTGGTTGATGTGGGCGATGATGACATCGCCGTCCTTGGCGGCGCCGATGCGGCGCGCCGTTTCCTTCGCGCCGAGCAGCGAACCGCCGTCGCCATTGACCGAGAAGCCTGCGATCTTGAAGCCCAGCCTGCGGATCATGGCGATCGCCGAGGGACTGTATTCGGCGGTGGCGCCGCGAAACCATTTTGCCGCAGGGCCGCCCGCGCCGGCCAGGGCGGCGGCGCCGGATTCAACCTCGGCCTGCACGGCGTCCGGGCTGCCGGCGCTGCGGATGCCGAAGATTTTCCGCGGCGTATCGACCGCCGGAACGTGGCGGCCGCCGTGATTTTCCAGCTCGAACAGGTCGGGATGCGCCCGCATGATCTCGACGGCCTCGGCATTGCGCTTCAGCCAGATGCCGGTAACGAAGATCGTCGCTGGTATCCTGTTGTCGACAAGCGCCGAAAGTATCCTTGTGTCAGTCGTTCCGCCGCAGGCATCGAGCGTCAAGGCGACGCGACCGCCGCCTTCAACGCCCTGCGGCTTCAGATGCAGCGTCGGTTCGAGCAGCGTCGCGGCATTGCCCGCCGACGCCGCGAACAGCGCCATCGCGCAAAGGGAGTTTCGAAGCAGACCCATCATTCATTCCAAACCGGCACGCTCGGCATCATCCTGCGCGCCGCGTCAAAAACTTGTCTCTAGAAGACCGGCATCTAGGCGAAAATCGGGACGGCAAACAGCGTAAAAACAGCAATCGCGAAAATTTGCTTTCGCTTATACCGCTGCTTCCAGAGGCATCTCGGTTCGGGCCAGCAACTGGAGCGCTGCCTCGACGACCGCGTCGACCTCCAGACGCCAAACGCAGCATGCCTTGTTGGGGTCGGGCCGTTCGCACAGGTCGCCACCGACGCAGTCACAAGGCATGGACGGGCATACCGCGACGCTCGGCGCGCCGACTGGCCCCCAGTGGATCGGGCTCTGCAGGCCGAACAGGCCGACGACGGGGGTGCCGACCGCGGCAGCCATGTGCATGGGGCCGCTGTCGTTGCCGAGAAACAGCCGCGCCTGCTTGAACAGCGCCGGCAACGTTTCGAGCGGGAGCGCCCCGACCAGGTTGACGATCGGCGTCTTCGCAGTCGCCAGAATCTTCTCGGCCACCTCGTTCTCGTCCGGGCCGCCGACCAGGGCGACGTCGAGACCGGTTTCGGCCGCTATCCGATCGATTGCGGCGGCAAAGCGCTCGGGCTGCCAGCGGCGCCCAGGGAAGCTTGCCCCGGCATGCACCGCGACAAAGGCGTTCGGCCGAAGGTGCAGCTTGTCCAGCAGCGCCAAGGCTTTCGTCGTCTCGAACGGCAGCGGCCGGAAGGCGGGAGCCCGCGCGCGCAAGTCCACGCCAAGTGCCTCCAGCGGGGAAAGATAACGATAGAGAAAGTGCTGCTCGCCATACCCGAACGGCTTGGCCTTCACATTGGCAGGTTGGCGCGCAAACCAACCCAGGGGCCTTTCGGACGGGTGATATCCCACGCGAACCCGTGCGCCGACCAGCCCCAAGATGAACCGCGACGTCTTGGTGTCGGTGATGTCGATGGCCATGTCGAAATGGTAGCGGCGCAACTTAAAGAGCGTGAGAACGAGTTCCTGCAGGCGTAGCAGCGGCGTGCCGCGCATATGGGAACGGCGGAAGGCCACAACCTCCGAGGCGATGCCGTTGGCGGTGAGGAGACCGCCGAAGCGGGCGTCGCAGAGGAAGACGATGCGGGCGTCGGAATATTCGAGCTGCAGGTTCTTCGCCAGCGCGGAGGCAAGAACGAGATCGCCAATGTGCTTCGTCTGCAAGATCAGGATCGAGCGGACTGCAAAGGGAGCCCGCAACATCGGTGTCTGAGCTCCGGACAGACCGGAGTTCGCGAAGCTGGGTTGAGATGTCGACATGTGGAACCATCAGGCGCATTTTCACGTGATCTTATACAAGACGACACGGTCGCGGACCATCGGACTCTCGCGCGCGGATAGAGCGTTTCACCGTTTCTCGGAAACCGCGGAGAATGCGCTATTTCGTCGTCTTTGACGCAATTCCGGACGCAAGGCCAAGGCGAAGTCCCAGGACCTGACCGTTTCACACTTTTTCCTGGCTTGCGCAAAGCGGGGGACGCGGCCGGCGGGCGGTCCGCAATTCCAGCAAATGTCAGACCGCGGCTTCCAGGACCATCTGGGTGCGCGCCAGGAGTTCCAGCGCCGCGTCCACCACCGGATCGACTTCCAGGCGCCAGACGCAGCATGCCTTGCTCGGGTCGGTTCGGCGGCACAGATCGCCCCCGATGCAGTCGCAAGGCATCGATGGCCGCAACGAAATGCTGGGCACGCCGACCGGCGCCCAAAGGACCGGGTTGGTCAGGCCGAACAGGCCGACGACCGGCGTTCCGGCCGCTGCTGCCATATGCATCGGTCCGCTTTCGTTGCCGAGAAACAGCCGCGCCTCCCTGAGCAGCGCCAGCAGCATTTCCAGCCGCAGCGTGCCCGCCAGGTTGACGACGGGCGTCTTCGCCGCGGCCATGATCCTGTCGGTCGCCTCAACCTCGTCCGGACCGCCGACCAGGACCACGCGCAGGCCGGTTTCGCGGACGATCCTGTCGATTGTCTCGGCAAAGCGTTCCGGCTGCCAGCGCCGCCCCGCGAAGCTTGCTCCGGCATGGACCGCAACAAAAGCGTTTGGCTGGATCTGGTGCCTGGCGAGCAAGGCCAGGACGCGCGTCGTCTCGAAGGGCAGCGGCCGGATGGCCGGCGCCCTGACGCGCAGATCGATGCCCAGCGCCTCCAGCGGAGACAAATAACGGTAGAGATAGTGCTTCTTGCCGAATCCGAACGGCTTCATCCTGACGTTGGCGGGTTGACGCTCGTGCCAGCGCAAAGGCCGCTCCGTCGGAAAATAGCCGACCCTGACCGGAGCGTTGACCAGTCCGGAAATGATCCGCGAGGTCTTGGAATCTGTGATGTCGACGGTCATATCGAAGCGGTGCTGCCGCAACGTGCGCACCATCCGGAAGAGCTCGCGCCCTCGCTCGAGCGGCGAGCCACGCATCTTGGCACGGCTGAAGGGGACGACCTCGGAAGCTATGCCATGGGCAGTCAGGAAGCCGGCGAAATGGGCTTCGCAGAGAAACACGATCCTGACGCCCGGATATTGAAGCTGCAGGTTCTTCGCCAACGCCGAGGCAAGCACGATGTCGCCAATGAACTTGGTCTGCAGGATTAGGATCGATCGGTAAACGGATGGGGAAATCTGCAACATGGGTTTTCCGACACAAATAAATTCGGTGTCGAAAAGTCGCTTGGAACGGTGTCGAGATTCAGGGCCGTCACGCGCACGTTCGCGTGACATTGCATACAAAACCGTAAGGTGTCGGGATGTCAGGCGCGTTTTGTCGCGCCCTTCGCTGCCGCCACGGCCGCCTGCGCGGCGGCCAGCCTGGCGATCGGCACGCGGTAGGGCGAGCACGACACATAGTCGAGGCCGACTTCCTCACAGAAGCGGATCGAGGCCGGGTCGCCGCCATGCTCGCCGCAGATGCCGAGCTTGATGCCCGGCCGCGTCGCCTTGCCCTTTTCGGCCGCGATCCGCACCAGCTCGCCGACGCCGTCAATGTCGAGCGACACGAACGGATCCTGTTCGATGATGCCCTTCTGCCGGTAGGTTTCGAGGAAGGACGCCGCATCGTCGCGCGAGATGCCGAACGTGGTCTGCGTGAGATCATTGGTGCCGAAGGAGAAGAATTCGGCCGCTTCGGCAATGACATGCGCGCGGATCGCCGCGCGCGGCAATTCGATCATCGTGCCGGTCAGATAGTCGATCTTGGTGCCGGTCTCCTGCATGACGCTTTGCGCGACCGCATCGATGCGCGCCTTAACGTATTGCAGCTCCTTCACCAGGCCGACCAGCGGCACCATGATCTCCGGCACGACCAGCGCGCCGGCCTTGTGGCCGGCCTCGACCGCCGCCTCGAAGATGGCGCGCGCCTGCATCTCGGCGATCTCGGGATAGGAGACGGCGAGCCGGCAGCCGCGATGGCCCAGCATCGGGTTGAATTCGTGCAGCGCTTCCGTACGCTGCCTGAGCTTGTCGGCCGACACGTTCATGGCGGAGGCGACCTCGGCGAGCTCGGCCTCGGTCTTCGGCAGGAATTCGTGCAGCGGCGGGTCGAGCAGACGGATCGTCACCGGCAGGCCGGCCATGATCTCGAACAGCTCGAGAAAGTCCGAGCGCTGCATGGGCAAGAGCTTGTCCAAGGCCGCACGCCTGTCCTTCTCGGTGTCGGCCAGGATCATCTCGCGCATGGCGACGATACGGTCGCCATCGAAGAACATGTGCTCGGTACGGCAAAGCCCGATGCCCTCGGCGCCGAAAGAGCGCGCCATGCGGGCGTCGAGCGGCGTTTCGGCGTTGGTGCGCACCTTCATGCGGCGCGCGGCGTCGGCCCATTCCATGATGGCGGCGAAATCGCCCGACAGCTCCGGCTGCAGCATGGCGACCGCCCCTTTGAGCACCTGGCCGTTGCCGCCATCGATAGTGATGATGTCGCCTTTGCGGAAAGTCTGGCCCATCGAGAGCAGCGTGCCGGCCTTGTAGTCGACACGCAGCGAGCCGGCGCCGGACACGCAGGGCTTGCCCATGCCGCGTGCCACCACCGCGGCGTGGCTGGTCATGCCGCCGCGCGTGGTGAGGATGCCTTCGGCGGCATGCATGCCGTGGATGTCCTCCGGGCTGGTTTCGATGCGCACCAGGATTACCTTGCGGCCTTGCGCCCTGGCGTCCTCGGCATCGCTGGAGGAAAAAACGATCTCGCCGGTGGCGGCGCCGGGCGACGCCGGCAGGCCCATGCCTATGACATCGCGCGCGGCATTCGGGTCGATGGTCGGATGGAGCAGTTGATCGAGCGAGGCCGGATCGATGCGGGCGACCGCCTCCTCCCTGGTGATCAGCCCATCCTTGGCCATCTCGACGGCAATCTTCAGCGCAGCTTTGGCGGTGCGCTTGCCGGAGCGGGTTTGCAACATCCACAATTTGCCGCGTTCGATGGTGAATTCGAGATCCTGCATGTCGCGGTAGTGCTTTTCCAGCCGGTCGGAGATGTCGACGAAAGCCTGGAAGGCGTCAGGCATAAGCTTCTGCAGTGACGGCTTGTCGGAGCCGGCGGCGATGCGCGCCGCCTCGGTGATGTTCTGCGGCGTGCGGATGCCGGCCACCACGTCCTCGCCCTGGGCATTGACCAGGAATTCGCCGTAGAGCTGCCTCTCGCCGGTCGAGGGATTGCGCGTGAAGGCGACGCCGGTCGCGGACGTGTCGCCCATATTTCCGAATACCATGGCCTGGACGTTGACGGCGGTGCCCCAGCTTTCCGGGATGTCGTGCAGGCGCCGGTAGGTGATCGCGCGGTTGTTCATCCAGCTCGAGAACACGGCGCCGATCGCGCCCCAGAGCTGTTCCTGCGGATCTTGCGGGAACGGCTTGCCGAGCTCTTCCTCAACCTTGGCCTTGTAGAGCGAAATCACGCCTTGCCATTCCTGGGCCGACAGGCCGGTGTCGAGCTCATGGCCGAGACTGGCTTTCTGGTCCTCGAGGATCTCCTCGAACACTTCGTGGTCCAGGCCCATGACGACGTCGGAATACATCTGGATGAAGCGGCGGTAGCTGTCATAGGCGAAACGCGCATCACCGGAATCGGCGGCCAAAGCCTCGACGGTCTCGTCGTTGAGGCCAAGATTGAGCACAGTATCCATCATGCCGGGCATCGAGGCGCGAGCACCGGAGCGCACGGAGACCAGAAGCAGCTTCGACGGATCGCCGAAGCGGCGGCCGGTAATCCGGCCGATATGGTCGAGAGCGGAGACGACATCCGTCTCAAGCCCGCTGGGATAGGTGCGGCCGTTGGCGTAATAGGCGTTGCAGACCTCCGTGGTGATGGTGAAACCGGGCGGCACCGGCAGCCCAAGGCTGCACATCTCGGCCAGATTGGCACCCTTGCCGCCGAGAAGGTTGCGGTCGCCGGCACGGCCCTCGGCGGCGCCGTCGCCGAAGGTGTAAACCCACTTGGTCATGCTTGCCCTCCAGTTCGTGGAAGATAGAAACATCCGGATGATGGCCGTTTCCCGCCTTCCCCGCTCCGAGCGATAGGATGCTGCACTGCGAAAGGCAAGGCACCGGCAAGCAACCACTGCGGCTACAATCGATTAAGCAAAAGCTGCGTCAAAAAGACTTGCTGGAGGGAAACGACCGATATAGAACATAACGGGAACGCAGTGGAGTAGCGTGATGAAACTCAATGGAAAACTCGACTATCTTGAACTGCCGGCGACGGGCGGCACGCTGGACAGCGTAAAATCTTTCTACAGCGCCGCCTTTTCATGGTCGTTCACCGACTACGGTCCGACTTACGCAGCCTTTGCCGAAGGCCTCGACGGCGGCTTTCAGGCAGATGCCGGCGAAGCGCCGGCCAAGCCGCTTCCGGTCATCTACTCCGAAAATCTCGAGGAAACGCTGGACGCGGTCGAGAGTGCCGGCGGCACCATCGTCAAGCCGATCTTTTCTTTCCCGGGCGGCAGGCGGTTCCACTTCACTGATCCGGCCGGCAACGAACTGGCCGTTTGGGGACATTAGAGCGCTTCACCGTTTTACTGAAACGGTAAACCGCTCTAACTCTTTGATTTACGCAATTCCGGACGGAAAGCCGCTCACACTTTTCCTGGAATTGCTCCAGGAAAGACGCGGATTTCGAGTTGTTTTTGATGTTGACAGCCGGGGGCAGCCGGGCTCATTCCGTTGAGCGGCGGCAATCTTCCAATAGCAAAGCAGACTGATGAAATTCGGCTCAAGCGGCGTTCGGGGTTTGGCTTCCGAATTGGTGGGAAGGCCAAGCGGACTTTATACCGAGGGTTTCGCCCGGCGCTTGCGGTCGACCGGATTTCAGCATGGCAAGGTCTTCGTCGGGCACGATTTGCGCGACAGCAGTCCAACGATTGCCGAAGACTGCATGGCAGCATTGGCCGCGGCCGGCTTCCAGCCGGTCGATTGCGGTCCCATCCCCACGCCCGCGCTCGCCTTTTACGCCCGCCTGCATGGCGCTGCGGCGCTTATGGTGACGGGGTCGCATATTCCCGCCGACCGCAACGGCATCAAATTCTATGGGCCGAGGGGCGAGATCGACAAGGCGGACGAGGCCGCCATCACCAGTCACGTTGCGGAACTGTCGGATCGATATCCCTGGCCTCCGGCCCATGCGAACCGGCAAGCCGGCCATGAACAGGCGCTCGCGGCCTTTCGAGATCGTGTCGATGGCATTCTGCCCCCTGGCGCCCTTTCCGGAATGAAGCTCGGCGTCTACCAGCACAGCACGGTTGCGGCGGAGTTGCTGGTCGAGGTCCTGCGGTCCTACGGCGCCGAGGTGATCCCCGTCGGGAAAACGGAAACCTTCGTGCCCGTCGATACGGAGGCCGTCGGCCAGGAAACGATGGCGAGGGTGCAAGGCTGGGTGCGCGAATTCGAATTCGACGCGGTGCTCTCGGCCGACGCCGATGCCGATCGTCCGCTTGTCATCGACGACAGTGGCGAACTGTTCCGCGGCGACCTGATCGGGCTGGCCACGGCGCTGTTCCTTAAGGCCGACATTGTGGTGACGCCGATCACCTCCAATTCAGGCATCTCCGATGCTTTCGGATTCGGCGTCAGGAGAACGAAGGTCGGATCCCCTTTCGTCATAGCGGAAATGGAGGCCGCGCGGCAGGCAGGCGGCATTATCGTCGGCTTCGAAGCCAATGGCGGGGTTCTTCTGGGGTCGGACTGCGTGGTGAACGGCAAGATCTTGTCGGCGTTGCCGACACGGGATTCATTTTTGCCGATCCTGGCGGTGCTAGGCACGATGGCATCGTCCGGAAAATCGCTTTCCGGCCTGCGCCAAACCTGGAGCCTTCCGGTCTGCGCCAGCGAACGGCTCGAGAACTTCCCTGTCGAGAAATCGCGCGGCTTGATGCGAAAGCTCGCCGACCGTGATGCTTTGCAACACTTCCTTGCCCCCTTCGGCAGCGTCTTGGACGTCGATGAGACCGATGGTCTCAGGGCACGGATGACCAGCGGCGAGATCATCCATCTGCGGCCTTCCGGCAACGCTCCCGAATTTCGGTGCTATGCCGAGGCCGCCAGCCATGACAGGGCGAGCGAGATTGTGGCAATGGCGCTGGAACGAGCGCGCGACACCACACTGGCAGATGAATCAGAAGCCGTATAACGAAGATGGAGCCGGCGATCGCCGCAGGCTTGGGGCGCGGCCCGCTCTACAATAACGGGGACTCGTGCCCCACGTCTCGCTCGAGCCCTGAGAGCATCGATGACAAGAACGGCGTTGATAACCGGCATTACGGGGCAGGATGGCGCCTATCTGGCCCAGCTCCTGCTTTCGAAGGGTTACCGAGTCCACGGGCTGGCGCGGCGGTCGAGCACAGCCGACGTCAACACCATGCGCCTGAAATGGCTGGGGATCGAAAACGATGTGCGGATCGTGGACGGCAACCTGACGGACTTGTCGGGTCTTAGTCGAACCATGCGCGACGTAAGACCGGACGAGGTCTACAACCTGGCCGCACAGTCTTTCGTCAGATCCTCGTGGCAGCAGCCGATCCTGACAGGCAACGTCACCGGTATCGGCGTCACCAATGTTCTCGAGGCGCTGCGTCTCGAGAACCCCGAAGCGCGTTTCTACCAGGCGTCGTCGTCGGAGATGTACGGCCTTATCCAGGAGCCGGTGCAGTCGGAGACCACGCCTTTCCATCCCCGCTCTCCCTATGCGGTGGCGAAGGTCTATGGTCACTGGATCACCGTCAATTATCGCGAGAGCTTCGGCCTGCACGCTTCGAGCGGCATCCTGTTCAATCACGAATCGCCGCTTCGCGGCATCGAATTCGTGACACGCAAAGTCACGGACGCCGTCGCGCGCATCAAGAAGGGCATGGCCAAGGAACTGCGCCTGGGCAACATCGACGCCAAGCGCGACTGGGGCCACTCCAGGGACTATGTCCGCGCCATGTGGCTGATGCTGCAGCAGGATCAGCCCGACGACTATGTGGTCGCCACCGGCAGGACGACGACGGTGCGCGATATGTGCAGGATCGCGTTCGAGCATGTCGGGCTGGAGATGGATGACCATCTTGTCATCGATCCCGACCTGTTCAGGCCGGCGGAAGTCGAAATCCTTCGCGGCAATCCGGCCAAGGCCAAGGCGAAGCTCGGATGGGAAGCGACGATCTCCCTGGAGGATATGATCCGCGAAATGGTGGACGCCGATCTGGCGCGCCACTCGGCTGCCAGGAATTGAAAGGAAGCTCTTGCATCAACAGGTCGATGACTTGACGCACCGTCTTCCGTCACGCATCCGCATGCGGACAATTCGTCGTGGTCCGTGAGGCCGGCATGCGCGTTTTGATAACCGGCGCCAACGGTTTCGTCGGGCCCTATGTGGGCGACGCGCTGCGCAGGATTTGCGGCCGCGAAATTGTCATTGCCGCGACCTCCAAGGATGGTGGACCGCATCCCGCCTTCGGCCAGGTCGAAGAACTGGACGTGACCGATCCGGCCGCCGTCCATGATGCCATTGCCCGTCACCAGCCCACCCATGTCATTCACATGGCGGCGGTCGCGGCCCTGGGTGCCGCCCAGGCCGATCCCCGCAACACATGGCGCATTCATGTGGACGGCGCGCTCAACGTGGCCCATGCCATCCTCGACAAAGCACCGGACTGCTGGCTGGTTCATGTCGGATCGGGCCTGGTCTATGGCGAAAGCGCCAAGACCGGACGCCCGCTCGACGAAGGCACGCTGCTTGCTCCGATCGACGACTACGCCGTGACCAAGGCCGCGGCCGACCTCGCGCTCGGCGCGCTTTCGCGCCAGGGATTGAAGTGTGTCCGAATGCGCCCGTTCAACCATACGGGCCCGGGCCAGACCGAGGCATTTGCCGTGCCGGCCTTCGCCATGCAGATCGCCCGGATCGAAGCGGGCCTGGCTCCGCCGGTGATCCGCGTCGGCAATCTCGATGCGAGGCGCGATTTCCTGGATGCGCGCGACATCGCCAACGCCTATGCGCGCGCGGTTCTGAAGAGCCGCGATCTTGCGCCGAACGCCATTTTCAACCTTGCGTCCGGCCTCTCCTGGCGGATGGGAGACATCCTCGATCGGCTGCTGGCCCGCAGCAGCGTCAAGATCGTCACGGAGCAGGATCCGCTGCGGCTGCGGCCGAGCGATCTGCCATGCATCGTCGGCGATGCGACCCGCGCCCGGACCCTGCTCGGCTGGGCGCCCGAGCATCCCTTCGAGGATACGCTTGCGGCCGTCCTGGAGGATTGCCGCGCGCGCGTGGCCCAGGCCTAGGCAAGGATGCATCGCCTGCGTCCCTGAACGCGGAGCTGAGCCGCTCCCGCGCCCGCACCGCCCGAAGCTGGCGCGCGGCGTGTGCGGCTTACGATCCACCGCCGGCGATCGGGCGACGAACTGGCGGAAATGGCGGCCCCGCGTCACTGCCGATTTTAGTTGATCTCCCGGCATTGAGCTTTGCGTCGCCTCGTCCTATAAGGCCGCGCGCAGCGCGGCATGCCCGCCTGCTGGGGCGTCGCCAAGTGGTAAGGCATCGGTTTTTGGTACCGACATTCCCAGGTTCGAATCCTGGCGCCCCAGCCAACCTCCACATCAACGCCAAGCTCGAACGGACGATCGGCCAAGGCGTTTGAAGCATCGCGTGGTTTGACCGGAAAGCCGGTCGGACATCAGGCGCCTTGAATGGCGATTGCGGTGGTGAGCAGGATCAGACTCAGCATCGCCAGTGCCGCGCGGATAACATGCGACAGTTCCCAGCGGTTGCGCAGCGCCGTCCACTCCTGCGCTGGTGGGAGCGGAGCTCCGTCGCTGCCTTCAGTCGCGAAGAAGCGCTTGGCCGGCGCGTTCAATTCCACGTCTTGCAGCCAGTGCTTGTTGACCGGCTGGGTCATGAACCAGAAGACAAACTGCATGGCGAGGAGCGCGATCAAGGCGCCGGCGATCAGCCAGACATGGAGCGCACCGCTCGACGTCAGCATCAGCGCAAAAGTCGCGAGGATCCCACCGATCTCCGCGATGCCGCCTCCAATCGTGAAACCCGGGTAGTAGATGCGTTGGACAACGAAATACTCTGGCCTGCCGAGTCGCAACTTGCCCGGCAGCTCCAGCGCGTGGGCGAGCGCCATGGCCATCGCACCGGCCACAAGGACGACGGTCAGGACCTCCAGAAAGACATACATCGGATCGGCCTCTCACTCCAGCTCGAGCGCTTGTGCGGGAGCAACCTCGTCAAGACCGAACGTGATCCTGCCGACCGGGTTCCCATCGGCGTACGCTCCAATTCGGCTGGGCGGCGCGCTGTATGGGCCGTGAGCTGGGCGAAACACAGCGATCGTTTCGACGCCAACCATCGGCCTAAACCTTTTCCGCCGACAGGCGTTGTTCGTTCCAGACGGACCGACAAACACCGTTCGGAGAGGTTTCAACCGATGTATTTCATGGCATTGGCCACCGATTATGATGGCACGCTGGCGCATGATGGCCTGGTCGCGGCCAGCACGATCTCGGCGCTGGAGAAGCTGAAGAAGTCCGGGCGCAAGCTGATCCTGGTCACCGGGCGGGAACTGCCCGATCTCAAGGAGGTGTTTCCCGAACTTTCCCTGTTCGACAAGGTGGTCGCCGAAAACGGCGCGCTGGTCTACACGCCGGCCAGCGAGGAAGAGCGCACGATCGCCCCCTCGCCTTCCGCGGATCTTGTCGACAGGCTCAAGAAGCGCGGCGTGAAGCCGCTGTCCGTCGGCCGCTCGATCGTCGCCACCTGGGAGCCGCACCAAGCCACCGTGCTCGACGTCATCAAGCAGCTTGGGCTGGAGCTGGAGATCATCTTCAACAAGGGCGCGGTTATGATCCTGCCTTCCGGCATCAACAAGGCGACCGGCTTGGCGGCGGCGCTCGACGACCTGAAGCTGTCGCCGCACAATGTCGTGGCCGTCGGCGACGCCGAAAACGACCACGCCTTCCTCAGGGCTTCGGGCTGCAGCGTCGCGGTGGCCAATGCGCTGCCCGCCGTCAAGGAAACCGCCGACCTCGTCACTAAGGAAACGCGCGGCAAGGGCGTCGAGGAGCTGATCCGCAGGCTGGTCAAGCACGATCATCTGCTGGCTAAAAAACGCTTGCGCGGCGTGCTGCTCGGGACCTCACGCGGCAAGGACATCTACTTGTCGCCGATGGAAACAGTGCTGATCGCCGGCAGCTCGGGCATCGGCAAATCGACCTTGGCCACGGCGCTCACCGAGCGGCTGGTCGAAAAGGGTTTGCAATTCTGCATTTTCGACCCCGAGGGCGACTATGACGGACTGAAAGGCGCGGTGCCGCTCGGCAACGGCTCGACTGCACCGAACAAGGAACAGTTGCTGGAATTAATCGAGAAACCGCAGACCAATATCGTGGTCAACGGCCTGGCGTTGAAGGTCGATGAGAGGCCCGATTTCTTCGCTGAATTGCTGCCGGGCCTCGGCAATGTCCGCTATCGCACGGCAAGGCCGCACTGGCTGATCATCGACGAGGCGCATCATTTGATGCCCAAGCGACGTGGGGATACGCGATCCGTGCTTTCGATCGAGCTACCCGGCACAGTGCTGATTACTGTCCATCCGGAAGCGATCTCGACCGATGCGCTCGGCCTGGTGACGGCGGTGATTGCGCTTGGGCCCAAGGCGAAGGGCGTGATCAAGACCTTCTGCAAGGAAACGGGGCTCCAGGCTCCAAAGAGCATTCCGTTGCCCAAGGGCGACCGGGTACTGTTCTGGCGGCCGCACGACGGCAAGAAGCCGATCACGGTAAAGGCAATCGAGCCGGACCAGTCGCTGAAGCGCCACAGCCGCAAATATGCCGAAGGCGAGCTCGACGAGGCAGGCAGCTTCTACTTCACCGGTCCGAGGAAGGCGATGAACCTCAGGGCCCACAATCTCATTATCTTCGCGCAGATGGCGGAAGGCATCGACGACAAGACATGGGAATACCATCTGCGCGCCGGCGACTATTCCAAATGGTTCCGCCAACAGATCAGGGACAAGGACCTCGCCCGAGAAACGGCTGAGGCGGAGAAGAACAAGACATTGTCGGCCGACGAGAGCCGCAAGCTGGTGATCGACGCCGTGCGCCGCCGCTATACGGCGCCTGCTACGGCTGCGGAGAAGTAGAGCAGGTTCGCCGGCCTGAACCGGCCGAGCTTTCAGCTCGCCTCGCGCATCGCTTCGGCAGCCTGCAGATCGACCGAGACCAGCTGGCTGACGCCCTGCTCGGCCATGGTGACGCCGAACAGCCGGTCCATGCGCGCCATGGTGATGGGGTTGTGGGTGATGATGACGAAGCGCGTCTCGGTGGTCTTCGACATCTCGTCCATCAAATTGCAGAAGCGCTCGACATTGTGATCGTCGAGCGGCGCGTCGACCTCGTCGAGCACGCAAATCGGCGCGGGGTTGGTGAGGAACACCGCGAAGATCAGCGACATCGCCGTCAGCGCCTGCTCGCCGCCGGAAAGCAGCGTCATAGTCTGCGGCTTCTTGCCGGGCGGGCGGGCGAGGATTTCCAGCCCCGCCTCCAGCGGATCCTCCGACTCGACCAACTGCAGCTCGGCCGTGCCGCCGCCGAAGAGATGCGAGAACAGCCGCTGGAAGTGGCCGTTGACCACCTCGAAGGCCGACAGCAGCCGCTCGCGGCCCTCGCGGTTGAGGCTCTGGATTGCCTGGCGCAGCTTGCGGATCGCCTCGATGATGTCCTCGCGCTCGGAAACGATGGTTTCCAGCCTGTCGGACAGTTCCTTCTGCTCCTCCTCGGCGCGCAGGTTCACGGCGCCGAGCCGCTCGCGCTCGATCTTCAGCCGGTCGAGCTGGCGTTCGATTTCGGCCATGTCGGGCATCGGATCGTCGGCTTCGAGGCCGGTATGCTTGATGACCAGATGTGGCGGCGTGTTCAGCGCCTCCTGGATGCGCGCCTCGACCTCGGCGCGGCGTTCATCCGCCGCGGTCAGCCGCTCCTCGGCGCGAACGCGGGTTTCGCGCGATTCGGCGAGCGACTGGATGGCAGCGGTGGCCGCCTTGTCGAGCTCCGCCTGCTTGTTTTCCGCCTCCTGCAGGCGGTCGCCGGCAGCCTTGCGCAGCGCCTCGGCCTCGGAAAGCTGCGTCAGCAGGGCACGGCGCTTGGCGTCGATCTCGTCGGGCGCATCGGCCAGCCGCTCGCGCTCGGCTTCGGCTTCTGCCTTGCGCTCGCCAAGGGCGGCGATCTGCGTCGAGGCATTTTCGGCGCGCTCCACCCAGTTTTTGCGCTCGGCGCCGATGGCGTCCAGCCGGCGCATGCGCGTCTCAGCCTCGCGCCGCAGCCCTTCATGCACGGCGCGTGCATCGGCAAGCGTGGCGCGGTCGCGCGAGACGTTGGCGGAAGCCTGTTCGAGCTGAAGCTGCAGGTCGCCGAGATCGGGCGCGTCCTTCAGCATCTCCTCGGCTTCGAGGAAGGAGGCCTGCGTCTCCTCGTGGCTGTCAACGATGCGAGCGCGTGCCTCTTCTAGCGCGGCGCGCCGGCTCAACAGCTCGCCGCCAGCCTTCTCGGCCTCGGCCAGCGCGTTACGCGCGGCATCCAGCGCATGCTGGGCATCGCGGCCGGCCTGGCGCGCATTGCGCTCGGCCTCACTTGCCAGGCGCATCCCCTGCTCGGCGCGAGCCAGCGCTTCCTCGGCCTCGCGCACGACGCGCGTCGCCTGCACGGCTTCGGCGTCGAGCTCGGCCAGGCGGTTCTTCTGCGCCAGCCGCTGCGCGGCGGCGGTCGGGGCATCGGCGCTCGCCGTCAGGCCGTCCCAGCGCCAGAGCGCGCCGTCGCGGCTGACCAGCCGCTGGCCGGGCGCAAGCTGGGCCTGAATACGACGGCCGTCGGCGCCGTCGACGATGCCGATCTGCGCGAGGCGGCGGGCAAGCTGCGGCGGCGCGCGCACGGCGCTGGCAAGGCTCTTCACGCCTTCAGGCAGCGCCGCATCGCCGGGCTGCACCGCGCTTTCGCCCCAATGCACCGGGGCGCTGCGGTCGAGCGGGACGTCGAGATCCTCGCCGAGGGCCGCGCCAAGCGCGGTTTCATAGCCGCGCTCGACATTGATCTGCTCCAGCACGGACGGAAAGAGATCGCCGCTGGCGGCATTGAGGATCTTCGCCAGCGTGCGCGCTTCGGTCTCGATGCGCGCCAGTTCGGCCCTTGCATCCTGCAGCGGTGGGCGAGCGGCGCTTTCGGCCGCGCGAGCCTCGGCGACGGCCTGCTCGGCGGAAATGGCGCCGGCCTCGCTCTCTTCCAGCCGAGCCAGCGCGTCCTCGACCAGCAGGCGCTTTTCGGCCGGATCGGGCAGGCCGGAAATCCGCGCGACGATATCGGACAGCTCGCGGTCGACCTCGGCAAGCTGGCGGGCGAAGCGGTCGCGGCGTTCGGCGGTCTCGCGCAGCGTGCGCTCGATCTGGTGGCGCGAGGCAGCCGCCTCGGCGCGCTCGGCGGTCAGCGCGGCAAGTTTTGCCTCGCTTTGCGAGAGCGTCGCGCCGGCCTGCTCGAAGGCGGCGCGCGTGGTCGCCTCGCGCTCGGCAGCACCTGCATTTTCCGAGTTGAGCTCGGCTTCCTCGGTGCGCAGGCGCTCGAGGATGTCGGCATTGTCGCGCACCATCCGCTCCTCGCGGGCGATGTCGGCGTCGAGCTGCTGCAGCCGGCGTTCGAGCTCGGTCTGGCGGGCGCGAATGCGGCCGGCCTCTTCCTCGATCTGGGTCTTGGCGATCGACAGGCGCTGGAAGGCGGCGGCGGCGGCGGCTTCGGCGTCGCGAAGATCCGGCAGCCGGTGCGCGGCGATGCCCTGCTCCCTGGCCGCCGCCATCTGGGCGGCTGCGCGGTCGCCGACCAGCGTGGTGGCGACGGCAAGTGCTGAACGCGCCTCGCCTTCCTGCGTCTTGGCCAGCGTCCAGCGCAGATGCAAGAGCGTTGCCTCGGCCTTGCGGATATCGGCCGAGAGATTCTTGAAGCGCGAGGCCTGGCGCGCCTGGCGCTTCAGGTTCTCGATCTGGCCCTCCAGCTCGCCGACGACGTCGTCCAACCGCTCGAGATTCTGCTCGGCACCCTTCAGTCTGAGCTCGGCCTCATGCCGGCGCGTATGCAGGCCGGAGATGCCGGCGGCTTCTTCGAGCAGCGCGCGACGGGCCTGGGGCTTGGCCTGGATCAGCTCGCCGATGCGGCCCTGCCCGACCATCGAGGGCGAGCGCGCGCCGGTCGACTGGTCGGCGAACAGAAGCTGCACGTCCTTGGCGCGCGCTTCCTTGCCGTTGATGCGGTAGAGCGAGCCCGCCTCGCGCTCGATGCGGCGCGACACCTGCAATTCATCGGCATCGTTGAAGGCGGCGGGTGCCGTGCGGTCGGTGTTGTCGAGGAAAAGCGTGACTTCGGCGGTGTTGCGCGCCGGCCGGGCACCGGAGCCCGAGAAGATCACGTCGTCCATGCCGGACGCGCGCATGTTCTTATAGGAGCTTTCGCCCATCACCCAGCGCAGCGCTTCGACGAGGTTCGACTTGCCGCAGCCGTTCGGCCCGACAATGCCGGTCAGCCCGCGTTCGATGACGAACTCGCCGGGCTCCACGAAGGACTTGAAACCAAGGAGGCGAAGGCGCGAAAACTTCATTCGCGCCGCCCAACACTACAGGGGTGCGCGCCGAAGCCGGACCGCTTCGGCGCGGCCTGGATGTCAGAGCAGAGGGTCGATGATGGCCGACATTTCCTCAATCGACATCGCCCCTTTGTAGGTCTTTCCATTGATGAAGAAGGTCGGCGTCGAGTCGACCTTGAACTCGTCCGCTCCGCGTTTCTGGACTGCTCTCACATCGTCCAGAAGTTTCTGGTCCGTCAAGCAGGACTCAAAGGACTCCTGTGTAAAACCGGCGAGCTTCGAGATCTGCAGCAGCGCTTCCTTGGTGTTGCTGACGCCAACCCAGCTCGGCTGCTGCTTGAACAGCACGTCGACCATGGCGAAGTAATTATCCTTCGAGCAGCGCGCCAGCATGAAGCCGGCCTCAGCGCTCGGGTCGAATGGAAATTCGCGCAGGATGTAACGGACCTTGCCGGTGTCGATGTATTTCGACTTCAACTGAGGGAAGGTGGTGTCGTTGAAATGCGCGCAATGCGGGCAGGTCATCGATGCGTATTCGACGATTGTGACCTTGGCGTCGTCCTTGCCGAGCTGCTTGTCGGGCAGCGCGCCGGGCTTCAGCAGCTCCGCCATGTCGACGGTGCCCTGCGCCTCGGGCACCTGGGCCGCCGCCGGCGTCGCGGCCGGCTTGGCAGGCGTCGACGGGTTGGCCGGCTTCACATCGGCGGCCTTGGCCTCCTCGCCGGAGTCGCTGCACGCTGCAAGCAGCGCCACCGCAGGAACAGCAGCCAGCGTGGTCAGAAGGTTTCTGCGAGACAGACTTTTGCCAAACGGGGCACGGTTCATGCGAATCACCTGATATCGGTTGGATTTTGCAATGCAAGGGCTAGAAAAGGCGAGAGTTGGCGCGAATTAAGGCATCGCGATCCCCAATCTAATCGGGAAACTTGATCACAAGCATCACGAATGCGCGAGATCGGTAACGCATTCATGACGCTTCTTACGACCCTTTGGGCTTCCTTTCACCCATAATTGTGGCGCCGAGCCGCTCCAGCGAACCGCGCAGGCCGTCGTCCTCGATCTTGCCGACCATGCGCGAAAGCTTCGATTTCTCCGCCTCGCTCAAAGGCCGCGGCGCCGGCTTTGGGCGCGCCTTTTGCGAAAGCACCGGTTTTTGCAGAATCTTGATGCGGCCGACCGCATTGAAACCCAGGAAGGCGTTGACGCGATTGATCACCTCGCCGGCCTCGTGCTGCAGATGCAGCGCCGCCATGCCCTCGCAGGCGATGATCAATGTCGCCGGCTCGAACGGGTCGTCCTCATGCAGCCGGCGCGGCCACTGGATCTTTTCCGGCCGCGAGTAGGCAGCAAGGCGCGGTCCGGCGATCTCTTCCCAGGACTGTACCAACCCTATCGAGATGCCGGCGCGCTTCTTCAGCACCGGATCGAGGATCTCGGTCGCGAGATCGCTGACCGGAACGGGATTGCCGAAGGGCCTTTTCCCTGCCATGTGCGTTCTCCAGTCCCCAGTTCATCCGATCAATGGCACCACTAAACCAGACCCGCAAGGCATCACAGCAGGCCGCATCCGGCGACGCGGGATCCGGAGATGCCAGCAAAGCTGGATCCCGGGATATCGGGGCCCGCCTGCTTGCCTGGTATGATGCGCATCATCGTGACCTGCCCTGGCGTGTGACGCCAAGCGCGTTTGCGCGAGGCGCAAGGCCCGACCCCTATCGCGTTTGGTTGTCCGAGGTGATGCTGCAACAGACCACGGTCGAGGCGGTAAAAGCCTATTTCCGCAATTTCGTCGAGAAATGGCCGACGGTCGAGGCGCTGGCGGCGGCACCCGCCGAGGACGTGATGAAGGCCTGGGCCGGGCTCGGCTATTACTCAAGGGCGCGCAACCTGAAGGCCTGCGCCGACCTCGTGGCGCTGCGAGGCGGCCGTTTTCCCGACACCGAGGCGGGCCTGCGCGAATTGCCCGGCATTGGTGCCTACACCGCGGCGGCGATCGCGGCGATCGCCTTCGATCGGCCGGCGGCGGTCGTCGACGGCAATGTCGAGCGGGTCGTGGCCCGGCTCTATTCGATCGAGACGCCGCTTAGCGAAGCCAAACCGCAAATCCGCGCCCTGGTGGAAAAGCTGGTCCCGCAAACGCGGCCCGGCGATTTCGCCCAGGCGATGATGGATCTCGGCGCGACGATCTGCACGCCGAAGCGACCGCGCTGCATGCTGTGCCCGGTGCGCGAGGATTGCAGCGCCATTCTCAGCGGCGATCCGGAACGCTTTCCGGTCCGCCTGCCGAAAGACGACAAGCCGCTGCGCAAGGGTGCCGCCTTCGTCGCCGAGCGCGACGACGGCGCCATCCTCTTGCGCAAGCGGCCCGATAAGGGCCTACTCGGCGGCATGACGGAGGTGCCGACCACCGCCTGGACCGCCAGGGTGGATGGCGCGACGACGGCGGATGCCGCGCCTTTTCCCGCCGATTGGCGGCGCGCCGGGCAGATCGGCCACGTCTTCACCCATTTCGCTCTCGAGCTCGAAATCTTCCATGCCCACGTCAAGCGCGATGCGCCGGCGGGGCATTTCTGGTCGGTGGCCCATGAAATTTCGGGGGAAGCGCTGCCCACCGTCATGAAAAAGGTAATCGAGACGGCCATACCGGGCGCGACCAAAAAGCAGCACCCGCATTGAAAGGACCGCAATGACCGAAATCCGCCATATCGTCTTCGACATCGGCAAGGTGCTTATCCATTATGATCCGGACATTCCATTCAGCCGCCTGATCCCCGATGCCGAGGAGCGGAGGTGGTTCTTCGACAATGTCTGCACCAGCGCCTGGAACATCGAGCAGGATCGCGGGCGGACATGGGAAGAGGCCGAGGCGGCGCTGATCGCCGAACATCCCGACCACGCCGAGAACATCCGCAACTTCCGCCGCCACTGGCACGATATGGTGCCGCATGCCTATGACGACAGCGTCGCGCTGCTCGAGGGCCTGATCGATGACGGCCGCGACGTGACCCTGCTCACCAACTGGGCGTCGGACACATTCCGCGAGGCTCGCGCCCGTTTTCCGTTCCTTGAAAAGCCGCGCGGCATCACGGTCTCCGGCGACATCGGCCTGATCAAGCCGGACCGCGCCATCTACGATTATCACGTCGCTTCGTTCGGGCTCGATCCGGCGGCTTCGCTATTCATCGACGACAGCCAGAAGAATGTCGACGGCGCCAAGGCCGCCAGCTGGCAGGCGGTGCTGTTCACCGACGCCGAGACGCTTAAAGCAGACCTTGAGCGGCTGGGGATTGCTGCCTGATCTGAATCGCTTGCGGCGATCCGTTGATGTTTTGGTTCAGCTTCAGGCGAATCAGCCCCCTGCCCGCTCCATGCCGAGGCGGGCGATGCGGCGCAGCTCGTCGATCGGGGTCAAGCCGCCGCTGCGCTCATAGTGCCAGAAGGTCCAGCCATTGCAGGCATCCAGCCCCTGCACCTCGGCGCCGATCTTGTGGATGGAGCCGGCGCTGTCGCCGATGGCCAGCGTGCCGTCGGCGCGCACTTTGGCCGCCCAGCGCTTCTTGGCGTCGTAGAGCGTCGCGCCCGGGGCCACCAGGCCATTGTCGAGCAGGCTGATGAAGGCGACGCGCGGTTCGGCGCGCTTGCCGGACAGCACGGTGAGATCGGCGCTTTCCAGGGGCCGTACCGCGGCGATGCGCTCATTGGCGGCATCGATATAGGCTTGCTCGCGCTCGATGCCGACAAAGTGGCGGCCCAGGCGCTTGGCGACGGCGCCGGTGGTGCCGGAACCGAAGAAGGGATCGAGCACGACGTCGCCCGGCTTGGTCGAGGCCATCATGATGCGGGCAAGCAAGGCCTCCGGCTTCTGCGTCGGATGCAGCTTGTTGCCATTCTCGTCCTTGAGCCGCTCGCCGCCGGTGCAGATCGGGAACAGCCAGTCGGAGCGCATCTGCAGGTCGTCGTTCGAGGCTTTCAGGGACTCGTAATTGAAGGTGTAGCCCTTGGCCTTCTGGTCTCGAGAGGCCCAGATCATCGTCTCATGCGCGTTCTGGAAGCGCCGGCCACGGAAATTCGGCATCGGGTTGGTCTTGCGCCAGACGATGTCGTTCAGGATCCAGAAGCCGAGATCCTGCATGCGGGCGCCGACGCGGAAGATGTTGTGATAGGAGCCGATGACCCAGATGGTGCCGCTGGGCTTCAGCACGCGGCGCGCCGCGAGCAGCCAGGCACGTGTAAAGGCGTCATAGGCCTCGAAACTCTCGAACTGGTCCCAGTCGTCGTCGACGGCGTCGACCTTGGACTGGTCGGGCCGGTGCAGGTCGCCGTCGAGCTGCAGATTATAGGGCGGGTCGGCGAAGATGATGTCGATCGACTTTTCCGGCAGGCGGTCAAGCGCGGCGACGCAATCGCCTTTCAGGATGGTATCCAGCCATTCGGACCGCTGGGGAGCGTGGGAAAGCTCGTCGAGAAGACGCATGGCAGACATCAAAACACCCAAAGCACGCGTTACGGTTTACTGACTGTTATGGTTACCGATCAGCGTAAACATTCAGTGAAGGCTCCAGACGCTTGCTCGGTTTGCGAAGAGCGGCCTGTTGGTGTATGCCGCACCGCTTGGGCCAGCCATGCCACGCTCCCCTTCTCAACGTCCGGATTGCCATGCCCCAGCCAGACCTTGTCATCTTCGATTGCGACGGCGTGCTCGTCGATTCCGAAATCATTGCCGCGCGCATCGATGCCGAGCTTCTGACGTCGGCCGGATTCGAGATTTCGGCCGAGGAGCTTGCCGAGACCTATGCCGGCCTGACCTTCAAGGACATCATGTTGCGGGTCGAGGAGAAGTCGCGGATCCCGTTCCAGGCCTCGCTGATCGACCGCGAGGAGGAACTCGTCGACCGCAAGCTGCGCGCAGACGTGCGCATCATCGACGGCGCCCGCGAGGCGGTGGCGGCCGTAACCGCGCCGCGCGCCGTCTGCTCCAATTCACGCACTGAGCGGGTCGAATTCATGCTGGAGAAGGTGCGGCTGCTGCCGTTCTTCGCCGGCCGCATCTTTTCGGGCCTCGATATTCCCAGCAAGAAGACCAAGCCGGCGCCGGACGTGTTTCTCTACGCCGCCGAAAAGCTCGGCGCCAAGCCGAAGAACACTTTCGTGATCGAGGATTCCGTGCACGGCATCGCCGGCGCCAGGGCCGCCGGCATGCGCGTCATCGGCTTCACCGGCGCCGGGCACAGCTATCCGGGCCATGCCGATGCGCTGACCGAGGCCGGCGCCGAAACGGTCATCCGGCGCTGGGCGGAGCTCAACAGCACGATCGCGGCGCTGTCGGAGTGGTCGGAAGACGCTTGAGGATCGTTCGAATCCTGGCCCTTGCTCAGTTGGTCGCCGGAGCGCGCTTCTTCCTCTTGCCTTTCGGCTTGTCCGCCGAGGCGACCGGCGTGTTCTCGTCATAGCCGGCATAGGCCTGGTAGTCGCGCGCGGTCGGCTCCGGCACCACGACATTGCTGTCGACGAAGACGAATTGGGTAGCGGCCGATGGGTCGGTAACCTGCACCTGGTACGGATGCAGCTGCGAATAAAGCACCTCGTCGCCATGCTGAACTGCGATGCGGATCGGCATGGTGACGGTGCCGGGCGCAAACATCGGCCCCGGCACGATCTTGCCGGCGACGGCTATCTTCATCGACATCTGGCCGTTGGCATGGGTGCAATCGCGCGTCACGTCGGTGATCGACGCCTGGTAGATAATCTTCGACGGATCGTGAGCGGGATCGATCGGCTGGCCGTTGGGTCCGGTCTGTGCGGCCGCGGCGGCTGCCTCGGCCTCGGCGTCGGCCGCGGCGTCAACCTTCTTTTTCTTGGGCTTCGCCGTCGTGCCCTTGGCATAGGTGTTGAAATAGGCAGTGCCGTCGCGCAGCGTCACCTTCGGACAATAGGCTCGCAGCTGGCTGGCAAGGATCTTGGGATCCTGCGGCGGCGGCGGCGCGACGGGATCCTTCTTGGTTAAACCAAAGTTAAGAATACCATTGTCGCTCGATTGGCAGCCGGCGGCGGCAAGCATAAAGCCGGTGAGCGCCAGACCCGCGACAAAACGACGGTTGACCGAATAAAACGCCATGAAACTGCACTTCCCTCTCACAAAGCCGGTGACGTATAGCAACCGCGCGGCAAAAATGCGACTGAGCGGGCTCGGAAAATTAACCAATTGCCGTGGATGACGCGACCGGCAGCAATAGGCCTTTGACGATGCAATATGTGAGTACCCGCGGGGATGCGCCCGCGCTTGGATTTTCCGACGCTGTGCTGGCCGGCCTGGCGCGCGACGGCGGGCTCTACGTGCCGCGCGAGTGGCCACAGTTTTCGGCCGCCGACATCCGCGCCATGCGCGGCCTTGCCTATCCGGACCTTGCCATCCGCGTGCTGACGCCGTTCCTCGGCGGCGAGATCGCGGCGCCCGTCTTCGAGCGGCTGGTGCGCGAGGCCTATGCGACTTTCCGGCATCAGGCCGTCTGCCCGCTGGTGCAGACCGGGAAAAACACCTTCATCCTCGAGCTGTTCCACGGCCCGACGCTGGCCTTCAAGGACGTGGCGATGCAGTTGCTGGCGCGGCTGATGGATCATGTGCTTTCGGAACGGGGCAAACGCGCCACCATCGTTGGCGCGACCTCGGGCGACACCGGGGGTGCCGCGATCGATGCGTTCGCCGGCCGCGACCGCACCGACATCTTCATCCTGTTCCCGCACGGCAAGGTATCGCCGGTGCAGCAGCGCCAGATGACGACGTCGAGCGCGGCAAACGTCCATGCGTTGGCGGTCGAAGGCAATTTCGACGACTGCCAGGGCCTGGTGAAGGACATGTTCAACGACCACGCCTTTCGCGACAGGGTGTCGCTGTCGGGTGTGAATTCGATCAACTGGGCCCGCATCATGGCCCAGATCGTCTATTACTTCTCGTCGGCCCTGTCGCTCGGTGCGCCCGACAGGCCGGTCTCCTTCACCGTGCCGACGGGCAATTTCGGCGATATTTTCGCCGGTTACGCCGCCAAGCGCATGGGCCTGCCGATCGAGCGGCTGATTATCGCCACCAACGACAATGACATCCTGGCGCGGACGCTGGCGAGCGGCGAATACCGCACCAAGGGCGTGTTCGCCACGACCTCGCCGTCGATGGACATCCAGGTGTCGTCTAATTTCGAGCGGCTGCTGTTCGAGGCCGCGGGCCGCAATGCCGAGACGGTGCGGCGCTATATGAACGGCTTGAAGCAGTCGGGCGCCTTCACCATCGAGGAGGGCGAGCTCAAGCGCATCCGCGCCGAGTTCGATGCCGGCCGCGCTAGCGTCGACGAGGTCGCCGCCACCATCCGCGCGACGCTCGAGGCGAGCAACTACCTGCTCGATCCGCATACGGCCGCAGCCGTCCGTGTCGCCGCCACCCAGGACTCCGGCGCGGTGCCCATGGTGGTGCTCGGCACCGCGCATCCGGCGAAATTCCCGGCGGCGGTCGAGGCCGCGAGCGGCATCACCCCTGCCCTGCCCGCATGGCTAGGCGGCTTGATGACAGCCGACGAAAAATACACGATACTTCCATCCGACTTGAAAATGGTGGAAGATTACGTGGACCGCCACTCGCGGGCGGCGCGTTAGGGAGTACTTGCCATATGGGTGTTGAGGTAAGCCGTCTGTCGAACGGCCTGACAGTCGCCACCGAAACCCTTCCAAGCATCGAATCGGTTGCCCTTGGTGTCTGGGTCAAGTCAGGCGCCCGCAACGAGCGCGACGAAGAGCATGGCATGGCCCATCTGCTCGAGCACATGGCGTTCAAGGGCACGAAGCGCCGCAGCGCATTCGAGATCGCCTCGGAAATCGAGAATGTCGGCGGCGAGATCAACGCCGCCACCAGCGTCGAGACGACCTCCTACTACGCCAGGGTGCTTTCCGACGACGTGCCGCTGGCGGTCGATATCCTGGCCGACATCCTGCAGGAATCCGAATTCGATCCCGACGAGCTGGAGCGCGAGCAGCATGTGATCCTGCAGGAGATCGGCGCCGCGCACGACACGCCCGACGACATCGTCTTCGACCGCTTCACCGAAACGGCTTTCCGTCATCAGACCATCGGCCGCTCGATCCTCGGCACGCCGAAGACGGTCAAATCCTTCACCTCCAAACAGTTGCACAGCTTCATCGAGCGCCAATATGACGCGGAGCGGATGGTCGTCGTGGCCGCCGGCGACGTCAAGCACGACAATTTCGTGCGCGAGGTCGAGAAGCGGCTTGGCGGCTTCCGCGCCAAGGCGGCGGGCAATATCCCGCAATATGCGCAATATGTCGGCGGCGACTTCCGCGAGGACCGCGACCTGATGGATGCGCAGATCGTGCTCGGCTTCGAGGGCCGCGCCTACCATGTGCGCGATTTCTACGCCTCGCAGGTGCTGTCGATGATCCTGGGCGGCGGCATGTCGTCGCGGCTGTTCCAGGAGGTGCGCGAGAAGCGTGGCCTCTGCTACTCAGTCTATGCCTTCCACTGGGGTTTTTCCGACACCGGCATCTTCGGCGTGCATGCCGCCACCGGGCAGAGCGACATCGCCAAGCTGGTGCCGGTGATCATCGGCGAATTGCAGAAGGCCGGCGAGAGCATCCAGCAGGACGAGCTCGACCGGGCGCGGGCGCAATATCGCGCCGGCCTGATCATGTCGGCCGAAAGCCCAGCGAGCCGCGCCTCGCAGATTGCCCGGCAACTGCTGTTGTTCGGGCGGCCGATTGCCAAAGAGGAATTGATGGAGCGGCTTTCGGCGCTGACCGTCGAGCGGCTGACCGATCTCTCCTCGCGGCTGTTCTCGACCAGACCGACGCTTACCGCGGTCGGTCCCGTGGGCACGCTGGCGCCCTACGAGGCGATCCTCGAATCGCTTGCGGGCCCGCAGACGACGGCCCGCCGGCTCGCCGTCTGATCTTCGACCAAAACCGTGTTCGCGCTCCCTTTCTTTCGCCGCGACCTGCCGGCACTGAAGGGCGACAAGGTCACGCTGCGCGTGCCCTTGACCAACGACTATCGCGAATGGTCGGCGGTGCGCGGCGAAAGCCGCGCCTTCCTCGAACCCTGGGAGCCGCGCTGGCAGCCGGACGAGCTCGACCGCAATGCCTGGCGCCTGCGCATCAGCCGCTACCGCGAGGATTATGCCCAGGGCACGGCTATCGCCTTCTTCATCTTCGAAAAATCGAGCGGCAAGCTCGCCGGCGGCATCACGCTCGGCAACATCCGCCACGGCGTCGCGCAGAGCGGCCATATCGGCTACTGGATCGGTGAACGCTTCGGCGGCCGCGGCATGATGACAGAGGCGGTCAAGCTGGTGTCGCGCTTCGCCTTCGATACGCTGCGGTTGCACCGGATCGAAGCTGCCTGTATTCCCGAAAATGCCCGGTCGATCCGTGTGCTTGAAAAAGCCGGATTCCGGCGCGAAGGACTTCTGCGATCCTATCTCAGGATCAACGGCATCTGGCAGGATCACTACCTCTACGCCCGGATCGCGGACGATCCGCCGGGCGATGGAACGAAGGGCTGATTGTGACGAATTTTCCGCGATTAGCGTCGCTATTCGCCCTCATCATGACGGTCGTCGTCACGCTTTTTTCGGCCATGCCGGCTTTTGCCGTCGAGCCGATCAAAATCGCGCGCGACGACAAGGCGCTGGACCTATCGCGCGCCGTGGAAATCTACCGGAACCAGGGTGAGAATTTCCAGGTCTCGACGGCGCCCGGCCCCGACGGCATCGTGCGGCGCATCGAAGTGGAAGCCAATGATGCTCGCTCGAGCGGCGACTGGGCCGTCTTCGCGCTCGCCAACACCACCGACCAGCAGCTCGACCGGCTGATCGTCGCGCCGCATTTCCGGCTGGTGAATTCCGGCATCTTCTGGCCGGATCTCGGCTCCACGCGCATCGCCGCCATCACGCCCAGCGAGGGCTTCGCGCTCGACCGCCAGACAAGCCCCGACGCCGACGTATTCCGGGTGACGCTGAACCCCGGAACGGTGGTGACCTTCATCGCCGAGCTCGCCTCGCCGAAACTGCCGCAGGTCTATCTCTGGGAGCCGGATTCCTACAAGGACTCGGTCAACTCCTACACGCTGTTCCGCGGCATCGTCATCGGCATTTCGGGGCTTCTTGCGCTGTTCCTGACGATCCTGTTCGTGGTCAAGGGAACCTCGATGTTCCCGGCGACCGCGGCGCTCGCCTGGGCGGTGCTGGCCTATATCTGCGTCGACTTCGGCTTCCTCAACAAGATCATCGAGATATCGCCCGGCAACGAGCAGATCTGGCGGGCCGGCACGGAGGTGGCCCTGGCCGGAACCTTCGTGGTGTTCCTGTTCGCCTATCTCAACCTCAACCGGTGGCATGGTCATTTCAGCTACGGCGCGCTGGTCTGGATCCTCGGGCTGCTGTTGATCGCGGGGGTGGCCATCGTCGATCCGGCGGTCGCCGCCGGCGTTGCCCGCATCTCGTTCGCCGCCACCGCGCTCACCGGCCTCGGCCTCATCATCTTCCTCGGCATCCGCGGCTATGACCGCGCGATCATGCTGGTGCCGAGCTGGGTGATGGTGCTGCTATGGCTATGCGGATCGTGGATGGCGATCACCGGCATGCTGGACAACGACATCGCCCAGCCGGCGCTGGGCGGCGGGCTGATCCTGATCATCCTCTTGATCGGCTTCACGGTCATGCAGCACGCCTTTGCCGGCGGCGCGCTGCATCAGGGCCTGTTCTCCGACCTGGAGCGGCAGGCGCTCGCCGTCGCCGGCTCGGGCGACATCGTCTGGGATTGGGACGTGCTGCGCGACCGCGTGGTGACCAAGCCCGACATCAGCCTGCAGCTCGGCCTTGCGCCCAACAGCCTTGGGGGTGCGGCCCGCAACTGGCTGCCGGTGCTGCATGCCGACGACCGCGACACGTTCCGCACCACGCTCGACGTGGTGCTGGAGCATAGGCGCGGCAAGGTAGCGCAGAACTTCCGCCTGCGCGGCGCCGACGGCCATTACCACTGGTTCTCGCTGCGCGCCCGCCCGGTGATCGGCTCCGACGGCGAGGTGATCCGCTGCGTCGGCACCATGATTGACGTCACCGAGCAGAAGAAATCCGAGGAAAGGCTGCTGCACGACGCCGTGCATGACAATTTGACCGGCCTGCCGAACCGCGAATTGTTCATGAACCGACTGGAAGCGATCATCTCGATCGCCCGCACCGAGGAGAAGGTGCGCCCGACGGTCTTCATCATCGACATCGATCGCTTCAAGCAGGTCAATGACGGCCTTGGCATCTCCGCCGGCGACACCATTCTGCTCACCGTCGCGCGCCGGCTGCACCGGCTGCTCAAGCCGAAGGATTCGCTGTCGCGCTTTGCCGGCGACCAGTTCGCGCTGATGCTGCTTTCGGAACAGGACCCGGCCCGCATCGCTGCCATGGCGGACGCCATCAAGCACGCGATCAACAATCCGATCACCTTCGCCAAGCGAGAAATCGTGCTCACCGCATCGATCGGCCTGATCACCTGGACGACGGCGCAGACTTCGGCCGAGGACATGGTCAAGGACGCCGAGCTTGCCATGCACCAGGCCAAGCGTTTCGGCGGCGACAGGATCGAGCCCTTCCGTCCCGCCTTCCGCACCGTCGGCACCGACCGGCTGCAGTTCGAATCCGACCTTCGCCGCGCTATCGAGCGGCGCGAGTTCACGCTTGCCTACCAGCCGATCGTGCGGCTGGAGGATGGCAGCGTCGCCGGCTTCGAGGCGCTGCTGCGCTGGGACCATCCGCGCCGCGGCATGATCCCGCCGGGGGACTTCATTCCGGTCGCCGAGAATTGCGGGCTGATCGTGCAGCTCGGCCTGTTCGCCATGCAGCAGGCGGCCGAGGACCTCGCGACCTGGCAGAAGCAGATCGGCGACGCGCCGCTGTCGGTGTCGGTCAACCTGTCCAGCCGCCAGCTCATCCGCCGCGACCTGGTCAGCGACGTCCGCTCGGTCATAGCGCGCGCCAATCTGAAACCGCGCTGCTTCCGGCTGGAGCTCACCGAGTCCCTGGTGATGGACAATCCCGAGCAGACCGCGCATGTGCTGACCAAGCTGAAGCAGCTCGGCATCGGATTGTCGCTCGACGATTTCGGCACCGGCTATTCCTCGCTCTCCTACCTGACGCGCTTCCCCTTCGACACCATCAAGATCGACAAGAGCTTCGTCGACGACGCCACGCCGAAGCGTGCCGTGCTGCTCAAATCGATGGTCAACATGGCGCATGAGCTGGGGCTTTCGGTCGTGGCGGAAGGCATTTCGGATGAAAGCGACGCGCTGGAGCTGCGCCAGATGGGCTGCGAATATGTGCAGAGCTTCATGTTCGGCGCGCCGATGCCCGGCGACCAGGTGCTGAAGACGCTGAGGGAGCAGTATCCGCTGACCCAGGCTTAGGTTGGCGCGCTTGATACGGCCGGTCGTTCCAATCGAGTAGCGAGACACTCTGCGATTGGCCGTTACGTCCATCACATCGTCATTCTCGGGCTTGACCCGAGAATCCATTCCGTGACGTTAACGCATTGAAAAGCGTTGCAGAGTTCTGCACCGCTGCACTCTATGCTCGATGTAACGGCATGGATCCTAGGGTCTGCGCGCGTCGCTTTTGCTCCGCCCTAGGATGACGAACGTGCTAAGCGTGCCCGGCGGCGGCGCTCAGATGGGCGAGGTCGATGCCGATCGAGGCAAGGATACGGTCGTATTTGCGCTCGATATCGGTGTCGAAGAGAAGCTCCGGCGTCGCCGGACAGGTGAGCCAGCCATTCTCGGAGATCTCCGTTTCGAGCTGGCCGGCGCCCCAGCCGGAATAGCCGAGCGCCATGAGGGCATGGCGCGGGCCGCGGCCGGTCGAGATGGCGCGCAGAATATCGACGGTTGCCGTCAGACAGATATCGTCGGAGACGTTGAGCGAGGATTCCACGCGATAGTCGCCCGAATGCAGCACGAAGCCGCGGCTGCGGTCGACGGGCCCGCCGTTGCGCACGACGAAATCGCGCGTATGCGCCGGCAGGCGGATCGCTTCCTGCTCGTTCATGATGCCGAGTTGCACAAGCAGGTCCGGAAACAGCATCTGCTGCGTCTGATTGATGATCAGGCCCATCGCGCCCTCGTCGCTATGGGCGCAGATGTAGATGACGGAGCGCGCGAAACGGTCGTCCTTCATGCCGGGCATGGCAATCAGGAACTGATCGTCGAGGAAACCGCGTCCGGCGGCCGACTTCTTGTGGCGCAGCAAGTCCATGGCCTCAGCGTAACGCGTTTCGGCAGCGCCGAAAAGATGGTGCCAGTCCCCGATGTCACGCAAATATGATACCGGGAGAGCGATGAAGTCATTGCGCGGCCAAGAACGGACGGTCAAATCACCGCATGCGATACATGAAATTACTGGTTCTCGGCGTCGTTTTCGGGTGGGCTACAAGCCCATCGGCCGAGGCCTCCTCCTCGAACTGGTACAACAGTGAAGGCGGCAAGGTTCGGCTGGTGACCACCGGCAAGCCCGACCAGGCCGGCAAGATCCACGGCGTGCTCGACATCGCGTTGAAGCCCGGCTGGAAAACCTATTGGCGCGATCCAGGCGACGCCGGCGTGCCGCCGCAACTCGACATATCGGGCAGCACCAATGTCGCCGACGCGCAATTGTCGTTCCCGCCGCCGCAGCGGCATGACGACGGCTATGGCAAATGGGCCGGCTACGATCGTCCGGTGTCGCTGCCGGTGACGTTCACGCTGTCTTCGCCCGACCAGCCGGCGACCATCGATGCCAATATCTTCCTCGGCATCTGCGAGACGATCTGCATTCCAGTGCAGACCCGGCTCAGCGTCGATCCCGGGTCCGACCCCGATAACGCGACCGACGCGGCCCTGGTGAAAACCGCACTTGCAACGCTGCCCTCCCCGGCCCGGTCCGATTTCGGCATCAGCGTGCTGTCCAGCGACCATGAGACCCTTGTCGTCCAGGCGCAGTCGCCCGGCGATCCGCAATCCGTCGATCTCTTCATCGCCGGCGAGCGCGACTACATGTTCGGCGCGCCGGTGCGCAGTCAGAAGGATGGCAAGCTCGTCTTCACCGTGCCGATCCTCGACCGGCCGTCGGCGGCGCCGACCGATGGCGGGCTGTATTACACGCTGACCAGTGCCGAGGGTTCGGTGGACGGGCTGCTGCCTTTCCCTTGATCCAGGGTCTTTCTGAGCCGCAATTCCGGACGGAAAACCGCTGCACACTTTTCCTGGAATTGCTCTGAAGAGTTGCCGGAGCCCGCGCAGTCCGATATCGAAGGCATCGATCCTTCCCATCCCCCAAGCGAGGCACCCCATGACCATTGCGGTTGGCGAAAAACTGCCCGAAGCGACCTTCAAGACCATGACCGCGGACGGCGCAAAGTCGATCACCGGCGATGAGATCTTCGCCGGCAAGAAAGTCGTGCTGTTCGGCGTTCCCGGCGCCTTCACGCCGACCTGCAGCAACAACCACCTGCCTGGTTATCTGGAGAATCATGACGCCATCCTGGCCCGCGGCGTCGACACGGTCGCCGTCGTCTCGGTCAACGACGTGCATGTCATGGGCGCTTGGGCGCGGTTCACCGGCGGCGAAGGCAAGATCCTCTATCTCGCCGACGGCAGCGGCGATTTCGCCAAATCGGTGGGACTCGACAACGATCTTTCCGGGGCCGGCATGGGCCTGCGTTCGAAGCGCTTCTCAATGATCGTCGACGACGGCAAGGTCGTGGCGCTCAATGTCGAGACCAAGCCGGGCGTCGACGAGAGTGGCGCGGCAAAAATCCTCGAGCAGCTCTAGATCAGGTCAGGTTTCGTTGGCCCCATGATCTTGTCCGAAAACCAGTTCCACTTTTTGCGTTCGCTGACCTTCGGTTCAGGATCATGCTCTGATGTTTGACACCGTCTGGCGCGCAGTGGCGATCGGCATCGGCGCCACAGTATTCATGGATGTCTGGGCGATCGTCCTCAACAAGGCGTTCGGCCTGCCATTGCCCAACTGGGGCATGGTCGGACGCTGGGTGCGGCATCTGCCGAAGAGGGTTTTTCACGACGATATCGGCAAGGCGGCACCTTATGCGCATGAAAAGGCGCTCGGCTGGGCATTCCACTACCTCGTCGGCATTCTCTACGGCGTGATCCTTGTCGTGCTCGCCGGCGCGGGCTGGCTGGCGGCGCCGACATTCCTGCCGGCCTTCATCCTCGGCATCGTCACGGTCGGGGCGGGCTGGTTCCTGCTTGCGCCGGGCATGGGCGCCGGCTGGGCGGCGTCCAAGCTTCCCAATCCGATGAATGTGCGCGCGCTCAACCTCCTGGCGCACACGGTGTTCGCGCTCGGCATGTTCTCGACGGCGCTGCTGATCCGCTGACGATCAAATGCCGCTATGCGGCGCCAGTTCGTCGATGGGGCGCCAGCCGTGCAGGATGCGGCGAGCCTCAATGTCATAGGCGAAGTAATTGCCGCCGCCCGCCGGCTGATCCGCGACACGACTGATTTGGCGGGAATCGAGCAGAAGCAGCAGAAGTGTCCCCACGCCTCCATGGCCAATGAAAGCCAAGTTGCCGGTGAGGCCGGTGCCAAGCACGGCGTCGACTTCGTCCATGATGCGCTGCTGTGCGTCTATCGCCCTTTCCCATCCGCGGATACTGTCGTGCGGCCTGGCGAAGAACTCGTCGGCAACCGCTTCGAATTCCGGCGGCGGCAGGAAGCCCGTCGCCGACCGGTCGTTCTCGTGCATCCGCTCCCGCACCTCGACCTCAAGATGAAGATGCTTCGCCAGGATTTTCGCAGTTTCGACCGCCTTGCGTTCAGCGGACGACACGATGCGCCCAATCGAGCCGATCCAGGGCTGATCGAGCATCGCAACAGCCCTTGCCCGGCCGATGTCAGACAGCCCCCATTCCGGCACCGGAATGTTGGCGTCGATCCGAACCTGCGGATGGGTAATGTAATAGGCGATCGGCAAGGCAAACTTTCTCCGATCAGATGCGGGCTCGATGGCCGATCAGTAGCTCTGGGTCGAGCGTCGCGCCTTCGCAACCGCCGGCCGCTTCGGCTGCGCTGCGGGCTGCGCCGCCAAAACAGGCTTCACCGGGCCCTTCTTGAACGGTGCCATGCCCTGCCGGGCCAGTTCGTCAGCGCGCTCGTTCTCCGGGTGGCCGGCATGGCCCTTAACCCAGTGCCAGACGACCTTGTGACGCCGGTTGGCCTCATCGAGCGCCTGCCAGAGCTCGCCATTCTTGACCGGCTTCCTGTCGCCGGTCTTCCAGCCGTTCTTCTTCCAGCCGTGGATCCATTTGGAGATGCCGTCCATGACGTATTTGCTGTCGGTGTAGAGGTCGACCGCGCAAGGCTCCTTCAGCGCGTTGAGCGCGGTGATGGCGGCCAGCAGCTCCATGCGGTTGTTGGTGGTCTCGGCCTCGCCGCCGGACAGCTCCTTGGTGACGCCGTTGTAGCGAAGCACTGCGCCCCAGCCGCCCGGCCCGGGATTGCCCGAGCAGGCGCCGTCGGTGAAGATCTCGATCTGCTTGTTCATGTCAGCCCGTATTCGGATGGCGACTTGATGGCGCGATGGAAGCGCATGCGGCGGATATATTCGGTCGGATCGCGCTTCATCACCAGCCCGCCATCCGGAATGGTCAGCCAGTCATAGAGGCGGGTCAGCATGAAGCGCAGCGCCGAGCCGCGCGCCAGCATCGGCAGCGCCGCCTTCTCGTCGCCCTGAAGCGGCCGCACCGACTGGTAGCCGGCCAGCAGCGCCGTCCCCTTGGTCAGGTTGAAGGAAAAATCCTTCTCGAAGCACCAGGCGTTGAGGCAGGTGGCGACATCATAGGCGTAGAGGTCGTCGCAGGCGAAATAGAAGTCGATCAGCCCGGACAGTTTCTCGCCGAGGAAGAAGACATTGTCCGGGAACAGGTCGGCATGGATGATGCCCTTCGGCAGGCCGGTGGGCCAGTTGCGCTCGAAATCGCTGAAGTCGGCGTCGACCTCGGCCGCCAGCCCTGGCTCGACCTCGTCGGCGCGCTCGCGCGAGGCAGCCCAGAGCTTGCGCCAGCCCTCGATCGCCAGCGCGTTCGGCCTTCGCATCTGAAAATCCTGGCCGGCAAGATGCAGGCTGGCGAGCGCCTTGCCGACTTCGCCGCAATGCGCCGCCGTCGGCCGCCTGAGCGACAGGCCTTCGAGGAAGGTGATGATGACGGCGGGCCGGCCGGCCAGCGTGCCGATGACGGTGCCGTCATGCGCGGTGACCGGCAGCGGGCAGGAAATGCCTTTCCTGGCAAGATGGCCCATCAGGCCGAGAAAGAACGGCAGGTCGGCCTTGTCGACCCGCTTCTCGTAGAGCGTCAGGATGTAGGAGCCGGTCGAGGCGTGGACCAGGAAATTGGAATTCTCGGTGCCTTCGGCGATGCCCTTGTAGGAGAGCAGCTCACCCACCGGATAGGCCTTGAGGAATGCGGTCAGCTCGCCTTCGTTGACGTCGGTGTAGACGGCCATCCGGTTTCACGCCGCTCCGTTGACGAAGGCCATGTCGGCCGCCGTCAGTTCGACATCGCGCAACACCCGCATCACCGGAAAATCCTCCGTTTCCGTGGCCGTGACGGCCAGATCGATGGTGACGTCGAAGCGTTGCCGGAACGCGTCGATGATCTCGTCGACGATGATTTCCGGCGCCGAGGCGCCGGCCGACAGGCCGAGCGTCCTGATCCCGGCGATCTCATCCCACGGAATTTCGGCGGCGCGCTGCACGAGAAGCGACATTGTGGCGCCCGCGCGCTCCGCCACTTCGACAAGACGACGCGAATTGGACGAATTGGGAGCGCCGACGATAAGGAAAAGATCGGCGCCGGCCGCTGTCTCCTTCACCGCTTCCTGGCGGTTGGTAGTGGCGTAGCAGATCGATTCGGCCGCGGCCGCATGCAGTTCGGGAAACCGCTCCTGGAGCGCGCGAATGATGCCCGCCGTGTCCTCGACCGACAAGGTCGTCTGGGTGACGAAGCCCAGCGCCGAAGCGTCGACAGGCACGAAACGCGCGGCGTCAGCCTCCGTCTCGATCAGCGTCACCGCGCCTTCCGGCAATTGGCCCATCGTGCCGATCACCTCCGGGTGGCCGGCATGGCCGATCAAAAGCACATGGCGACCAAGCCGCTGGTGGCGCATCGCCTGCTTGTGCACCTTGGAGACGAGCGGGCACGTGGCGTCGAGGTAAAAGAGATTGCGCGCCTGCGCGTCCGCCGGCACCGATTTCGGCACGCCATGCGCGGAAAAGACCACGGGCGACTGGCGATGCTCCGGCGGAATCTCGGACAGTTCCTCGATGAAGACGGCGCCCAGGCTCTGCAGCCCTTCGACGACGTAGCGGTTGTGCACGATCTCGTGGCGGACATAGACCGGCGCACCGTATTTCTTCAGCGCCAGCACGACGATCTGGATGGCGCGGTCGACACCGGCGCAGAAGCCGCGCGGCTGGCAGAGCCTGATCGTCAGCGGTGGCTTTTTCTGGGTCATGAATGCAAGGCCGATTCAGTCGGAACCAAGAACATGATGCCGAAAAGTGTGAGGCGGTTTTCGGACGACATCATGCTCTATCTGTTTGATTAGGCGAAATGAGGTGCGCACCCCTGCCCTGTCAAGAGCGAGGACGCTCACTGCTCCTTCGCCGGGCGGCGCAACCTCAGGATCAGCACGGCTGCAAGGGCGGCGGCCAGCCCGTACCACGTGACGGCATATTGCAAATGGTTGTTCGGCAGGTCGATGATGGTGACGCCACCGACCGGCAGGCCGCCAGGATTCGGCGTCTTGTCGGCATCGACGAAGAACGGCACCAGCACGAACCCGGCAGGCAGACCGGCGGTCGCCGCCATGACGTCGCGGTCCTTCCAATAGAAGATGTTCTTGGCGACGTCATTGTCGGGAAGCATCATCGACGGCTTTGCAGGCAGCGGATTGCGGGCAAGTCCGGTCACGGTCACCTTGCCGGCGACTTCGCCCTGCCGGCGCTTGGAGGGATCCTTGAGGTCATAGGGAACGAAGCCGCGGTTGACGAGCACGAAGCGGCCGTCCTCGAGCTGCAGGGGCGTGTAGACGTTGAAGCCGCTGTCGCCTTGCCAAGTGGAAAAGAAGTGCCGCTCGCCCTGATGCAGGAAAGTGCCTGTTACCGTCACGGGCGTGTAGTCGACATCATGGGAAGCGGCGAATTCCTTCTCCACGTCCGCTAGAGCCAGCGGTGCGGAATGGGTGCGCTTGTCGATGGTTGCGAGCAGGCCTTCCTTCCAATGCAGGCGCTGGACCTGCCAGGTGCCGAGCCCGATCAGGACGGCGAACAGGACAAGGCCGAGGCCAAGCAGCAACGCCGTGCGCGGCCGCGAAGGGCCGCCAACCAAACCGGTCGTCTCGCTCATTCGTTGGAATCCAGCCTGCCCTCTGAGGCCTTCTTCGAATACTGCAAGGTGATCAGCACGCCCTTGATCAGGCGTAGCGCCGTCAGGCAGAGCACCAGCGCCAGCGGTATCCACAACATAAAGTGCAGCCAGAGCGGCGGACTGAACGTCACCTCCATCCACAATGCGAGGCCGACGACGACGAAGCCGATGATCAGGATGACGAACACGGCCGGCCCGTCGCCCGCATCGGCGAAGGAATAGTCGAGTCCGCAATTATAGCAGCGCTTGCCGACGGTGAGGAAACCCGAGAACAGCTTGCCTTCGCCGCAGCGCGGACAGCGGCCATGCAGACCGGCCGAGATCGGATCGATAGGTGGCCAGATCGCCTTGTCTTCGCTCATGTTCCCACCCTAGACCTTTTTGCCCCAAAGAATAAGGCGGCCACGTCGCCGCAGCCGCCCCTTGGGATTCCTAAACCAGTCGGTTTAATGGCCTTCGATCAGTGCGCCGTTGGAGGCCCAGACATAGATTGCGCTGAACAGGAACAGCCAGACCACGTCAACGAAGTGCCAATACCAGGCGGCCGCCTCGAAGCCGAAATGCTGTTTCGGGGTGAAGTCGCCGCGCCACGCGCGGATCAGGCAGACCAGCAGGAAGATGGTGCCGATGATGACGTGGAAGCCGTGGAAGCCGGTCGCCATGAAGAAGGTGGCGCCGTAGATCGAATCCCTGAAGCCGAACGGAGCGTGCATATACTCGTAGGCCTGCACCATGGTGAACAGCATGCCGAGGCCGACGGTCAGCACCAGGCCGTTGATCAGGCCCTTGCGGTCGCCATGCAGAAGCGCGTGGTGCGCCCAGGTCACCGTCGTGCCCGACAGAAGCAGGATGATGGTGTTGTAGAGCGGCAAGTGGAAGGGATCGAGGACTTCAAGCCCCTTCGGCGGCCACACGCCGCCGGTGAAGGCGGTGCGGGCATACTGGTTCGCCTCGCCGGGGAAGAGACTTGCGTCGAAGAAGGCCCAGAACCAGGCGACGAAGAACATCACCTCGGAGGCGATGAACATGATCATGCCATAGCGCAGATGCAGCGACACGACGCGCGTGTGGTGACCCTCATGCGCTTCCTTGATGGTGTCCGACCACCAGGCGAACATCGTGTAGAGCACGATGATCATCCCGATGAAAAACAGCCACGGATTGGCGATGTTGTGGCCGAAGACCGGGAAGTTGCCGCCCTTCAGATACTGCATCAGGCAGACGCCGCCGATGGCGGTGACCAGCGCGCCGATCGAGCCCAGGAAAGGCCAGGGGCTCGGGTTGACGAGATGGTAGTCGTGTTGTGGTTTTGCGTGCGCGTCTGCCATATCAACCCCCGAGGCTTGCGTCGGAATCTGGAACTTTGTTGCTGCTGCCAGCGGCCGGCGCCGAGGAGGCGACCGGCTGTTTATTTTCGACCGGGAACATCGTGTAGGACAGGGTGATGGTCTTCAAGTCCTTGAGTTCCGGCACGTTGACGATGTCTGGATCGACATAGAACACGACCGGCATGTCCAGCGTCTCGCCGGGCTTCAGCGTCGTGTCGGTGAAGCAGAAGCACTCCACCTTGTTGAAATAGGCGCCGGCCATTTCCGGCTGCACGTTGAACGAGGCGCGGCCAGTGATGGTGCGGTCGAACTTGTTGGTGGCGCTGTAATGCGCCTGCGCCGTCGCGCCGATCTTGATCGTCACCGAGCGGGCGACAGGCTCGAACTGCCATGGAATGCCGTTGGTGTTGGCATCGAAGCGGATGGTGATATCACGGTCGAGCACGCGGCCGGCATATTGCTTCTCGGCGCGCTGCGTGGTCCCGCCATAGCCGGTGACCTGGCAGAACATCTTATAGAGCGGAACCGCCGCATAGGCCATGCCGACCATGCCGGTGAAGAAGGCGAGGCAGACGGCGGCGACGATGCCGTTGTTCACCTTGCGGGGCTTGCTGCTGGTCTCGCCGCCCATCAGCCGCCTCCCAGCAGGCCGGAGCTGGTGATGCTGGCTCCGCTGTGACCGAAGCGCACGATGGTGGCGGCATAGAAGACGACGACCAGCGCTGCCAGCGCAAGACCGATGGCGATGGAGCGGTTGCGGCGGGCCTTCTGCTGGCGTTCGGTCAGCGTGACCAGTTCGAGTTTCTTGTCAGCCACGATCATGCTCCCCCCATCATGAGGGCGCGCCCAATCACGCAATCGATGAGATAGGCGGCAAAGATAGCGAAGAGATAGAGCAGCGAGTAGCCGAACAGGGCCTTGGCCGGCTTCATCGCGCGATCGTCGTCGGCCATGGCAAGCACTTTCCAGGCATACCAGACGAAGCCCGCGCCGAGGGCCGCCGAGACGACGCCGTAGCCGGCCGTGGTGTAGCCGAGCGCCCAGGGCAGCACCCCGACCGGCGCCAGGATCAGCGCATAAGCAAAGATCTGCCTACGGGTCGAGGCATGGCCGGCGACATTCGGCATCATCGGGATGCCGGCGCGGGCGTAGTCGTCGGATTTGAAGAGAGCCAGCGCCCAGAAATGCGGCGGCGTCCACAGGAAGATGATCAGGAACAGGATCACGCTTTCGAGGCTGACCGAGCCGGTCACGGCGGCCCAGCCGATTACCGGCGGGATGGCGCCGGCGGCGCCGCCGATGACAATGTTCTGCGGCGTCCAGCGCTTCAGCCACATGGTGTAGATGACGGCGTAGAAGAAGATGGTGAAGGCGAGAAGCGATGCCGACAGCCAGTTGACCAGCACGCCGAGCGTCATCACCGACAGCACCGACAGCACAAGGCCAAAGCTCAACGCCTCGCCTGGGGTGACGCGACCGGACGGCACCGGGCGGCCGGCGGTCCTCGTCATCACGGCGTCGATGTCGGCATCGTACCACATGTTGAGCGCGCCGGAAGCACCGGCGCCAATGGCGATTGCGAGGATGGCGATCACCGCCATGAGCGGATTGATGGCGACGGGCGCCGCGATCATGCCGACAAAGGCCGTGAAGACGACCAGCGACATGACACGCGGCTTCAGGAGGGCGAAGAAATCGCCTGCGGTCGCTTCCGACATGCGAAAACCCGCTTCCTCCATCAATCTGTCTTCGGCAAGGGCCATGCGTACTTAAAGTCCATCATTCCGTTGGCCAAGACCGCCGGGCAAGCCGGCGGCCTCGTATGCGTCGGGACGCTGCCTACCTGATCTTCGGCAGCTGTTCCCACTGGTGGAACGGCGGCGGCGAAGGCAGCTGCCATTCGAGCGTGGTGGCGCCCTCGCCCCACGGGTTGGCGCCGGCGACGCGCTTCTTCTGGAAGGCCTCGAACACGCCGTAGAGGAAGATCGCAACGCCAACGGCCGCGATGTAGGAGCCGTAGGACGACACCATGTTCCAGCCGGCGAACGCGTCCGGATAGTCGACGGTACGGCGCGGCATGCCGGCGAGGCCGAGGAAGTGCTGCGGGAAGAAGATCAGGTTGACGCCGACGAAGGTCACCCAGAAGTGGGTGTTGGCGATAACCGGCGAGTACATGTAGCCGGTCATCTTCGGGAACCAGTAGTACCAGCCGGCGAAGATGGCAAACACCGCGCCCAGCGACAGCACGTAGTGGAAGTGGGCGATCACGAAATAGGTGTCGTGCAGCGAGCGGTCGAGACCGGCATTGGCCAGTTGAACGCCGGTGACGCCACCGATGGTGAACAGGAAGATGAAGCCCAGCGCCCACAGCATCGGCGGCTTGAAGGAGATCGAACCGCCCCACATGGTGGCGATCCAGGAGAAGATCTTCACGCCGGTCGGCACCGCGATGACCATGGTGGCGAACACGAAGTAACGCTGCGTGTCGAGCGACAGGCCGGTCGTGTACATGTGGTGCGCCCAGACGATGAAGCCGACGGCGCCGATCGCGACCATGGCGTAGGCCATGCCGAGATAGCCGAACACCGGCTTCTTCGAGAAGGTCGAGACGATATGGCTGATGATGCCGAAGCCCGGCAGGATCAGGATGTACACCTCGGGATGGCCGAAGAACCAGAACAGATGCTGGAAGAGGATCGGGTCACCGCCCTGATCCGGCACGAAGAAAGCAGTGCCGAAATTGCGATCGGTGAGCAGCATGGTGATGGCGCCCGCCAGAACCGGCAGCGACAGCAGCAGCAGGAAAGCGGTGATCAGCACCGCCCAGGCAAACAGCGGCATCTTGTGCAGCGTCATGCCGGGAGCGCGCATGTTGAAGATGGTGGTGATGAAGTTGATGGCGCCGAGGATCGACGACGCGCCGGCGATATGGATCGAGAGGATCGCCAGGTCCATCGCCGGGCCTGGCTGGCCGGACGTCGAGAGCGGCGGATAAATGGTCCAGCCGCCGCCGACGCCGAAGGCGCCCGGCGCGCTCGGCACGAACATCGAGGAGAGCAGCAGGATGAAGGCAGGCGGCAGCAGCCAGAACGAGATGTTGTTCATGCGCGGGAAGGCCATGTCCGGCGCGCCGATCATGATCGGCACCATCCAGTTGGCGAAGCCGCCGATGAGCGCCGGCATGACCATGAAGAAGATCATGATCAGGCCGTGCGCGGCGCCGAAGGCGTTGTACATGCTCTTGCCGCCGTCGACGGCGGCGTCGCCCTGCATGCCGTAGACCATCTGCGCCAGGCCGCTGAAGATCTGGATGCCCGGCTCCTGCAGCTCCATGCGGATGGCGACCGAGAGCGCGGCGCCGATGATGCCGGCCATGATCGCGAAGATCAGGTAGAGCGTGCCGATGTCCTTGTGGTTGGTCGAGTAGACCCAGCGGACCCAGCCATGCGGCCTGTGGTCGCCGTGATCGTGAGCTGCAGCCTCTGCCATGTTCCGCTCCGTTCCCTAAATCTTGCTAACCCGCAGCATCAGTTGCCGGCGGCCGCTACCTTGTTGGTACCATCGATCTCGGCCATCAGCGCCTTGTTGGCGGCGGGCACGTCGGTCTTGGCCGTATCCAGCCAGGTCTTGAACTGCGCATCGGACACGACGCGCACGGCGATCGGCATGAAGGCATGGTCCTTGCCGCAGAGCTGCGAGCACTGGCCGTAGTAGAGGCCTTCCTTCTCCGCCTTGAACCAGGTCTCGTTGGTGCGGCCGGGGACGGCATCCATCTTGATGCCGAAGGACGGCACGGCGAAGGAGTGGATGACATCGGTGGCGGTGATCAGCACGCGGGTCATGGTGTTGACCGGCACGACCAGCTCGTTGTCGACCGCCAGCAGACGCGGATAGCGGGCGCGATCTTCCTTGCCGGCCTTGGCGCGGTCGGCATCCTGAAGAACCGCCGAGTTGAAGGAGAAGGTCTTGTCGACCTGGTACTCGTAATCCCAGTTCCACTGGTTGCCGGTCGCCTTGACGGTGAGCTTGGCTTCTTCCGGCGGCGTGTACTGCGCCGTGAGCAGCTGGAAGGAGGGAATGGCGATGAGCAGGAGCACGATCACCGGCCCGACCGTCCAGATCACCTCGATCAGCGTGTTGTGGCTGGTCCTGGACGGCACTGGATTGGCACTGGCGCGGAACCTGACGATGCAGACCAGCAGAAGCACCAGCACAAGGATGGTGATCGGGACGATGAACCACATGGTGTAGTTCCCAAACCGCTCGATCTGCCGCATCATGTCGGTCGCGGGCGCCTGGAAGGTCATCTCCCATTCCCGCGGCTGGTCGGCACGAGCCGCCGCACTGGAGAAGAGCACGGCCGAAGCTGCCGTACCTGCCAAGAATTCAGCGCTTGCCAGGAATTTCCTCATCGCCCTCTCGTCTCCCACTTCCCGCGATCTGGTCGCACCAATAACGGACGACACCGGAATTGGGAATCCCGGGCTGTCCCGAGGCTGGTTCAAACCATACTCTATTTCCCTCCGCAAGAAAGGAGCGGAGGAAACCGTGCGGCATTTTTGCGCGCAGGCCGAAGGCTGCGTTCGGCGCCCGCCATGCTATATGCGCGACGGTCGCAATTCGGGCGAATTTGCTTTGGAAAAGCATGCAATTGCCGGTATCGGGGCGGACCGGCGGAGGTCTCGTCCTTTACTTGGCCCCGGCGCGGCTTAAAGTGCCGTGATTCGCAATGGAGCCGTTATGACTTCCTGGCTTTCGAGAACCCTGGCGAAGGTCGTCCTTGCCGTCGCCTTGCTCGGTGTCGGCGTAGCCGTCGGCGCCCCCGCCTCGCCTAACGACGCCAAGCCGCCGAGCGGCACGGTGAAGTCGACGCATGGCGCGTGGTCGATCATCTGCGATACGCCTGCAGGTGCTACCTCAGAGCAATGCGTGATGATGCAGAACGTCGTCGCCGAGGACCGCCCTGAAATGGGGCTTTCGGTCGTGGTGCTGCGCACAGCCGACAACAAGGCCGAGATCCTGCGCGTGCTGGCGCCGCTCGGCGTGCTCCTGCCCAACGGGCTTGGCCTCAACGTCGACGGCAAGGATATCGGCCGCGCCTATTTCGTGCGCTGCTTCCAGGACGGCTGCTACGCCGAGGTGATCCTTGAAAAACCGCTGCTCGACACGTTGAAGAGCGGCACGTCGGCCACCTTCATCGTCTTCCAGACGCCCGAGGAAGGCATCGGTATTCCCGTCGACCTCAAGGGCTTTGCGGACGGCTTCGCCGCCCTACCTTGATCTTCTTGCCCATCCACCGCGGCCATTTCCGACGCTGAGGTCGGATGGCGAATGCGGATTTGGCGGCAGGAGGCTCCATGCGCACGTCATTGTCCGCTTTCATCGCTGGGCTGGCGCTGGCCGGTGCGGTTTCGGTCGCCCGGGCCGAGGACGCCGAAATCCTCCAGAGCCCCGACCCGGCGGCGATCCTCGATATCGCCAAGGGCTTCGGTTCCGCCAGGATGGGCAAGGACGACAACGGCGATCCGATGATTTCGGGGCGGATCGACGGCGTTAAATACCTGATCTATTTCTACGGCTGCGAAGACCGCGAGAACTGCAAGTCGCTGCAATTCGCGACCGGCTACGCCGACCCGCTTACCGCTGACCAAGCCAACGCCTGGAACGCAAAATACCGGTGGGTGAGGGCCTATTCGGGCGACGGCTCGAATTTCAGGATGGATGTCAGCTTTGCCGGCGGCATCACCAGGGCCAATCTCGAGGAGCAGTTTTCCAATTGGAACGCGATGGCCGGCAACATCAAGGACTTCGTCAGCGGCAAGTGATGGCGGCGCAATCGTCGGCTTGACCCAGTTGGCGATTGTGCGACGGCGGCTTCGCGCCTACATGCCGAGGAACGATTTGTTTCCACGAATGGATTTGCCATGAACAGCCTGATCGGCCAATTCGACATTTCCGACGATCGCGTCAAGGAGATCGTCACCGAGACCATCAAGGGCGCCGACGACGGCGAGTTGTTCCTCGAATACAGCGAGAACGAAGCGCTGATGTTCGATAATGGCCGGCTGAAGACGGCCAATTTCAACACCGACCAGGGGTTCGGCCTGCGCGCCGTGGCCGGCGAGGCCAGCGGTTATGCGCATTCGAGCGATCTCTCCGAAGCCTCGCTGTTGCGCGCGGCGGATGCAGTCTCGGCTGTCAAAGGCGGCTATTCCGGCACATTGGCCGGAGCGCCCGCCCGCACCAACCGCCATCTTTATGGCGACGAGAACCCTATCCCCTCGCCTTCCTTCGAGGCCAAGGCCAAGCTGTTGCAGGAGATCGACGGCTGGCTGCGCGCCAAGGATCCGCGCGTGCGCCAGGTGACGGCGTCGCTTGCCGCCTCGTGGCAGCATGTCGAGATCGTGCGCGGCGACGGCCAGATTGTGCGCGACATCCGCCCGCTGGTGCGGATCAACGTTTCCGTGGTGGTCGGCGATGGCGACCGGCAGGAGAGCGGCTCCTACGGCATGGGCGGCCGCAAGAGTTTTGGCGAGTTCGTCGGCGAGGAAAGCTGGAAGCATGCCGCCAGCGAGGCGCTGCGGCAGGCGCTGGTTAATCTCGAGGCCGTCCCTGCGCCGGCGGGCACGTTCGACATCGTGCTGTCCAGCGGCTGGCCGGGCGTGATGCTGCACGAGGCGGTCGGGCACGGGCTCGAAGGCGACTTCAACCGCAAGAAGACATCAGCTTTCGCCGGCCTGATGGGCCAACAGGTGGCGGCGAAGGGTGTCACCGTGGTCGATGATGGCACCATCCCCGAGCGGCGCGGCTCGCTGACCGTCGACGATGAAGGGACGCCCTCGGCGCGCAACGTGCTGATCGAGGACGGCAAGCTCGTCGGCTATATGCAGGATCGCCAGAACGCCAGGTTGATGGGCATGAAGGCCACCGGCAACGGCCGCCGCGAAGGCTACGCGCACCAGCCGATGCCGCGCATGACCAACACCTACATGACCTCGGGCGACATGGAGCCGGAAGAGATCATCGCCTCGGTCAAGAACGGCATCTACGCCGTTTCCTTCGGCGGCGGCCAGGTCGACATCACGTCGGGCAAGTTCGTGTTCGGCTGCACCGAAGCCTATATGATCGAGAACGGCAAGGTAACGCAGCCGATCAAGGGCGCGATGCTGATCGGCAATGGGCCCGACGCCATGCACCGCGTGAGCATGATCGGCAACGACATGAAGCTCGACACCGGCATCGGCATGTGCGGCAAGGCCGGACAGGGTGTGCCTGTCGGCGTCGGCCAGCCGCATCTGCGGATGAACCAGATGACGGTGGGCGGCACCAGGGTTTGAGGGTCTGTCGTCCACTGCCTGACGAACGACCATCCCGAGCAGTCTCCGCGCGCCAGGCGGTTGATTCCGGCGTGAATGCATCCTCCACCTTGAAGTGAACACAATCGTGTTAGGACATTATTAATTGTTTAATTGGCGGGGCGAGCGTTTGCGCATTAGCTTGTCGCCAGTCTTCTCGTTGCGGTGGTGTCGGCAATGCAGCGTTCCCCTGGCGTCCTGACTTCTTCTTTCCTCATTGGCCTCGTTTCCCTGGTTGGCGCATCATCGCTGCAAGTCGGCCCCGCAGCGGCGCAGTCGTCGCTGTTCAAGCTAACGGCTGCGAGTTCCGCCGCAGTCGGCGGCAGCACCAGCGTCCCATATGGCTGGCTCGATTTCTGTCGTCGCCGGCCGAAGGAATGCAAAGTGCCTGCCCTGCCTGCCACAAGCGTCAGGCTGACAGCGCAGAACATGGGCATCCTCAAGCGGGTAAACCAGAAGGCGAACCGTTCCATCAAGCCCGTCAGCAATTACGACCACTGGGGCACGACGATGGACCACTGGGACTATCCGACGGACGGCAAGGGCGACTGCAAGATCTACGCGCTCTACAAGCGCAAGCTGCTCCTGGAAGCCGGCTTCCCCCGGCAGGCGCTGCTGATGACGGTGGTGCGCGACCTCCACAATGAGGGCCACACCATTCTGACGGTGAAGACCGACAAGGGCGATCTCGTGCTGGACAATCTGGTCGACGAAATCCGCCCCTGGAACGCCACCGGCTATTATTTCCTGAAACGCCAGTCGCAGCAGAACCCGAACACCTGGGTGTCGATCAACCAGCGCGGCGGCACGGCGAAACGACTGTCTCCGAGTTCGTAAGGGCCAGAGCGTTTCACGGAAACGGCGAGCCGCTCTCTCGCCCGGGGATGCAATTCTGCACGGAAAGCTATGGTGAAGTCGGCGAGCCCGAACCTTTCACCTTTCCCGCAATCGCTCCCGGCGTGACCAGAGCGGTCTTGTCTGCTTTGACGGACTGATCCGTCACATTCTCCACCTCGCAAATTCATAGGCCGGAAAATCCGGCCCATGAACGGGCGTTGCCGCCTGCGGCCAGGCAAGCCTTGCTGGCCTACTGCTGGCAGGGCGGCTCGCCAGGACGCCCGCAGGTCGGCTTCTTGTTTCCCTGCGGCGGCTGCTCCTTGGGCTGCTGCGGCAGGCGCCGTTCCTGTATCTGAGGCTGAGGCCGTAGCTGCTGCAAGCGTCTTTCTTGCATCTGAGGCTCAGGCCTCAACTGCTGCAGGCGTCTCTCTTGCATCTGAGGCCTTGGCTGCGACTGGAACTCCGGCCTTTGCGGCCTGAGCACCTGCACGTTCGGCCTTTCTTGCTTGAAGCTGCGCTGGACGTTGATGCCTGCGCCGGCGGAACCCTCTTCGGCGTTCGGCAGCCTGCGAAACTTCCTGTTTGCGTTGGCCGAACCCTGATTCTGGTCGGAGAACACACTCGGATTGTTTCTCCTGAGCCGCTCCTGCACGCTCGCCCGGTTGTCGGCCGGCGCGCCATTCACGGTCGGCAGCTTGCGGAACTTCTTGCCCCTGTCGCCTCCGTTGACCGAGCCTTGATCGCTCGGGCCGACAGTTGTCTGGCCTGCCGACAAATCTTTGCGTGTCAGCTTCCTCGGTCTGCCTTCGTTCTGGCCGGACAACGCATTCGGATTGTTCTTCCCGAACCTCTGCCGGGCGTTCTGCCCGTTCTCGCCCGGCGCGCCATTGACGGTCGGCAGCTTGCGGAGCTTCTTACCTCTATCGCCTCCGTTGACCGTGCCTTGATCGCTCGGGCCGACAGCTGTCTGGCCTGCCGACAGATCCTTGCGTGTCAGCTTCCTCGGTCTGCCTTCGTTCTGGCCGGACAACGCATTCGGATTGTTCTTCCCGAACCTCTGCTGGGCGTTCTGCCCGTTCTCGCCCGGCGCGCCATTGACGGTCGGCAACTTGCGGAACTTGTTATTCTTGTCTTGACCGTTGACGGCTCCGTTCTGCTGGTCATTGCCCGTAACGGGGGCGCCGGCATTCCCGGTAGCCTGCTGGTTGCCACTCACCGTGCCTTGCTTGCCCAGCACCTTCCTGTTGGGCGCGTTTTGGCCGTTGAGCACCGGTTTGCCGTTGACGAGCGGCAGCGCTTTGCCGTCGGCTCCCGGCAAGGCGTGATCGGTCGAGAGCTTGCCCATCGTCTTCGCCTGCGGCGTCGCACCCGGCTGCTGGCCCTGCGTGACAGCCTGGCCCGGTTTCAGCGATTGCGGCGTGGCACCAGGCTGCTGGCCCTGCGTGGCAGCCTGGCCCGGCTTCGGCGGCTGGCCGCCCTGATTTTGCTTGAACAGCACCGCCCTTTTCTGCAGCACCGGCGGCAGCGCCACCTTGGCCGCCAGCGCGGCCGCGCCCGCGCCAACCGCCATCTTCTGCCCGGTGGTGAGACCGCTCGGTGCATTGGCGCTCGGCTGTCCGGCCTGATTGGCCGGCTCGTTGTTGATCGTCGTGTTGTTGTTGATGACGGTCGTGTTGTGAATGTTGTTGAAGATGATGTCGTTCGGCGGCGGCACGATGTCACGCGGCGGCCTGACCCAGACCGGCACGGGGACGAAGACCGGCGTCGGCAGGACGTAAACATCGACCGGCGGCGGGGGCGGCGGCAGCACGACGAAATCCGGTGGCGGCGGCGGCAGGAATATCACGTCGATCGGCGGCGGCGGCTCGAAGTCGAAATCGGGATCGTCGAAATAGAGCACCGGCCTGTCGACATAGATGATTTCCTCCGGCGGCGGCGGCGGCACGTCGTAGACGATGACGGTGAAGCTCGTCGGTGGCTCGAGCTCGGCGTCGAAATGCTCCAGCCGGCGGCGAGCGTCCCAGGCATGCAGCCCGTGCGGATAGCGCTCGAGGTAGGACCAATAAGCCTCCGGCGTATCCCGCAGCCATGTTTCGCGCCAGGTGATCGCCTCGCGCCGCGCAGCGATGATGGCGCGCACACGCTTGGCCATCGGATCGTGCGGATAGGCGACGAGGAATTCCTCGTAGCCGCGCATCGTATCGCGGTCGAGTGCCGCGACATAGGCGTCATGCGCATTGAAGTCGCGGATCGGCCTGGTCCGGTTGGCCCGTTCTTCGGCCTCCGAAACCTTCGGCGGCGGCGCGTCCGGAGCGCGTTCGAAGAAGACGAAAGGCGCGCTGATCTTCGAGGCGTCCCACGGGATTTCGGCGCCTTGCGTCACCTCGTTGACGCGTAGCCGCGTGCGGTCGAAAACATCGTCAAGCGACAAGCCCCCTTCGCGCATCATCTCGGCGAGCGCCTGAGCATAGGCGCCGTATGGGCCCTTCCCTTCCGGCGCAACCGTTCCGGGCGCCGCGTTGAACGCAATCAGCATGTTGGGGTCGGGGTCGACCAGAGCGAGACCGCCGGCCAGCGGCTGGCTCATTTTCGGAAGAGCACTAGGCCGTGCCGCGTCGAGGACGACGATATTGACCTTTGCCGGCAATCCCGCCAGGGACTTGGTGATATCGGAGAGCCGCATGGCCTGCAGCGGCACGTCGGCCGGATTGGCGATCTGGGCGTCGACCGGCAAGAAATAGTTCTCGCCTTCGAACTGCACGCCGCGGCCGGCGAGGTATACGAAAACGGTCGCGTCCGGACCGGCGGCGGAAACCTTTCCAAGGAAATCGCGCAACGCGCCGCGTAACGATTCCTGGTCGACATCGCGCGCGCCGACCACATCGAACCCTGCTGCCTGCAGGGTCTGCGCAATCAGGCCGGCGTCATTCGCAGAGGTGACCAGCGCATCCGACGGATAGGCGGCGTTGCCGATGACGAATGCGAGACGTTTCTGCTGTTGGGCGAGCGCGCCCGTCGTGGACGCGACGGCGAACGCGATGAGAACGACGACAAGGCCGATGACTTTCCGAAGCGAGCGCATTGCAATCCGCCATCCTTGTCCGCCATTTCGTCCAACGCGATAACGCCGGAGAGGCAGGAATGTTTCCCTAACCACAGAATTAAGACCCTGCAAAAAGGCGGCTTTAGGGCGCAATTTCGTCGAAAGAACAGAGGCTTCACAGTTTTCACGCGAGCCTCCGGCCGCGAGCTACCGCCGCCGCTTCGGCTTCTCCAAAAGCGCGACGGCCTCGACATGCGGCGACCACAGGAACTGGTCGATCGGCGTGACGCTCTTCAGCCTGTAGCCGCCATCGATCAAGATGCGCAGGTCCCGTGCCAGCGTCACCGGATTGCAGGACACCGCGGCGACCAGCGGCACGTCGGAACGGGCGATCTGCTTCGACTGGTCCTCGGCGCCGGCGCGCGGCGGATCGAAGACCAGCCCGTCGAAGGCGTTCAACTCCTTGAAGGTCAGCGGCCGGCGGAACAGGTCGCGGCGTTCGCTGGTCACGCGCTTCAGGCCGCTGGCAAAGCGGAAGGCGCGGTCGAGCGCGGCAAGCGCCGGCGCATCGCCCTCGACGGCATGGACCTCGGATTGCGCGCCGAGCCTGAGCGCGAAGCTGCCGCAGCCGGCAAACAGGTCCGCGACCTTCCTGGCGCGCGACAGATGCTGGCCGACGAGGCTTGCCATCGCCCGCTCGGCGGCCTCCGTCGCCTGCAGGAAGGCGCCCGGCGGCACGGCGACCGCGACGGGCCCGAACTGCACCACCGGCTTCTTCGGCTCGACGACGATCTCGCCGTCGACGGAAAGCCGCGCCAGGCCTTCGGCCATGACGAAATTGGACGCGATACGGCGCTGATGGTCGCCAAGCTTGCCGGCATCGTGCACAGCCACGTCGAGGCCTGAAGCGGTGACGGTCACCGTCATATGAAATGCCTTCGGGGTGGCGCAGACCAACCCGGCCAGGGCGCGCAATTTATCAAGCGCCGAGACGATCGCGGGCAGCGAGATCGGGCATTCCTCGATCGGGATGATCTCGGAAGACAGCGCACGCACGAAGCCGAGCAGCATGCCGGCATCCGTGCGCCTGGCGCTGAAGGTGACGCGGCGGCGGGTGTGCGGCGCGCAAGGCACCAGCGCGGCGATCTCGCAAGCAATGCCCTTGGCCTTCAGCGCCTGCACAACCTTCTCGCGCTTCCATTGCCGGTAGGCTTCGGCCTCGTAATGCTGCAGCGCGCAGCCGCCGCATTCGGTGAAATGGCGGCAGGCCGGGTCGATCCTGAGCGGCGAGGCTTCCAATACCGACATCAGCGCGGCGCGGTCCTTCTGGCGCGCGGCCGTTACCGTCTCGCCCGGTAGCGTGAACGGGATGAAGACCTCCCCGCCTTCGGCATTGGCGATACCGTCGCCCTGCGAACCGAGCCTCGCGATGGTGAAGCGTGTGCTCATCGCCCGTCCTTCATGGCGGCTAGCAGGAACTCGCGGTTTCCGTCGCCGCCTTCGATCGGCGACGGCTCGAGTCCCAGCACGCGCCAGCCGGGAATGCCGGCCAGCCAGTCGCGCAAATTTGCAGCAATGCGCCCGGCATCGCCCGGATCCTTGAGCAGGCCGCCCTTGCCGATGGCCTCGCGGCCCGCCTCGAATTGCGGCTTGACCAGCAGAACTGCCTTGGCGCCCTCACCCGCCAATTCCAGCGCCGGCGGCAGCGCCAGCTTCAGCGAGATGAAGCTGACGTCACAGACAAGGAAAGCGGGAACGCGGCCGCCGAGATCGGCTGCCGTCAGATCGCGGGCGTTCAGTCCTTCGATCACCGTCACACGCGGGTCGCCGGCAATGTCGGGATGGATCTGGCCGTGACCGACATCGATCGCCGTGACATGGGCCGCGCGGCGCTCGAGCAGCACCTGGGTGAAGCCGCCCGTCGAGGCGCCGACATCGAGCGCTTCGCTGCCGGAAGGATCGAGGCCGAAACGGTCGAGGCCGGCGATCAGCTTCAGCGCCGCGCGCGACACATAGGCCTGCGCCGGATCATCGATGGCGATCAGGCAGTCCGAAGCGACGGGTTGGCCGGGCTTGCGGGCGACGGCGCCGTCAACCGTCACCGTGCCGCGCTCGATCGCGTCGCGGGCGCGCGAACGGCTGGCAAACAGACCGCGCCCGACGAGCAATTCGTCGAGCCGCTGGCGCCGGCTGGCTGGCAAAGGGGAACTCATCGGCCTTCATTGGCGAAAGCCGGGCGCGAACGCAATGGTTGAATATGGCCCAAGAGGCTGCAGAATGCCGAGAGGAACAGGCGGTTCGTCAGCCGGTGGAGGTGGCAATGCTGAGGGGTACCTGTCATTGCGGCGCAGTTCATTGGACGCTGGAAGGCGATCCCGGCGCAATCACCGCATGCAATTGCACGCTTTGCCGCCGCTACGGCGCGCTCTGGGCCTATGACTATGTCGATGAGCGCATCCGCGTCGCCGGACCGCTGAAATCGTACACACGCGCCGAGGTGGCGGAGCCCGCGCTGGAAATCCTGTTCTGTCCGACCTGCGCCTGCGTGGTCGCCTGGCGTGGCCTGCGCTCCGGCGAAAGCGGCCGCACGCGTATCGCTGTCAATGTCAGGCTTGCGCCGCCCGAGGAGGTCGCCGACCTGCCGATCGACCATTTCGACGGCCTCGACACTTTTGACGACCTGCCGCGCGACGGCCGCTGCGTGCGCGATATGTGGTTCTAGAAAATGGTGCGCGAAATCTGGCGCTCGACGGCGGGCATCAGGCCGTCATTGCCGGAGGCTTGCTTGCGCGGCGGCTCAACCGGAGTGGGCGCGACGAGACCTGCATCCGGCAGCACGACGAGTTGAGGAACCTGCTTATAGGAAAAGCCGCCGCGGATGTTGCCCATCTTGCCAGCAACGATGTCCAGCACCGCCTTTTCAAGGTTGCGGTCGTAGCGCGTCTCCGCTGTCGCCGGCGCCGTCACGGCCGCCAAAAGGGCCACTCCGCACAGAAGCGTTTTCATTTTTGGTTGTCTCCCTGCCTGGCCCGAGCTTTTAGCAGGGCGCCGTTGAAAATCGGCCAAGAGACAGGGTAAGCGAACCGCCAAACGGGAGCGTTAACAGATACTTACATCTGGCATCCGGCAAACCGATTCAGCGTCTTGACGTTCTGATTCAGGCGCGCTGCGCCTGCACGCCGCGACCGAGCGCGGCGAAGACCGTGCACACGATGCCTGCCGAATCCAGCCCGGCATCGGCATACATCTTCTCCGGCTTGGCATGGTCGGTGAACGCGTCCGGCAGCATCAGCGGGCGCACCTTGAGGCCGCTTTCGAGAAGGCCTTCATGGGCGAGGAAGTGCAGCACCTGGCTGGCGAAGCCGCCGATGGCGCCCTCTTCCACGGTCACCAGCACCTCATGCGAACGGGCGAGCCGCCGGATGAGATCCTCGTCCAGCGGCTTGGCGAAGCGGGCGTCGGCAACGGTAGTAGAAAGACCGGCAGCGCCAAGTTCCTCGGCCGCCAACAGGCAATCCTGCAGCCGCGTGCCGAAGGAAAGCAGCGCGACCTTGGTCCCTTCCTTGAGGATGCGGCCCCTGCCGATCTCCAGCAGCGAGCCGCGCTCCGGCATGTCGACGCCGACGCCGTTGCCGCGCGGATAGCGGAAGGCAATCGGGCCGTCATCATAGGCCGCCGCGGTGCGCACCATATGACGCAGCTCCGCCTCATCGGCGGCGGCCATGACAACGAAGCCCGGCAGCGTGGCCAGGAAGGTCGTATCGAAAGCGCCGCAGTGGGTGGCGCCGTCGGCACCGACGAAACCGGCGCGGTCGATCGGGAAGCGCACCGGCAGTTTCTGGATCGCAACGTCGTGGACGACCTGGTCGTAGGCGCGCTGCAGGAAGGTTGAATAGATGGCGGCGAAAGGCTTGTAGCCTTCGGTGGCCAACCCCGCGGCGAAGGTCACCGCATGCTGCTCGGCAATGCCGACATCGAAGGTTCGCTTCGGAAACACCTCGCCGAAGAGATCGAGACCGGTGCCGCTCGGCATGGCGGCGGTGATGGCGACGATGCGGTCGTCCTCGCGCGCTTCCTGGATCAGGCTTTCGGCGAAGACCTTGGTGTAGGCGGGCGCGTTGGCCGGCGCCTTGGCCTGCGCGCCGGTGATGACGTCGAACTTGTTGACGCCGTGATATTTGTCGGCCGCGGCTTCCGCCGGCGCGTAGCCCTTGCCCTTCTGGGTCACGACATGGATCAGCACTGGGCCTTTGCCATTGTCACGGACGTTCCTCAGCACCGGGATCAGATGTTCGAGATTGTGACCGTCGATGGGGCCGATATGGTAGAAGCCGAGCTCCTCGAACAAGGTGCCGCCGGTGACGTAACCACGCGCATGCTCGACCGCACGGGTGATGGCGCGGTCGGCGCGCTTGCCTAGATAGGATGTCAGCTTCTTGCCGAAATCGCGAAGGCCCAGATAGGCCTTGCCGGAGGCGAGCCTCGCCAGATAGGCGCTCATGGCGCCGGTCGGCGGCGCGATCGACATGTCATTGTCGTTGAGGATGACAATCAGCCGGGCGTCGAGCGCGCCGGCATTGTTCAGCGCCTCGAAAGCCATGCCGGCCGACATCGAGCCGTCGCCGATGACGGAAATGACATTGTTGCGGCCGCCCGACAAGTCGCGGGCCATGGCCATGCCGAGACCGGCCGAAATTGAGGTCGAGGAATGCGCGGCGCCGAACGGGTCGTATTCGCTCTCGGCCCGCCGGGTGAAACCAGAGAGGCCGCCTTCCTGGCGCAGCGTGCGGATGCGGTCGCGGCGGCCGGTCAGGATCTTATGCGGATAGGCCTGGTGGCCGACGTCCCAGATCAGCCGATCCTGCGGGGTGTTGAAGACATAATGCAGCGCGACGGTCAGTTCGACGACGCCGAGGCCGGCGCCGAGATGGCCGCCGGTCTGCGACACGGCGTCGATGAGCTCGGCGCGGAGTTCCGCGGCAAGCTGCGGCAGCGCGCTCTCATCAAGCGTCCGCAAATCCGCCGGAATGCGGACCTTATCGAGCAGCGGCGTGTCTGGCTTCACTCGGGCGCGTCCTGCCTTATCGATCGAACACGGCGCTATCAGCAGATTGCGCCATAATCATGCGCGGCAATAGTCCGCCGGCGGGCGAATGTAAATGTGCGTCAGTGACGCGTGCTACGCTGCAAGGTGTATTGAGATTCAGGTTAGGCCGCGCCGAAAATGATGGATTCCGAGAACCGGAGCGGAGCGTACTCAAAGTACGTGAGCACCGGAAGCGCAGGAAACCGGCATTTGCAGGCCGGCCTCACCTGAATATCAACACACCTTAGTTCTCGGGCAGCGGAATAAACTCTTCCTCATCGCCAGGAACGATATCGAAGCGGCCCGTCTTCCATTCCTGCTTGGCCTGCTCGATGCGTTCCTTGGAGGACGAGACGAAATTCCACCAGATGTAGCGCTTGGAGCCCAGCGAAGCGCCGCCGAACAGCATGAAATGCGCGCCGCGTTCGGAGGAAACGACTATCTCCTCGCCCGGCTTGAACACCAGGAGCCGCTCGGCCGGGAAAACATCGCCGGCGATCGAGACGTCGCCTTCCAGCGTGTAGATGGCGCGCTCCTCGGCATCGGCCGGAATCTTCACGCTGGCGCCGGCGGCCAGCCTGAGATCGGCGTAGAGCGTGTCGGAAGCGGTCGCCACGGGCGAGCGCAGGCCTGAGAACGCGCCAATGACGACGCGGCCGCTGACACCCTCGGCATCGATCTGCGGCAAGCGGGCCACCGACGTATTCGCGAATACCGGAGCAATCTCCTCCTTGCCGTCGGGCAGCGCCAGCCAGGTCTGCAGGCCGGAGACCGACATCGGCGCGCCGCGCAATTCCTGTGGCGTGCGCTCTGAATGAACGATGCCGCGCCCGGCTGTCATCAGATTCACGTCGCCCGGCGCGATCACCATTTCGGTGCCGAGCGAGTCGCGATGCCTGATCCTGCCGTCGAACAGATAGGTGACGGTGGACAGCCCGATATGCGGATGCGGGCGCACGTCGAGCGCATGGCCGGCGCGCAGGATCGCAGGGCCCATGCGGTCGAAGAAGATGAACGGCCCGACCAGGCGGCGCTTTGCCGTCGGCAGGGCGCGGCGCACCTCGAAGCCGCCAATGTCCTTGGCGTTCGGAACGACCATCAGCTCGATCTGGTCGCAGGCGAAGGCATCGCCGGGTTCGGGATCGTTTCCCGGAAAGAAGCTCATGTCGTATCCTCAGGCGAAACGCAGCGCAGACCTGGCCTTCGCCTTGGCAGCTTCTTCCTCGCGGTTGCGCGGCTCCTGGTTGGTTTCGAGCGAATCGATCAATTCGCGCGCGACAGCGGCGATCGCCTCGACGGCATGGTAGAAGGCATGCTCGTTGCGCTTGGACGGCTTGGTCGAGCCGCTCAGCTTGCGCACGAATTGCAGCGCTGCGTCATGCACCTCGTCATTGGTCGCCGGCGGCTCGAAATTGGCCAAGGTCTTGATGTTGCGGCACATGGCTTGAACTCCTTACCTGCTTTCTTTGCCCTTACCCGGTCTGAGATCATCCGCTGAGGTGTTGAGATTCAGGTCAGGCCGAGCCGAAAATGGTGGTTTCCGAGAACCGGAGCGGAGCGTACTTGAAGTACGTGAGCACCGGAAGCGCAGGAAGTTGCCATTTGCAGGCCGGCCTCACCTGAATATCAACACCTCAGTCGGCATCCAGCGGCTCCGTTCCCACTGGCTTGCCGTCGCGCGACAATCTGATCTTCTCGACCTTGTCCTCGGCCGCTTTCAGCAGCCGGTCGCAATGCGCCTTCAGCGCCTCGCCGCGCTCATAGATCTTGATCGACTGGTCGAGCGGGACGTCGCCGCGCTCAAGATCATCGACGATCTTCTCCAACGCGTCGAGCGCCTGTTCGAAGCTCATCGCCTTGACGTCCTCATTGCCTTCCAATGCCATACCCTATCCCTTCATCAGCCGCCCGACATGGGCGGCGACTGAAAATGCCAGTCCCTGCAGATCGTAGCCGCCTTCCAACAGGCTGACGAGCCTGTTGGAGCTATGGCGCCCGGCGCGTTCCATCAATTGCCCGGTCGCCCAGTCGAAATCGTCCTCGGTCAGGTTGATCTCGGCCAACGGGTCGCGATGGTGCGCATCGAAGCCGGCGGAAATGATGATCAGGTCCGGCGCGAACGCGTCGATCGAGGGCAGCACGCGCGACAAGAAGGCGTCGCGGAAGAGATCGCTGCCGGTCTGCGGCGCCAGCGGCGCGTTGACGATATTGCCGGCGCCGGTCTCGCTCTTCGCGCCGGTGCCTGGGTAAAGCGGCATCTGGTGCGTCGAGCAGTAGAGAACCGACGGGTCGTCCCAGAAGATGTCCTGCGTGCCGTTGCCGTGGTGGACATCCCAGTCGACGATGGCGACGCGCTCGGCCTGGTGTTTCTTCTGCGCGTATCGGGCGGCGATCGCCGCCGTGTTGAACAGGCAGAAGCCCATCGCCGTGGTCTTTTCGGCATGATGTCCAGGCGGACGCGCGGCGACGAAGACGTTTGCCGCACGGCCCTCGAAGACGTCGTCCACCGCCGCGTTGGCACCGCCGATCGCCGTCACCACGGCCTGCCAGCTTTTCGGGCTGGCGCTGGTATCGGCGTCGATCGACACGATCCCGCTCTCAGGGATCGCCCCGCGCACGCGCTCAACGAAATCCTGCGGGTGCGCATAGAGGATCGTTTTCTCGTCGCCTTCCGGCGCCTTGACACGGTCGAGCGCCGAAAAAGCCTCGTCGTCGAGCACGCGCTCGATGGCGCGCAGGCGGTCGGGCCGCTCGGGGTGACCGGGCGGCGTGAGGTGTTCGAGGAAGATCGGATGCGTGTAGAGACGGGTGGCCATGGCGCCTAATCTAGGGACCTATGACCGCAATGACCATGTTTGGCAGCCGAATGGCTGGGGAAAATCGCGTCTTGCCGTGTCGCTAACGCCATTGGCGCGGCCCAAGCTTCTCTGTAAGGTCGCGTCGCTGCCAGGTGCCCGCGACGCGGGAGAATCGGGAACACGGTTGAATTCCGTGGCGTGCCCAACACTGTAAGGGGGACCGCGCCGGCAAACGCCACTGTCGAAGACGGGAAGGCGCCGGATGCGGGACGATCCCGAGCCAGAAGACCGGCCCGGCAGACATGGTTTTCCGCTTGGTCAGGCGGGGAACTGCTTGTCGCAAGGGGAAAAGCGATGACGGCAGCAGCGATCGCCGCGAGCGGCGACGACTTTGACCAATTGGCGCGCGACGCGGTCTACCGGGCCATGTTCACCAGGCGCGACGTGCGCAGCCATTTCGTCCCCGACGATCTCGATGACAATGTGCTGGCGCGGCTCATCACCGCCGCGCATCACGCCCCGTCGGTCGGCTATATGCAGCCGTGGAATTTCATCGTCATCCGCGACGCCGAGCGGCGCAGACAAGTGCGCGACCTGTTCCTCGCCGCGCGCGAGCAGGAGTTGCCGGCGATCGACGCGGAACGCCAGGCGCTCTACCGCAAGCTGAAACTCGAGGGCATCTGCGAAAGCGCGCTCAACCTGTGCATCACCTGCGACCGGCAGCGCTCGAAGGACTCGCCTCTCGGGCGTTGGCACAATCCGGAGATGGATCTCTACAGCACTGTCTGCGCGGTGCAGAATTTCTGGCTGGCGGCGCGGGCCGAAGGCGTCGGCGTTGGCTGGGTGAGCATCATCGAAACCGAGGCATTGAAGCGGCTTCTCGCGATCCCGGAGCATGTCACGCCGATCGCCTATCTTTGCGTCGGCCGCGTCTCGGCCTTCGCGCCGAAGCCGGACCTCGAGGCGCATGGCTGGGGCAAGCGCCTGCCGCTGCCCGAACTGGTGATGAGCGAGACGTTTCGCGGCGCCGGCGAGGCGCCGCTTAAATCGGCAATCGCAAAGCTCGGCAGCGCATCAAAGCCATGATCAGGCGGCCCTCGGCGTATCCCAGCGCGAGCCGCCGCCAAAAGAGCCCAGCGCCTTGTCGCGCAGTTCCCTGAATTTGGACGAGGTCTCGGCGAGCCGGCGGTCCCATTCGGGATTGGGCGCCTGGCCTTCGATGGCTTCGAAATAGACCTGCATCAGCGAGGCGATGGCGAAGGGCTCGATGAAGGCTGCCTTGAAGGCCCAGGCAAAGACGATGGCCAGCACGAAGGCCCAGCCGGCAAGCTGGCCCGGCATGACCCACAGAATGGCGGCCGCAGGCGCTAGCATCAACAGGAAGATGACGAAGGACACTCCCCACATGATCGCCGCCAGCCAGACGGCGTTCTTGACCATGTGCTTGCCGTTCTGCGCGTAGAGCACGACGCCTTGCCTTGCCGTCTCGAAAGGCGAGCTCGAATTGATGCGGATGTTGTAGCCGAGGATGATCTCGTCGACATAGGTCAGCGACAGGCGGATCACCGTGTTGATGAAGCTGACGATGCCGCTCAAGCCCGGAACGGGCAGGAAGGCGGCGATGCCGCCGATCAGGCCGGTGATGGCACGGATGGCGCCCTTGACCAGCTGGTCGACGACGAAAAGGATGTTGGCCTCGGCAAAACGCTGGGTGACCACTTCCTTCGCGTAGGCGATCTGGCCCTGGCCGTCGGGGACATCTTGGCCGTCGATCAGATGCACCATGACAGCGATATGGCCCGCTTTCAACACATAGAGGATGTATTCGCGTATCCAGTAGACGGCGATCGAGACGACGCCGAAGCCGACCACGCCACCCCACAGCGCGAAGGACATCGGGCCGTCGGGATCGGTGGAGATGTGGCCGACGCCGTAGCCGACGCTGGCGCCCGTACCGGTCGCCATGATGTAGGCGACCGTGATGCCAAAATAGACGATCATGCGAAAGACGATGAACGGCCATGTCCGCATCATGATCGACACGGATCTGGCGATGCTGAAGTCCCACATGGCCCCGACTCCCCTCACCTTCAGAGTTGGCGGTGGAGGATGCGCTCGCCCCGGCGATTGTCAATCGCGGCAGGGTTGCGCCGGCCCGAAACCGGTGCATAAGCCGGTGGCTCGGTTACCCGAGCGTGCCGTCAAGGCTTCTTTCGCAAGCCTTCGAGCAACTGCTTGAAGGCCGTGATCGCTTTTTTCGAGGTCGCCTCGGGGTCCGTCGAATTGGCGATGCGCTGCGCGGCCTGGCTGCTGGCGCCATTGATCAGCCGTGAGGTCGTCTCGGGATCAAGCTCCGGAACGACCTCGCCCTCTTCCTGCAGCCTGGTCAGATGGTTGGTCATCGAGGCGGTGCAGGCGCTGGCATTCGGCCACTGCGCCGGATCGCCGAGCACCGCCGGGCCATCGCGGAACATGATGCGCTGGATTTCCGGCTCGAGCGCCATCTCGATATAGGTGGTGCATTCGTCGACGAAATGCTGCCAGCGGGTGGGCGCTTTCGAAGCCACCTCGTTCACCCGCACAGCCATTTCGCCGTCGATCTCCGCGATCACCGCCTGCAGCAGTCCCTTCTTGTCGCCGAAATGATGGTAGAGCGCGCCGCGCGTGAGGCCGGCCGACGCGGTGAAATCGTCCATCGAGGCCTCGGCATAGCCGATCGTGCCGAAAGCATGGCGAGCGGCCGCGATCAGCTTGGCGCGCGTCTCGGCGATCATCTCCTTGCGCGGTCTGTGCATGGTTCTGGCCCTACTCACATACGCCTCGTATGCCAATTGACATACGTGGCGTATGAACTATCTCACAGTCATACGCAGCGTATGTAATTTTAGTATGCACCGTTGTCGAGGAGCAGGATCATGCGAAACCCTTATTCGGACATCTTTCGGGCTCCCGGCACGAAAGGCTTCGCCGCGGCGGCTTTCATCGCGCGCTTGCCGATCGCCATGGCCCCGATCGGCATCGTGGCGATGCTGTCGCAGACACATGGCGAATACTGGCTGGCCGGCGCCGTCTCGGCGACCTATGCGCTGGTCAATGCTTTCCTGTCGCCGCAAGTGTCGCGGCTGGTGGACCGACGTGGCCAGACGGCGATCGCAGCACCCATGACGCTCGTCTCGGTGCTTTCCTTCGCGACATTGATCGTCGCGGCCAACCAGCACTGGCCTATCTGGACGTTGTTCAGCTCGGCGCTACTTGCCGCCGCCATGCCCAGCATCCCGGCGCTGGTCCGGGCGCGCTGGACCGAGATCTTCCGCGACCGGCCGGAGCTCAACACGGCGTTCGCCTTCGAATCGGCCGCCGACGAACTGGTCTATGTCGCCGGCGCCTCGCTGTCGGTGGGCTTGAGCGCCGCGCTGTTCCCGGAAGCCGGCATAGTGGTCAGCACATTGCTGCTTGCGCTCGGCTCGGCGGCATTCCTGCTGCAGCGCTCGTCCGAGCCGCCGGTCCGCCCGGCCGAACATGGCGCGGCCGGCTCGGCGATCCGCCTGCGGCCGGTGCAGATCATCACCTTCGCACTGATATTCGTCGGCGCGACCTTCGCCACGACGGAAGTGACGACGGTGGCGATCACCAAGGAGCTTGGCCAGCCTGAGGCGGCGAGCCTCGTCATCGGCGTCTATGCACTGGGATCCTTCGTGCTGGGCATCATCGTCGGCGCGCTCAGCCTCAAGGTGCCGCTGCAGCGGCAATTGGCCCTTGCAGTCACCGTGATCGCGCTCACCACCTTGCCGCTGCTCTTTGCCGACACGGTGCCGACGCTGGCGCTCGCCGTCTTCGTCAGCGGCGTCGCGATCTCGCCGACCTTCATCACCGCCTTCGGCCTGATCGAGCGCCACGTGCCGCCGGCGATGCTCACCGAAGGCGTCACCTGGGTGACGACCGGCATCGGCATCGGCATGGCGCTGGGTTCCTTCGCCGCCGGCTGGATGGTCGACACTTTCGGTCCGCAGAACGGGTTTTCGGTTTCGGTCGCGGCCGGCGCCATCGCGCTGGTCACCGTGCTCGCCGGCCAATGTCGGCTGGCGACGGATGATTGCGATGTGGACAGGGGCGAGGCGGTGGTTCCGGCGGAGTGACGGTTATTCGGCCGTCCGATCATCATCGCAGACGTTGGCGGTTAGCCGGAGCCTCAATGACTTCGTCATCCACGGGCGGAGCGACGCGAAGCGGAGCGCAGACCCGAGGATCCATTCCGCGACCTTGATCGTAGAGCGCAGCGAAGCAGAATTCTGAAACCGTCGCGGCGCTTCGAGGTCACGGAATGGATCCTCGGGTCTGCGCGCGTCGCTTCGCTCCTTGCTCCGCCCGTGGATGACGACGTCGCGGAGGCTTCCGCCAATCGCCTGCGTCGCGGAGGCTCCATCAATCAGACTGCCGCTAGGACCTCTGGCGCGTCAGGTCCTTCGACGGACTACAGAATCTCGGTCTTGGCGATATGGATGCCAAATCCCTCGAGGCCGACATAGTGGCGCTCGCGCGAGGCGATCAGGTTGATCGAGGAGATACCCAGGTCCTTGAGAATCTGGGCGCCGAGACCGATCTCTCGCCATTCGTTCTCGCGGCGGCGGGCTTCCTCATGGTCCTCGCGGTCGCCGCTCGCGGGCCGCTTACGCTCCTGATGGGCGACACCGACCGAGCCTTCACGCAGATAGACGATGACGCCGCGCCTGCGCTCGCCCATGGCCTTCATGATGCCGTCGAGCCGGTGGCTGGTGCCGAAGACGTCGGTGACGACATCTTCCGAGTGCAGCCGTACCGGCACCTCTTCGCCATCGCGGATATCGCCGAAGACGACCGCGAGATGGTGCATGGAATCCCAGGGCAGCGTGTAGGTGAAGGCCTGGGCCTTGCCGCCGGGCGTGTCGATGTCGGAGCAGGCGACGCGTTCGACCAGCGTCTCCTTGCGCTGGCGATAGGCGATGAGGTCGGCGACCGAGACCTGCTTCAGCCCATGTTCCTCGGCAAAGGCCTGCACTTGCGGCCCGCGCTTGACCGTGCCGTCGTCATTGACCAGCTCAGAGATGACGCCGACCGGCGGCAGGCCGGCGAGCTTGCAGAGATCGACCGCGGCCTCCGTATGGCCGGAGCGCATCAAGACGCCGCCTTCGCGCGCGATCAGCGGGAAGATGTGGCCGGGACGCACGAAATCCGACGGGCCGACATTGCCATTGGCAAGGTTGCGCACGGTGAGCGTGCGGTCGTCGGCGGAAATGCCTGTTGTCGTGCCATGCTTGAAATCGACGCTGACCGTGAAGGCAGTGGTGTGCGCGGAATCATTGTCCGCCACCATCGGCGCGAGGTTCAGCCGCCTCGCGTCCTCGCGCAGCATCGGCGTGCAGACGATGCCGGAGGTGTTGCGCACGATGAAGGCCATCTTCTCCGGCGTGCAGTGGACGGCGGCGACGATCAGGTCGCCCTCGTTCTCGCGCCCGTCATCGTCCATGACAACGACGATCTCACCGCGCTCGAAAGCACGGATCGCTTCGACGATCTTCTTCTGGTCGTAGGGCATCGGCGCTCGCTTCGCTCGCAGGAATTAGGCAGTAGGCAGTAGGCAGTAGGCAGTAGGCAGTAGGCAGTAGAAGAAAGAAAATGGCTGTGTCGGGCGGTCTACTGCCTAATCCCCACTGCCTACGCCCTTCCCTGTCTGTCCTCTGTGCCGCAGATAATGATCCGCGATCGCGCAGGCAACCATGGCCTCGCCGATCGGCACGGCGCGGATGCCGACGCACGGGTCGTGGCGGCCCTTGGTCATCACCTCGACATCCTTGCCATCCTTGTCGATCGACTGGCGCGGGGTCAGGATCGACGAGGTCGGCTTGACGGCGAAGCGGGCGACGATCGCCTGGCCGGTCGAGATGCCGCCCAGTATGCCGCCGGCATTGTTGGACAGGAACACCGGCTTGCCGTCATTGCCCATGCGCATCTCATCGGCGTTCTGTTCGCCGGTGATGCGGGCCGCCTCGAAACCATTGCCGATCTCGACGCCCTTGACGGCGTTGATCGACATCAGGCCGGAGGCGATATCCTGGTCGAGCTTGGCATAGATCGGCGCGCCGAGGCCGGGCGGCACGCCGTCGGCGACGATCTCGATCACCGCGCCGACCGAAGAGCCGGCCTTGCGGATGCCGTCGAGATAGGCGGTAAAGACCGGGACCGAGGCCGGATCCGGGGTGAAGAACGGGTTCTCGGCGTCGCCGACGAAATTCCAGTTCCAGTTGGCGCGGTCGATCGACTTTTCGCCCATCGAGACCAGCGCGCCGCGCACCACCATGCCGGGCACTATCCTGCGCGCCAGGGCGCCCGCCGCCACCCGCGCTGCCGTCTCACGCGCCGAAGAGCGGCCGCCGCCGCGGTGATCGCGCAGGCCGTATTTGACGTCGTAGGTGTAGTCGGCATGGCCCGGCCGATACTGGCGGGCGATCTCGCCATAGTCCTTGGAGCGCTGGTCGACATTCTCGATCAGCATCGACACCGGCGTGCCGGTGGTGATCATCGTCTCGCCGTCCTCGTCTAGGATGAAGCCGGACAGGATCTTCACCTCGTCCGGCTCGCGGCGCTGGGTGACGAAGCGCGACTGTCCGGGCCGCCGGCGGTCGAGCTCGGCCTGGATATCCTCGCGCTTGAAGCGGATGCCGGGCGGGCAGCCGTCGACAACGCAGCCGAGCGCGGCGCCATGGCTTTCACCCCAGGTGGTGACTCGAAAGAGGTGGCCGAATGTGTTGTGCGACATGAGGATACGCCCTGCCCGGTGAGGGAACCCGGTTAAGGCTGCCTTCTATTGGCGTTTTCCACAGTGGTCAAACGCTGATCGGGTGTGCATCAAACTGTGATGTGGCGGATTTAGTTTTGACACATTCGGTTGGTTTCTGCTCTCTTCCCATCCGCCGTTGAGGACCCGCCGTTGACAAGCCGGCGCAATGACCTAAAGAGGACGACGATGCGTACCCTGATTGGCGCGGCCTGCGCCATGTTGCTGATTTCCACCGCCGCCGCGTTCGCCGGCCAGACCGAAGGCCTGATCAAGAAGGTCGACAAGGACACGCTGACGCTGACGCTCGACGACGGCAAGGCCTACAAGCTCAACGCCGAGACCGACATCGACTCGCTGAAGCCCGGCATGGACATCGTCATCGCCTATGACGTGACCAATGGCGAGAATGTCGTGACGGACATGCAGTTGCCCGACAGCGACCAGAACTGAATTCAGGTGAGGCCGGCCTGCAAATGGCGGCTTCCTGCGCTTCCGGTGCTCACGTATGAAAAGTACGCTCCGCTCCGGCCTTCGCCGGCCGAAGCTCTCATGAGGGTCTCCGCGCTATGAAGGCTACGGCCGGCGTAGGCCGGTTCTCGGAACCCACCATTTTCGACTCGGCCTGACCTGAATTCGCCAGGCCGCGCCTAGCGTCTCCGCGACGGAGCTTCGCTCCTGCTTCGCCCTAGAATGACGAAGCGGAGTGCCTTCAAAGCCACTCCAGGCTGCGGCCCTCCAGCCGGAGCAGGCGGTCCTGCGGGACATCGAGGCTGGCGGCCTCCTCCTTGGAAATGCCAGTGACCAAGCGGAAGAAGCAGCGCATGACGCCGCCATGGGTGATGCAGACCGTCGGCCGGCGTAGCGCGTCCAGCCACGGCTTTATCCGCTCGAGCAGCATTTCGTAGCTTTCCGCGCCCTCGCCCGGCGGCTGGAAATCCCACTTCGCTGCGCGGCGACTTTTGGTCGAACCCGGGACACGCTTTTCGAGTTCGGCAAAGGTGAAACCCTGCCAGTCGCCGAAGCTTAGCTCCACCAGGCGTGGATCGGTGCGGTAGGCGGAAGGATCGAGCCCCATCGCAGCGCGCATCAGCTCCATCGTCTCGCGCGTGCGCCGCATCGGGCTGGCGACAAAATCGAAATCCGCAGGATTTCCGATGAGTTCCGCCAACCGTCGGCCGTTTTGCGTCGCCTGCTCGCGGCCAAGTTCGTTGATATCGGTATCGGCCTGGCCCTGCAGGCGGCGCTCGGCATTCCACTCGGTCTGGCCGTGACGCGCGATGTAGACGAGCGGATACATCAGGTCTTCCAAGGTCGGGCGCTTTTTGCTTTTCAAGCAATTCCGGACGGAAAACCGCTTCGCACTTTTCCTGGAAGTTGCTTGGACGCTGGATAAGCGGAGAGGATCAGTCCTTGACGGTCGAGATATCCGGCGCGTCGACCGCCTTCATGCCGACGACATGGTAGCCGGAATCGACATGATGAACCTCGCCGGTCACGCCGCGCGACAGGTCCGACAGGAAATAGACGCCGGAATCACCGACCTCTTCCTGGGTGACCGTCTGCTTCAGCGGCGAATTGTACTCGTTCCACTTCAGGATGTAGCGGAAATCGCCGATGCCGGAGGCGGCCAGCGTCTTGATCGGACCGGCGGAGATCGCGTTGACGCGGATCTTCTTGGCCCCGAGATCGACCGCGAGATAGCGTACGCTGGCCTCGAGCGCCGCCTTGGCGACGCCCATGACGTTGTAATGTGGCATCACCTTCTCGGCGCCGTAATAGGTCAGCGTCAAAAGCGAGCCGCCATCGGTCATCAGCGGCTCGGCGCGCTTGGCGATGGTGGTGAAGGAATAGACCGAAATGTCCATGGTCCGCAGGAAATTGTCGCGCGTCGTCTCGACATAACGGCCGGTGAGCTCGTCCTTGTCGGAAAAGGCGATGGCGTGGACGAGGAAGTCGAGCTTGCCCCAGTGCTTGGCGATGTCGGCGAAGACCGCGTCGAGGCTTTCCGGGTCGGTGACGTCGCAATGGCCTGCGACATGCGCGTTGAGTTCGGCCGCGAGCGGCTCGACGCGCTTCCTGAAGGCCTCGCCCTGATAGGTCAGAGCGATTTCGGCGCCGTGATCGACGCAGGCCTTGGCGATGCCGAAAGCGATCGACCGATTGTTGGCGACGCCCAGGATCAGGCCCCGCTTACCGGCCATCAGGCCCTGTCCACCCGCCATGTGCAAGCTCTCCGCAAGAATATCTGCTTTGTGGAGAGCCTATCGCACAGGCACAAAGCCCCTTCAAGCGCTCAAAAGACACTGCAACAGGAACAAAATTCCCTCAATCAGCCTTTTCTGCGGCGCATCAGGGCCTCGAGCTCGGCATCGCCGCCCTCCGGCAGCATCAGCCGAACATGGGCATAGAGATCGCCATGGCCGCCTGCCTTTTCCGGCAGGCCCCTGCCCTTGAGGCGCAGCACCTTGTCCGAGCTCGACCATGCGGGCACGTTGACCGCGAGCTTGCCGGTCGGCGTCTCGACCGCCACTTTGGCGCCAAGCACCGCATCGGCCAGATCGACGGGAAGATCGACATGCAGGTCGCGGCCTTCGATGCGATAGCGCGAATGGCGGCGGATGTGGATCTTGACCAGCGCGTCGCCAGGCTGGCCCGGACCCTGCTCGCCCTGGCCCTTCAAGCGGATCGTCTGGCCATCCTCGACATAGGCCGGCAGCTTGACCGCCACCTTGCGGCCGTCGGGGAACATCGCCGTCACCTTATCGGCGGTGGCTGCCTCCTCGACACTGATATCCATGGTGACGTTGAGGTCCGCGGCCTGGACCGGCTGACGGCGGTCGGCCCGGCCGGCGCCGCGGGCGCCGGAGAAGGCATCGCCAAAAATCTGGCTGAAGATGTCGCTGTTGCCGTCGAACGGATCGCCGCCCGGGCGCCCGCTGCGAAATTCGAAATGCGCGCCGCCGGGGCCTTGCTGACGGCGGAATCCGGCAAACGGATCGCCGCCGGCTGCGCCTTCAAAGCCCTGGAATTTAGGCTTGCCGTCGGCGTCGATCTCGCCGCGATCGTAGGCGGCGCGCGTCTTCTCATCGCCGACGATCTCGTAAGCCTGGTTGGCGGCGGCAAAACGGTCCTTCGCCTTCGGATCATTCGGATTCTGGTCCGGATGATACTTCTTGGCGAGCTTGCGGTAAGCCGATTTTATGTCCTTGGCCGATGCGTTCTTGGCAACGCCCAGCACCTCATAGGGGTCGCGCATGCTTCCTGCCTGCATGAGAGAATGGATTTATGAGTCGCCTCCTATATGCGCTCGCATAGGAAGAAATTCCAGTGGCGCAAGGGCAATGGCGCCCGAAAATCGGAGTGCCGGATAATCAGAGCGCCTTGAATTCCTGCATGCGCCAACCGCCGGCCTCGGCTAGGCACAGCTCGCCCTTGTAGAGGGCGACGCCGTCGAAGCTCTCGCGCGTGGCGCTGAAGCGGCGGCAGGTCAGGCCGCCATCCTTCAGTTCCACCAGTTCGGTGATCGCGCCGCGGGACCCGGTCCCGGCATTGGCCCATGGCACCGCTTGGCCGGCAAGCTCCTTCAAGTCGGCGGAGGAAACGGCGTTGCCGATGGTGGTCTGGTCGGAGTCCTTATCAGCCGCCGGGGCAGCCGGCGAGGATGGCGCGCTGGAGGTGATGATCGAGCGGTCGACGTCGGCCTTTTCGAGGCTGAAGCCGCCGGCACCGCAAGCGGCAAGCGGAAGCGCCAACGTCACGACCACAGCCTTGACGCTGGCAGAAGCGATAACGCCCCATTGCCTGCTGTCAAAAGCTTGCGCGATACGCGACAATCGGCCAACTCCTCCCGCAACGGTAAAAATTCGGAAAACTATGAACGAAACTGAGTTAACAAGCAGTGACTTCACCGAGGCCGCGGAGCCGTTCAGGCTCTTTGCCGCATGGCTGGAGGACGCCACCAAAAGCGAGCCCAACGATCCCAACGGCGTAGCGCTGGCAACCGTCGACGCCGACGGCATGCCGGATGTGCGAATGGTGCTGCTCAAGGGGTTCGACGAAAAGGGATTTGTCTTCTACACGAATTTCGAGAGCGCCAAGGGCCGCGAGATTCTTGGCAGCATGAAGGCGGCGATGTGCTTCCACTGGAAATCGCTGCGCCGCCAGGTGCGTATACGCGGGCCGGTGGAGATCGTCAGCGACGCCGAGGCCGACGCCTATTACGCGACACGCCCGCGCGGCAGCCGCATCGGCGCCTGGGCCTCGAAACAGTCGCGGCCGCTGGAAAGCCGGTTCGCGCTGGAAAAGGCGGTAGCCGAATACACGGCGCGCTACGCCATCGGCGAGATCCCGCGACCGAAACATTGGTCGGGTTTCCGCATCCTGCCGCAGACGATCGAGTTCTGGCAGGACAGGCCGTTCCGCCTGCACGACCGCATCCTTTTCTCGCGCAACGCCGCCGGCTGGGACAAGACGCGGCTTTATCCTTGAACGGTGCCGCAGGCGAAGGGCTCAGCCCTTCTTGCGCGTCATGAAGGCGGTGAGCGCCCCGCGCGCCTCATCCGACTTGAGCCGCTCGCGGAAATGCTCGCTTTCGACCTCGATGCGGGCGATCAATTCCTCGCGCGGCGCGCGCATCAGGTCGCGCGCGATCTTCAGCGCCTCTGGCGGCTTGGCCGCGATGTCGGCGGCGGCCGCCAACACGGCGCTTTCGAGGGCCTCTTCCGCGACGACATCGTAGATCATACCGGCGGCCTTGGCGCGCTCGGCCGAAAAGCCTTCGCCGAGGCCGAGCAGCGCGAAGGCGCCCTGCCGGCCAAGCAGCCGCGGCGCGATCAGACTGGAGCCGGCTTCAGGCACCAGGCCGAGATCGACGAAGGGCGTGCGGAACAGCGTGCGCGGCGTGGCGAAGGTCAGGTCGCAATGCAGGTTGAGCGTGGTGCCGATGCCGACGGCGATGCCGTCGACGCCCGACACCATCGGCTTTTCGGCCTTGGCCAGCGCCATCAGGAAATCCCAGACCTCGTTGCCGCCCTCGCCGCCTGTGGCGATGACCAGGAAATCGGCCAGGTCGTTGCCGGCGGAAAAGGCGCCTGGAACGCCGAGGAAGACATGGACGCGGACCGCCGGATCGGCATCGCCTTCGGCCAGCGCCGCCGACATCTTCGCATACATGGCGCGCGTCAGCGCGTTCTTCTTGTCCGGGCGGTTGATGCGGATGATCTGCACGGCGCCCTGGCGCTCGACGAGGATATGGTCTGTCACGATTTTTTCCTTGTGAACGTCAAGCGGAAATCAGTTGCTTGCCGGCGGCGGCGAGGCTCTCGGCGCCATTGACGACACGCTCCTTCAGGGCGCGCGTCTCGCCGAGCAGGTTCTCGGCAAAGAAGCGGCAGAGCGCGACGCGGCCGCGGTCGGCCAGCCCGGCCTGCGCCAGATAGGCGCCGCCGGCAGCGAGCGAGATCAGGCGCAGATAGGGCGTGGCACCGGCCATCGCGGCGTCGGTCTTGCCATCGGCCATGAGCTTCTGCAGGAAACGCGTCGCCTCTTCGAGATCGGCCAGCGCACGGTCGAGATTGTCGGCGGTGCGGCCGAAACCCTCAATGTTGGAGATACGCACCGCATCGGCCACCGCTTTCAATTCGCCGATATAGGAATGCACATGCTCGCCGCCGCCGAGCGGCAGCTTTCGCGCCACAAGGTCGATCGCCTGGATGCCGTTAGTGCCTTCATAGATCGGCGCGATGCGCGCGTCGCGATAAAGCGCTGCGGCACCTGTCTCCTCAATGAAGCCCATGCCGCCATGCACCTGGACACCGAGAGAAGCAACCTCGACGCCGATGTCAGTCGAGAAGGCTTTGGCAAGCGGCGTCAGCAGGCTGGCGCGGTCGCGCCAATTGGCGGCGGCCTCGCCCTGGCCGACGCGCGCGCGGTCGATGGCGTGGGCGCAGGAATAGCTGATCGAGCGCGCGATCTGAGTCAGCGCCTTCATGGTGAGCAGGTTGCGCTGTACATCGGGGTGATGGACGATCGGCGCCATGCCAGCGCCCGTATCAGCGGAAGCCTTGCCTTGGCGGCGCTCGTTGGCATAGGCGATCGCCTTCTGCGTGGCGGCCTCAGCCACGGCCACGCCCTGCATGCCGACGGCAAGGCGGGCGTTGTTCATCATAGTGAACATGCAGGCCAGACCCTTGTTCTCCTCGCCGATCAGCCAGCCGATGGCGCCGGGTGTGGAGCCCTGAAAAGCGTCGCCGTAGATCATGGTGCAGGTCGGCGAGGCATGGATGCCAAGCTTGTGCTCGAGGCCGGAACAGAAGACGTCGTTGCGGGCGCCGAGCGAGCCGTCGTCGTTGACGAAAAACTTCGGCACCAAAAACAGCGAGATGCCGCGCGTGCCGGCCGGCGCGTCGGGCAGCCTGGCCAGCACCAGATGCACGATGTTGTCGGTGAAATCGTGCTCGCCATAGGTGATGAATATCTTCTGCCCGAAGATGCGGTAAGTGCCGTCGCCGACCGGCTCGGCGCGCGTACGCAAGGCGGCGAGGTCCGAGCCCGCCTGCGGCTCGGTCAGGTTCATCGTCCCCATCCACTCGCCGGAGACGAGTTTTGCCAGGTATTTGGCCTTGAGTTCCTCCGATGCGTGTTTGTCGAGCGCCTCGACCGCGCCCATGGTTAGCGTCGGACCAATACCGAAGGCCATGGCGGCGGAGTTCCACATTTCGAGCGCGGCGACGCCGAGCATGGTCGGCAGGCCTTGGCCGCCGAATTCCTCCGGACCGGACAGCGCGTTCCAGCCACCCTCGATCCAGCGCCGGTAGAGCTCCTTCCAGCCGGGCGGCGTGGTGACGGCGGCGTCCTTCAGCACAGCGCCTTGCTCGTCGCCGATCTTGTAGAGGGGGGCCACTTCCTCGCTGGCGAAGCGGCCTGCCTCGGCCAGGATCGCGTCGACAAGGTCCTCGCCGAGATCGCCAAAAATGCCGGCGTCAAGCGCCGGCTTCAGCCCCGCCACCTGCTTCAGCGTGAAGGCGATGTCCTCGACCGGCGCGCGATACATGTCCGCTCCTCCCATTCCGGCCGAGCGTAGGCGCATGGCCGAAGCGAAGCCATCCACCTTTGGGCCGGCCTCACGCCTTCTTTTTACGTAAACGTCAACTTTTGTCACGCGGATTTTGCTTGGATTTCGTCATCCACGGGCGGAGCGGGAGCACCGCGAACGCGTAGAGCCGAGGATGGGCCTGACAACCGGAAAACCGCGTCCACTTTTCCTGGATTACCAGCCGGATGTAATTCGGCGTAGAATTTTGAATGGCAATTGCAACCTTGAGATTGGCCGTGGCCTTCGCGATTTCGTCATTCTATGGCGGAGCAAGGAGCGAAGCGACGCGCGCAGACCCTGGAATCATTCCGTTACTTTGAGGCGCTTCTACGGTGCAGAATTCTACTCCGCTGCATCCCACGGCCAAGGTCACGGAATGGATCCTCGGGTCTACGCGTCCGCTGCGCTCCCGCTCCGCCCGTGGATGACGAAGCTCGGACGCTGCGCTGATCTCCGGAGTCTGCGATTGCTTCGTTGGGGCAAGCGAACCTTCGCGCTTGGTCCAAGCGTCCGGAATCGCGCAGAAACAAAACGGTCTCTCAACGTATGCTGCGTCCCACCGCCTGCAGCGACAGGAAGGCTTCGTAACGTTTGTCGTGCCAAGCCCGCATTTCACCGGTCGCCGGGGTGAAAACATCGCCAAGCCGGGACATGGCAGGCATGGCGCTTGAAAGGTCCGCATACCGGCCGGCCGCGACAGCTCCGAGCATCGCAGCGCCCAGCAGCACCGGTTCGGGCGATTGCGACGCGGCGACCGCCAAGCCGGCGGCGTCGGCAAGCAATTGCCGCACCAGCGGCGACTGCCCGGCGCCGCCGCTGATGACGATGGTGTCGACGGCAAGACCGGATGACGCCATCGCCGCCACGATCTGGCGCACGCCGTAGCCGAGGCCGCAAAGCCCGGCCACGTAGAGGCCGACGAGATTTTCGACGGAACGGTCGGTGCCGAGTCCGGCAATCAGGCCGCGCGCGTCCGGATCGGCCAATGGCGAGCGATTGCCGAGGAATTCGGGAACGACATGGATGCTTCCCGCGAGCGTGGCGGCGGCCGACAGGTCGGGCGAGCCCGCCGTGGCGGCCGCGGCCAGCCAATCGACCAGCGATTTGCCTTCGGCAGCTGCACGCGCGGAGGCTTCGGCCTCGGCCGGGTGGAAATGCACCAGGAGATCGATGGCCGCTCCGGCCGCCGACTGGCCGCCTTCGCTCAGCCAGAGCCCGGGCACCATGGCGGAATAATAGGGTCCCCAGACCCCCGGAACGAAGGCCGGCCCTTCGCTGCTTGCCATGGTGCAGGCAGAGGTGCCGAGCACATAGGCCATGCGCGAGGCGATGGTGCCGGCGTCGCCCGCGGCCCCCACGGTGCCGACGCCGCCGGCGTGAGCGTCGATCAGCCCGGCAGCGACAACCGTGCCTGCGACCAGTCCCAATTCAGCGGCCGCCGCTTCCGTCAGGCCGGCGCCCAGCGCCGTGCCGGGATCGACCACGTCGGTGCCGATGCGGGCAAAATCCTCGTCGGCAAGCTCACCAAGCCCCACGGCATGGAAATAGCTTTCGTCCCAGCGCCGTTCGTGGCCGAGATAGGTCCATTTGCAGGCGAGCGTGCAGACCGAGCGGGCAAGGCTGCCGGTGGCGCGCCAGGTCAGGTAATCGGCCAGGTCGAAGAAATGCCGCGCTTGGGCAAAGGTCGCCGGCAGGTTCTCCTTCAGCCACAAAAGCTTCGGCGTCTCCATCTCGGGCGAAATGACGCCGCCGACATAGTCGAGGACCGGGTGCCGGAGGGCGTTGATGCGCCTAGTCTGGTCGAGGGCGCGGTGGTCCATCCAGACGATGATGTTCATGTCGCTATCTCCCGAGCGACCGACCGGCAAAGCCTCGCCATCATCGCCGACCACCACGAGGGAACAGGTAGCGTCGAAGCCGATGCCGCCGATTTCCCCGGGACCGACGCCCGATTTCCCGACCGCGTCGCGCACGCTGGCGCACACCGCCTGCCAGATGTCCCGGCTCGACTGCTCGGCGATCTCGCCGGGCTCGACGAAGAGCGCGATGTCGCGCTTGGCGGAAGCGAGCAGCTCGCCGCGCTCGTCAAAGACGCCGGCGCGCGCGCTGCCGGTGCCGACATCGATGCCGAGAAAGTGGGAAGGCATGGGGGACCTCAGGAGTTAGGCAGTAGGGGAGTAGGGGAGTAGGGGAGTAGGAAGTAGAAAGTAGGAAGGCAGTAGGCAGTAGGCAGTAGAACGATTGTTTAGTCG
>NZ_JAIUHP010000014.1:0-105000 GCF_020165175.1 Mesorhizobium sp. CA16
CCCCCCCCCCCCCCACCACTCTGGAGAATTTTCGCGATCCTGCACGATCGGGCGTAACAAAGCGTAAAGCCGCCGCGGCTGTGGCTGAAAGCGTCAGCCCTGGTTGGTTGCGATCCAGATGACGTGGCGGGCGCCGCGCTTGCCGTTGGCCCGCGTGCTGATCTCCTCGACCGCGAAGCCGGCATGTTTCAGCCGTCGGGTGAAGCCGCTGTCCGGCCCCTGCGACCAGACTGCAAGCACGCCGCCGGGCCTCAACGCGGCGCGGGCGGCCGCAAGGCCGGCGGCGCCATAGAGCGTGTCATTGCCCTTGTGGACGATGCCTTCGGGACCATTGTCGACATCGAGCAGGATCGCGTCCCAAGCGGCATTCTCCGCCCCTATCACCTGGCCGACATCGGCCTCGCGAATGGTGACGCGGGGATCATCGAAGCAGCCACCGAAGATTTCCGCCATGGGGCCGCGCGCCCAGGCGACGACCGCGGGGACGAGCTCGGCAACGGTGACGGCAGCATCGCCATTGAGCGCGGCGAGGGCGGCGCGCAAGGTGAAGCCCATGCCGAGCCCGCCGATAAGGATGCTTGGCCGCTCGCGTCCGGCGATACGCTGACAGGAAAGCCTGGCCAGCGCTTCCTCGGAACCGCTGAGGCGGCTGTTCATCAGCTCGTTGGTGCCGAGCATGATCGAGAATTCAGCGCCGCGCCGCTTCAGGCGCAGCTCCTGGCCGCCATCGGGCGTGCGGGCGGAGTCAAGCTGAACCCAGGGGATCACGGCCCGATTCCACTTGCTGGGATCATGCTCCGACCGCGACCGCCGGCTGGCTCCAGCGCGCGGCGAGCAGCCGGTAGGGGATCAGCGCCACCACGGCGATGATCAGCTTGACCGAAAGGTCGCCAAGCGCCCAGGAGACCCAGCGCATCGTCTCGACCGGCAGCACACCCACCAGCGGCGCGGTCTCCAGCGCGAAGCTGTCGTTGGGACCGGCAAAGGCGAAGGCGGCGGAGAAGGCGACGCCGAAGAAGACGACGGTGTCGAAGATGGAGCCGACCAGCGTGCCGACGATCGGCGCGCGCCACCAGCTCTGCCGGCGCAGCCGGTTGAAGACGGTAACGTCCAGCAATTGCGCGGCGAGGAAGGCAGCGCCGGAAGCGCCGGCGATGCGCACCAGCCGGTCGGCGGCGGTCTCGAACTCGATCAGCCCATGACGGAACAGGAAGGGCGGAATCAGGATCGAACAGGTCACCGCGGTCATGAAGCCGACGAACACCACCTTGCGCGCCACGGCCGGCCCGTAGCGGCGGTTGGCGAGGTCGGTGACCAGGAAGGAGAAAGGATAGGTGAAGGCGCCCCAGGTCAGCAGGTCCGCCAGCGACAGGCCGCCGATCTGGCCCTGCATCGGGAACTGCACGAGGATGTTCGACGCCACGACGACAAGCGCCATGGCGGCCACGAAGGGCAAATATCGCTTCAGGAAATACATTTTTTTATCCTGGGTAATGGAACCAGCCGAGCGTCATGCCGACGCTCGCTCCTGTTTCGAGCACCGGTTTGGCCGGGCTCGAGGCGGTCGTCCCCCGCCTGAAAGCTGCTGCTTTAAGCGGCCGACTGCTCGGCCAGCTTCTTGGCGATCTGCTTCTTGAGCAGACGGGCGCGCTGCGACAATTCCTTGACGTCGGCCTTGGCCAGGAAAGCGTCGAGGCCGCCGCGGTGCTCGACCGAACGCAGCGCGTTGGCCGAAATGCGCAGGCGAACATTCTGGTTCAGCGCTTCGGAAATCAGCGTCACATTGACCAGATTCGGCAGGAAGCGACGCTTGGTCTTGTTGTTGGCGTGGCTCACATTGTTGCCGGTCTGGACTGCCTTGGCAGTGAGTTCGCAGGTGCGGGACATCTTGTCTAACCTCAGTTCTAAGCCTGCCAAACCATTCTGCCCGCGCCGGGCGGCGCGCGGTCTCGGTCAGGCGGCCTTTGGAAAAGTTGGCGTTCCATAGTGGCATTTCACCACTGCGTCAAGCTCCGGCACGCGCCCCGCTGTCAGGCACGCTCCATATAAAGGCCGGATTTCACAGTATAAGCCCATCGCGAAGGGATCTGCCAGGCTGGAGCCGCTGCGTTCCGGCCGAACCGCCAGGGATCAGCCAGCCGCCATGCTCCGTCCTTCTCATGCATTCGCCGCCCTGCTTGCCGTTGCCGTGCCGGCAACGAGCTTCGCCGCCGCGCCGCCGCAGTCGTTCAAGGGCGAGTATACGGTGTCGTTTCTCGGCCTTTCGATCGCCAGGGCGACTTTCTCCAGCCGATACCAAGGCGACAACTATGCCATTGACGGCACCGTCTCGGCCGCCGGCCTCGGCAAGTTGTTCGACGACACGAAAGGCACGATTTCCTCGAAAGGCACCATTTCCGGTAAGCAGATGCAACCGCACGCATTCCGGGCCGACTATACGTCGGGCAAGAAGGCCTCGATGGTCGATATCCGCTTCAACAACGGCGCCGTCACCTCCACGCAAGTCGTTCCCGCGCCAAAGAAGCGCGATCCGAAGAGCTGGGTGCCGCTGGGCGATAGCGACCTGAAATCGGTGCTCGATCCGATGGCCGCGACCGTCATCCACGCCGACAGCCTGGACAAGGTCTGCGGACGCACGGTCAAGTTCTATGATGGCGAGATGCGCGCCGACCTGACCTTGACCTATGCCTCCAAGGGTTCGATCTCGGTGCCGGGCTACAAGGGCGACACGGTGACCTGCAAAATGGGCTTCGAGCCGGTGGCGGGCTATCGCAAGGGCCGCAAAGCTTTGAATTTCCTGAAGAACAAGAGCCGCATGCTGGTGACGTTTGCACCGCTCGGCCAATCCGGCATATATGCGCCGATCCGCGCCACGGTCGGGACCCAGATTGGCCCGCTGACCATCAGCGCGAGACGGTTCGAGGCGGTAAATTAGGACAGGCGCCATCGCGCGCCGGCGGGGGAAACATGGGGCGCGCAACACTGATCGGGTTTTCGGCGGTCGCCATGTGGGCGCTGCTGGCGCTGCTCACCAACGCTTCCGGACAGGTGCCACCCTTCCTGTTGTCGGCCATCACCTTCGCCATCGGCACCTGCGTCGGGCTCGTGGCGCGGCTGGTGATGCCGGCTTCCGACCGGGGCCGGAAGATCCCTCGCCAAGTCTGGGTGATCGGCATTGCCGGGCTGTTCGGTTATCATTTCTTCTACTTCACGGCGCTGCGCAATGCGCCGGCGGTCGAGGCGAGCCTGATCGCCTATCTGTGGCCGCTGCTGATCGTGCTCGGCTCGGCGCTGATGCCGGGCGAGCGGCTTGCCTGGAACCATGTCGTCGGGGCGCTGCTCGGCCTTGCCGGCACCTTCCTGATCGTCACCAAGGGCGGCGGGCTGGCCTTCGACGCGCGCTACGCCTTCGGCTATGCGATGGCGGCCGTCTGCGCGCTGTTGTGGTCGTCCTATTCGCTCTTGTCGCGGCGCTTTCCGTCGGTGCCGACCTCGATCGTCACCTGGTTCTGCGCGGCGACGTCGGCGCTGTCGCTTGCCTGCCATCTGCTGCTTGAGAAGACGGTACTGCCGGACAGCCTCGGACAATGGCTGGCCGTCATCGGGCTCGGCCTGATGCCGGTGGGCGCGGCCTTCTATGCCTGGGACATCGGCGTCAAGCGCGGCAACATCCAGGTGCTGGGCGCCGCGAGCTACGCCGCGCCGCTTCTGTCGACGCTGGTGCTGATCGCCGCTGGCGTCGCCGAGCCGTCGCTGCGCATCCTCGCGGCCTGCGTGCTCATCACCGGAGGCGCCGCGCTCGCGGCGAAGTCGCTGCTGATGCGCAAGCCGGCGGCCAAGGAGGTCAACGCATGATGCCGTTTTCCGGCGGCATCGAGGCCAACGCCAACGCGACGCTTTTGTTCTCGTTCGTCGCGGCCGTTATCTACGCCTTTGCGCTCGACATGCCGCCGAAGTGGACGCGCACGGCGGCAAAGACGCTTGCCGTGGCTTTGCTGGCCGTGCTTGCCGCCATGCAGGGCGGTCCGCTGCTGCTGGTCGCGGCGCTGGCACTCAGCGCTGTCGGCGACGCCTTTCTGTCACGCGACGGCGAAAAGGCCTTTCTCGGCGGGTTGGCGAGCTTTCTCGCCGGTCATATCGCCTATGTCGCGCTGTTTTCGCAGGCAGGCGGCGGGCCCGGCCTGTTGAGCGCCGAACCCTGGCGCGGCGCGATCGCCTTGGCCATGGCCGCATTCAGCATCGTCATGCTTGCCGCGCTCTGGCGCCGCGTCGGCCCGCAACTGCGCGCGCCGGTCGCCGTCTATGTCGCGGCGATCCTCGCCATGGGCATTTCGGCGCTCACGACCAATGCTCCCTGGGTAATCGCCGGCGCGGTGCTGTTCATCGCCTCGGACGGGCTGCTGGCAACCGAGCGCTTCCTGCTGGCGGCGATCTCGCCGCATCGCCTGTGGATGCGCCATGCGGTCTGGGTGCTTTACTATGCCGCCCAGCTGGCGATCACCTTGGGACTTCTACTCGCCTAGTGCGTTTCACCGTTTCACGGAAACGACGAAACGCCCTATCTCTTTGTTTTTTACGCAATTCCGGACGGAAAACCCCTCACACTTTTCCTGGAATTGCTCTAGACCGGCTGCCAGCCCGGCTCGGCCAGCTCGAAAGCGGCGAAATCGAAGCCCGGCGCCACGGTGCAGCCGACCAGCGTCCACTCGCCGAGGCTGCGCGCCGACTGCCACCAGCCGGCCGGCACGACGATCTGCGGCCGCTCGCCGGCGGCAAGGGCCGTGCCAAGCACCTGCTCGATAACGGCGCCTGCGCCTTCCTCATGCATCGACAGCGCCAGCGGCGCTCCGGCATAAAAATGCCAGACCTCGGCCGCGTCCTTCACCCGGTGCCAGGCCGAAAGCTGGCCGTGCTCGAGCAGGAAGTAGATCGCGGTCGAATGACCGCGCGGGCCGCCCGCGGCGTCGCGAAAGGTCTCGGCGTACCAGCCGCCCTCCGGATGCGGCTCGAGGCCTAGCGTTGCGATAATCTCGGCGGCGCTGGTCATTGGCGGCCTTTGCTGCGACGAACGTCGAGCCTTTTGGTCGACATGCGGTGGAACTAAAAATTGTCCTTGCGCTTGCGGATCTCGGCAAACACCTCTGCGTCCGAGGCTTTCTCCATGCCGAGATGCTTGCGGATCGCCGGGTCGTGCCAACGCAGGAACGGGTTGGTCGACAGTTCCTCTCCGATGGTCGTCGGCAATGTCGGCTTGTCGTCGGCGCGCAGCGCTTCGATCCTCGCCGCGCGCTGCTTCAGCGCCGAGTTGGTCGGGTCGACCGTCACCGCGAAACGGGCATTGGCCAAGGTGTATTCGTGGCCGCAATAGATGGCGGTTTGCGCCGGCAGCGCCGCCAGCTTCTTCAAAGAGTCATACATGACCGGCGGCTTGCATTCGAACAGGCGGCCGCAACCCAGTGCAAACAGCGTATCGGCGGTGAAGGCCACTTTTGAGGCCGGCAGATAGTAGGAGACGTGGCCGGCGGTATGGCCGGGCGTCTCCATGACCTCGATGCGTTCCTCGCCAAGGAGCACGACCGAGCCTTGGCTGACCGTCTCGTCGATGCCGGGGATCTTCGCCTTCTCGGCTTCCGGGCCGACGATGCGCAATTTGAAGCGTTCCTTCAGCGCCAGATTGGCTTCGACATGGTCAGCATGATGGTGCGTGGTGAGGATCAATGTCGGCGTCCAGCCGGTGCGCTTGACCGCCGCCAGGATCGGCGCTTCTTCCGGCGCGTCGATGATCGCCGTCTGTCCGCTTTTCGGATCGTGGACCAGCACGCCGAAATTGTCGGTGCGGCACATGAACTGCTCGATTTCGACCGGCATCGCATGTCTCCCTTTGTCGTCGCAGACATAGGGCGGCCGGCCGCCGATGTCATCCGGGTTTGTTGAACTAGGCGCCTTTGTTGAACTTTCCGCCTTTGTTGAACTTGGGCCCCTTCGCGGCTACCGTCGCGCGCATGCATTCGGATATCGTCGACCTGCGTTCCTTCTATTCGACCACGCTCGGGCGCCTGGCCGAGCATTCGATCACCATGGCGCTGTCGTCCGTATGGGCGACCGTTCCCAATGAGCGGCTGGTCGGCCTCGGCTATGCGCTGCCATGGCTGGAACGCTTCGGCACCGATGCCGAGCGCGTCTTCGCCTTCATGCCGGCGACGCAAGGCGCGGTGGTGTGGCCGGTGTCGGGGCCGACGGCGACGGCGCTGGTCTTCGACGAGGAGCTGCCGCTGGTCGATTCCTGCATCGACCGCGTGCTTTTGGTGCATTCGCTCGAACATGCCGAAAACCCGCGCGAGACGCTGAACGAGATCTGGCGCGTGCTGTCGCCGGCCGGGCGCGTGGTCATCGTCGTGCCCAACCGGCGCGGCGTCTGGGCGCGGTTCGAGCACACGCCCTTCGGCAATGGCCGGCCGTTCTCGCGTGGCCAGTTGACCGAGCTGTTGCGCGAGGCGAATTTCACCCCGGCAACATGGAGCGATGCGCTGTTCTTCCCGCCGTCGCCGCGGCGTTTCATGATGCGCTTCCACAATGTGCTGGAGAAGGCTGGCCGGCGGTTCTGGCCGATCTTTTCCGGCGTCATCGTCGTCGAGGCGCAGAAGCGGCTCTACCAGGGCGTGCCGGTCGCGCAGCGTGCTTCTCGCCGCGTCTTCGTGCCGGTCTTCTCGCCGCAGGGCGCAACGCGGCTTGGCCGGCGTGCGGCTGACGCCGCGCCTGGCCAAGTGACGCGTTCGTGATCGCCGCGCCTTGGATCGCGCGGCAATCGTCACCCTATCTGAGGCATGCCCGAGCTAAGGCATGCTCGCTCGGCGCGGTAATCATGACCGCAGCGGAAACCAGGAATATCCTTCATGGACCACCAGACCGATAGAAAGCCGGGGCGGCAGAAACCCGTTGTCTCGGTGGAGGCGAGCAGCCTCGCCGACCAGGTGGCGACGATCAAGCTGGGGCTGAAATCCTCGCCGGTGCGCAGGCAACTTGCCTGGGTCTCCATCGGTATCGTCGCGGTCATCGTCGCAACCTCGGTGGGACAGGTCCTGCTCAATCGCTGGAATCAGCCTTTCTACGATGCGCTGGCCCGGCGCGACATGACGGCCTTCCTACACCAGCTTCTGGTCTTTGCGATGATCGCCGGCGGGCTTCTGGTGCTCAATATCGGCCAGACCTGGCTCAACCAGATGATCCGTCTGAGGCTGCGCGAGGCGCTGACGCTCGACCTCATCGATCAATGGATGCGCCCAGCGCGGGCCTTTCGGCTTGCCAATGCCGGCACCATCGGCGTCAATCCCGACCAGCGCATGCAGCAGGATGCCGCTCATTTGTCGGATCTGTCGACGGATCTGGGCGTCGGCCTGCTGCAGTCGTTCATTCTGCTTGTCTCCTTCATCGGCGTGCTGTGGGAGCTGTCTTCCGGCTTCGTGTTCCATGTCGGCGGCCATTCGCTGGAGATACCGGGCTATATGGTCTGGGCCGCGTTCCTCTATGCCGGCATCGCCTCGTGGCTGAGCTGGCTGGTCGGGCGTCCGCTGATCGGCCTCAACAGCGAGCGCTACACCCGCGAGGCGGAGCTGCGCTCCTCCATGGTGCGGGTCAACGAGAATGTCGATGCGATCGCGCTCTATCATGGCGAGCCCGACGCCAGACGCCGGCTCGAGCTCGATCTCGGCACGGTGCTGGGCGCCATGCGGCGCATCTTCACCGCCCAGATCAACCTGGCCTGGGTGACCGACACCTATGGCTGGATAACCGTGGTGGCGCCCATCCTGGTGGCGTCGCCGGTCTATTTCTCGGGCGACATCTCATTCGGCGGGTTGATGATGGCGGTCGGCGCCTTCAACCAGGTTCATTCATCCCTGCGCTGGTTCATCAACAACATCGGCAGTATCGCCGACTGGCGCGCGACGCTGATGCGCGTGGCCGATTTCCGCATCGCGCTCACCGAAACCGACGCGCTGCATGATACGGAAAAACACATCCAGTTCGGCGAAAACGCCAATGGCAGCCTGACCTTCGACACGCTTCAGGTGGCTTCGCCGGAAGGCTGCACCAAGCTTGCCCAGACGGATGTCGAAATCCACGCCGGCGAGCGCGTCATGATCACCGGCGAGCCGGGCGCCGGCAAGACATTGTTCTTCCGCGCCCTTGCCGGCCTGTGGCCGTGGGGGAGCGGGCGGATCGGCCTGCCGGCCGGCGAGACTCCCATCTTCGTGCCGCGCGTGCCCTATTTCCCGGCCGGCACGCTGCGCGAGGTGCTCGATCATCCGAACGGCGAGGCCCCGGCCAGCGATGCCGAGATCGCGGCGGTGCTTGGCGAGGTCGGCCTCGATCCACTGGCAACCACCCTTGATCGTCCCAGGCGATGGGAACGCGAGCTCGGCGATGACGAACAACGGGCGCTGGCTTTCGCCAGGCTCGCCTTGCGCAAGCCGAAATGGGTGATCATCGACGAAGCCCTGGATGCGTTCGACGGGCCGACGTTGCGGCGGGTGCTAGCCATGCTGCAGAAGCGCCTGCCCGAAACCGCAATCATCAATATCGGGCGGGGCCAGCACAACACCCAGTTCTTCCCGCGCGCGCTGAATATCGTGAAGGATACCGGCGCACCGGCTTTGAAGCCGGCCCGTGTCCGCGCCGGCGCGATCGAGCCACCACCCATCGCTGCCCGCCAGGGGAAGAAATAGCTTATTTTCGCCGTGATCGCCGGGAAAATCCGCCGGGTCGTTCGAGGGTGCCATGCTTGCGATGCTCGGCCTGCTTGTGTGCCTTGCCTGCGCCGAGGCGGCGCCATTGCCCATGCCGGGCAAAGGCGCGCCGGTGGACGTGGAACTTGTGCTTGCCGTCGACATCTCGCAGTCGATGGACCAGCGTGAACTCGCCCTGCAGCGCGCCGGCTATGTCGAAGCGCTGCGCCACCCCGACTTCATCAACGCCGTACGCTCGGGTCCAAATGGCCGCATTGCGCTCGCCTATTTCGAATGGGCGGGCGTCGTGCGCGAGGACGGGGCATCGACGGCGAGGACAGCGCCAACGCCTTCGCCGACAAGATCGCCGCGCGGCCGTTCCGCAGCTTCCGCGGCACCTCGATCTCGGGTGCCCTCGGCTTCGGCGCCGGGCTCCTGGAGAGAACCGGCTTTTCGGCGCCGCGCCGCGTCATCGACATATCGGGAGACGGGCCCAACAATACCGGGCTGCCCGTCACGGCAGTCCGCGATGCCGCCGTTGCCAGCGGTGTCGTCATCAACGGCCTGCCTATACTGATCAGTCCGTCGCCGAGTGTGGGCCGTCTCGACCGCTACTACGCCGACTGCGTGACCGGAGGAGCCGGTTCGTTCGTGCTGCCGATCTACGCGGCGTCCGAATTCTCGACCGCCGTCCGCCGCAAGCTGGTCCAGGAAGTCAGCGGCCTGACAGGCGCCAGATCCTTCCACGTCGAAGATGCGACGCCGGTCGATTGCCTGCTGGGCGAGCGCCTGCGGCAGCGGTTCTCCGATCCTTATTTCCCGGAACTCGACAGATAGCCGTCTTGCGATTTTCTCAGACCGCCCGGGCGCCGTATTTGGCGCGGAACTCGTCGTAGCAGTCGCGCCGCCAGCGGCGGCCGACGACATAGCCGCGCAAGAGTTCGGCGGGCGAGTAGCCGAGCGACTTGGACGACCGGTTGGCATGATAGCCCGAAAACGCCTGCGGCAACCTGCCCTTGAGGGTATCGGCGATGATCTGACGCGCAATCATGTAAGGCGGAACGTCGGGATAGCGGTCGGCGATATAAGGATGCTTGTCGATCAGACTGGCATAGGCCTCGACATAGCCGTCGCGGCGGCCGGAGATCGAATTCTCCGAATTGTACTTCTTCCAGTCGATATCCTCGGACAGCAAGGCGCCGCCGCGTTGGGCAAAGCGCAGCAGCAATTCGCGATCCTGCATGCGCGTGATGTCGCTGTCATAGCCGCCGATCGCCAGCAGCGACTCGCGCCTTGCGGTGATCGCCGAGCCGGCAATGAAGATGGTCTGCGAGACCAGGGCGCGCTGCAGCGTGCTCTTGTCGAGGAAGGCGTCGCGATTGATGCATTTGGTGCTGCGGCCGCCCTTCAGCGATACGAACGAGCTGATGAGGACTTCGAGCGAGGGGTTCTGGTCGAAGCGCGCCAGTGTTCGTTCCAGCCGGTCCGGCAGATAGACGTCGTCCGAATCGAGAAACGTCACGACCGGCGCCCGTGCGCGTTCGATACCCGCATTGCGCGCGGCATTGGCGCCGCGCCATTTGGCGCCGACATAAATCAGCCTCGGGTCGCGGATTTCGGCGAGCGCAGCGGCCGTCCCGTCGGTCGAACCGTCGTCGACCACAATGTGCTCGAAGCGGGTAAGTGTCTGCGCCAGAGCGCTTTCCACCGCGCGCACGACCTGGCTGCGACGGTTGTGGGTTGGCGTGATCACTGAGATCAGCGGAACGTCCTGGCTCGACATCGGGCTGCCACCACCGGTCGGATCTAGCGTTTGTCGGATGGGTCCGATGGCTATCTTCGTGTCCCACCTCTGATTTGCGGCCGACGCTACAAAAAACCTCCCATTGTGTCACGCCAGGCCGGCCGAGAAATGCCGAAATTAGCGGTTTTTCCGCAACATTGCGGTCTGATGGCAACACAACTGGCCTTCCTGTTGATTAGGCGGCCCGCCAACAGGAAACAACGGATGATTTTGCCCCGATGACTTCTGAGGTAATCGACCGAACTACCTGGCTCCCGCATGGTGATCTCCAAGAAGCCGACCGATCGGCTTTGTTTCATCAAGGAGCAGGATCATGACCGCTTACGCCGTTGCCCATATGCGCCAAGTCACCCCGGGTCCCTGGATACTCGAATATCTCGAGAGCATAGACGCCACGCTGGCGCCGTTCGGCGGGCGCTTCATCGTCCACGGCGGCGACGTCGAGGTCGTCGAGAACAGCTGGCCCGGGCACCTGATCGTCATCGAATTCCCCGGTAGGCAGCGTATGCGGGACTGGTACAATTCACCGGCCTATCAGGCGATCCTTTCGCTGCGCACCCAGAACTCGCAGTCCGACGTGATCTTCGTCGACGGCGTCGAGCATCCGCACAAGGCTACGGATGTGCTTGGCTAGCGGGAAAAGATTGACGTTAGCTGTGCCCGATATAGTCCGGCACCATTTCGACCTCGTCACGGACAAGGCCGGCCGCCAGGCTGAAATGGCCGAAAAACGCCAGTGTATAGAACGCCAGTCCGACAATGACAGCAAACGGGATTTGCCAGGAGGGCATGCCGGTCTGCCGCGCATGGCCTGTCACTCGCCGGATCGTGCGCCAAGACATAGTCCCCCAGCGCGTGAAGGATTTGACGATACGCCGAGCCCTGCCAGGTGCATGAAGCTCGACGAATTTTCGATCGGCGTCCCTGCCGGTTACCAGCGCGCGCCAAAAGAAGAACCCCCAGCCCCGCGGCGAATAGTGGTGAACGCGTGCGTCCACGTTGACTATCTTGTGGCCTTCGCTCCAAAGCTGGTGCATCAGCAACGTGCACGAGACCTTGAAGCCGTTGTGGGCTGGAAATGGGTGACTGGATATCCAGTCGTGCCGAAAGGCAATGTTGTTGGTTGAGAGCACGCTTCGAGGCGAATCTCTCGTCTCCCTCAGCCATCGGGAAAAACCAGATCAACGCGAAGGTTCGCGAGAAGAAGTCATCGTATGAAAGATAGGTGTGTCCATTCACACAGATGGTTTCAGGCTGGTCGACGAAGGGTTTCAGTAGAGTTGAGAGCCAGTTCCGTTCCGGAACTGTATCGGAATCGAGAAAAACAAGGACGCTCCCTTCGCACGAGGGAATGCCATTGTTCTTGAGGTCGTAATATCTGCCGCCAGGGAACGCCGCGAAGGCCAGATCGGCAACCTGCTCCAGTTGTGGCGCTTCAGCTCCGATACTGCTTCGCAGTGAGACTGCGTCAGTTTCGAGGCCGCCGTGCGAGATTATGACCTTCGGCTTCGGAAATCCGGTAGCGGAAGCCTGGGCGATCTCGCGCGCCAAGGCCTTCAGCCCAAGGCCAATCTCGTCCCAGTCGATGGATTTGGCATTCTCCATCTCCAAGACAATAGAATAGGTGGGATGTTCAGCCATCGCGGCACAACCGGTTGATCAACCCAGTGGCTATAGTCCTAACAGCATGCTGTCAAACGATCGGGATGCAACTATGCGCTGCGAATTTGTCAGATGAGTTATCTTATCGGCAAGTTGTGCGAACTGACTCGCAAAGAGCTTGATTGCATAGACGCCGGTAGAGGACCGCCCCTGTGTCAGCGCACGCAGTAGCTGGGCGCGGGGATCTCGCGGATAATCCGGCAGCTCCAGCAGACGTCGCCGCCGAACCATTCCAGCGGATGGCCCAGCCCGGCGGAAACCATCAAACCTGCAAGATGATTGCTACCGCTGCGCGGCGATGTGCAGACGAGAATTCCCGCCCGTATTTCGGAAAGAATATTCGGGGGGATTTCCACCACTGCCGGCGATCGACGAAAGAAACGCATTTCCGTCATCGCCTCAGCAAAAACACCGCCTGCTGACCAAAAAAATTCCAGAACCACCAGGGCATCGAAAGGCCGATCTTCTGGCCGTTGGCGTCGAGCGCGGTTGCCTTCTCGACGGTCGCGCCGAGTTCCTCGCACAGATTGACGAAGTCGCGGATGGTGCAGAAATGGATGTTGGGCGTGTCGTACCAGGAGTAGGGCAGGTCCTTGGTGACCGGCATCCTGCCCTTGACCAACAGCGAGAAGCGCACGCGCCAGTGGCCGAAATTGGGGAAGGAGACGATGGCGCGGTTGCCGATACGAAGCAGCTCGTCGAGCACCAGCTTCGGGTTGCGGGTCGCCTGCAGGGTCTGTGAGAGCACGACGAAGTCGAAGCCCTTGTCGGGATAGAATTCGAGGTCCTTGTCGGCATCGCCCTGGACGACGGAAAGGCCGCGCGCCACGCATTCGTTGACGCCGCGCTGCGACAGTTCCAGCCCGCGGCCGTCGACCTGCTTGGTCGCCTGCAGGAGCTCCAGAAGCAGTCCGTCGCCCGAGCCGACATCGAGGACGCGCGAATTGGCCGGGATGAGATCGGTGACGACCTCGAGGTCGACACGCTGGGCGCGATTGACGCTCATGGCTTCGCCTCCTGCACGGCGCATGATCCCGGTCCGAAAAGTCGGCGACTTGTCGGGGTCATAGGCTTAGCCCCCTGGCGCGGGCGGCGGAGGCGATGAAGCCGTTGATGGCCGCGAACAGCTCCGGCTCGTCGAGCAGGAAGGCATCGTGGCCGCGATCGGTCTCGATCTCGACGAAGGAGACGGAAGCGCCCGCCGCGTTCAAGGCATGCACGATCGATCGGCTCTCCTCGGTCGGGAACAGCCAATCGCTGGTGAAGGAAACCAGGCAAAAACGCGTCTTGGTGCCGGCGAAGGCGTCGGCGAGGCGCCCGCCGTGATCGGCGGCAAGGTCGAAATAGTCCATCGCGCGGGTCAGATAGAGGTAGGAATTGGCGTCGAAGCGGTCGACGAAAGTCATGCCCTGATGGCGCAGATAGCTCTCGATCTGGAAATCGGCGTCGAAGCCGAAGGTCAGCGCCTCGCGGTCCTGCAAATTGCGGCCGAACTTGCGGTGGAGCGCGGCTTCCGAAAGGTAGGTGATGTGAGCGGCCATGCGCGCGACGGCGAGCCCTTTTTCCGGCCGCTTGCCGAAATCGAGATATTTGCCGCCATGCCAGTCGGGATCGGCCATGACGGCCTGTCGGCCGACTTCATGGAAGGCGATGTTCTGCGAGGAATGGCGGGCGCCGGTGGCGATGGGCAGGACGCAGAACACGCGCTCCGAATGGCTCGCCGCCCATTCCAGAACCTGCATGCCGCCCATCGAGCCGCCAAGCACGCAAAACAGCTTCTCGATGCCGAAATGATCGACCAGCATCGTCTGCGCGCGCACCATGTCGCGGATGGTGATGATCGGCAGGTCGAGCCCGTAGGGCTTGCCGGTCGCCGGGTTGGTCGAGGCCGGGCCGGTCGAGCCGAGGCAGCCGCCGACGACGTTGGAGCAGATGACGAAGAAACGGTTGGTGTCGATGATCCTGCCGGGGCCGATCAGAACCTCCCACCAGCCCGGCTTGCCGGTCACCGGATTGGTGTTGGCGACGTGCTGGTCGCCGGTCAGCGCGTGGCAGACGAGGATGGCATTGGAGCGCGCGTCGTTGAGCGTGCCGTAGGTCTGGTAGGCAATCTGGAAGGGCGAGAGCAGCGTTCCGGCGTCGAGCTTCAGCGGCTTGTCCGCGCCGAACCGCAGCACCGGGCTCGACGGATGGTCGGCCTCGTCGTTGTTTCTTGCAGCACGCTGAGCGGCCATGTCCGTCCTCATCCTGTCCCGCATCGGTCTCGTCCCGACGCGGTGTCCGGCCGGCAGCGGACAATAAAAAACCGGCATTGCCGTCGCAAAGCCGGTTACAGGTTGCAAACGGCCCTTTAGCGAGTTGTTTAACGTGGCTGCAAGCCGACCGGCCAAATCACCACGGGAGTCTGGCAATCCTTCTAGGACCAGCGCCGCGCTTCGTCAACGGGTGGCCTCCTCGCGACCGGATACGGGTGCCAGCCGGCGGCACTCGACATTCCAGCCCGTGGCCTGTATTTCCGCTGCGGCCTTGAAGGTCTTCTCGACGGATTTGTGACATGAAGCAGGATCAGCCCCGTCCGACGCCCCGCGCGGGCATCATGGACATCGAGGCCTATGTGCCGGGAAAAAGCACCGCGCCGGCCGGCGTGACGAAGGTCTATAAGCTGTCGGCGAACGAAAATCCGCTCGGGCCCTCGCCGAAAGCGATCGAGGCCGCGCGCGAAGTGGCGGCGAAGCTCGACGTCTATCCCGATGGCACCGCCCGCCGGCTGCGCGAGGCGATCGCCGAGGTGCATGGCCTCAACCCGGCCAACATCATCTGCTCCAACGGCTCCGACGAGATCCTGGGGCTACTGGCGCAGACCTATCTCGCGCCGGGCGACGAGGCCGTGTTCACCGAGCACGCCTTCATGGTCTACAAGATCTATATCCAGGCGGCTGGCGCCAAGCCGGTGGCGGTCAAGGAAACCGAGGAGCGCGCCGACATCGACGCGATTCTCGCGGCGGTGACGCCGGCGACGCGGATCGTGTTCCTCGCCAATCCCAACAATCCGACGGGCACCTATGTGCCGTTCCAGGAAGTGCGCCGGCTGCACGCTGCATTGCCGAAGAACGTGCTCCTGGTGCTCGACGCGGCCTATGCCGAATATGTGCGGCGCAACGACTACGAGGCCGGCATCGAGCTGGCGGGCAGCTCCGAGAACGTGGTGATGACCCGCACCTTCTCCAAGCTCGGCCTCGGTGGCGCGCGCGTCGGCTGGATGTACGGGCCGGCGCATATCGTCGATGCGATCAACCGCATTCGCGGCCCCTTCAACGTCAACGCCACAGCGATCGAGGCCGGCATCGCCGCGATCCGCGACCGCGCCCATATCGAGCGCAGCGTGGCGCATAACGAGAAATGGCTGGCCTGGCTCAGCGCCGAGTTGACCGGGCTCGGCCTGCGCGTCACGCCGAGCGTCGGCAATTTCGTGCTGATCCATTTTCCCGACGGCAAGAAACATTCGGCGGCGGCCGCGGACGATTATCTGAGCGCGCGCGGCTACATCCTGCGCCGCGTCACCGGCTATGGCTTCCCCAACGCGCTGCGCATGAGCGTCGGCACCGAGGAAGCCAATCGCGGCGTCATCGATGCGCTTAAGACCTTCCTGAAAAGCTAGAACACCATGGCGTCACCGATGTTCGAGAAAATAGCGCTGGTCGGCATCGGCCTGATCGGCTCGTCGCTTGCCCGCGTTGTCCGCCGCGAGGGTCTGGCGCGCCATATCGCCATAGCGACGCGCAGCCAATCGACGCTCAAGCGCGCCGAGGAGCTTGGCCTCGGTGATTCCTATAGCACCGATGCTCGCGAAGCCGTGCGCGACGCTGATCTCGTCATCGTCTCGGTTCCGGTCGGCTCGTCCGGCGAGGTCGCGGCCGAGATCGCGCCTGCGCTGAAGAAGGGCGCCATCCTCACCGATGTCGGCTCGACCAAAGCCTCCGTCATCGCGCAAATGCAGCCGCATGTGCCCGAAGGCGTGCACTTCATCCCCGGACATCCGCTGGCCGGCACGGAAAAATCCGGACCCGATGCCGGCTTCGCCGATCTCTTCGAGAATCGCTGGTGCATCTTCACGCCGCTGCCGGGCACCGATCCCGCGGCGCTCGAGACGCTTTCGGAATTCTGGCGGCGCTGCGGGTCCAACATCGACACGATGGACCCGCAGCACCACGACATGACGCTCGCGATCGTTTCGCATTTGCCGCATATCATCGCCTACAACATCGTCGGCACGGCGGACGATCTGGAAGCGGTGACCAAAAGCGAAGTCATCAAATATTCCGCTTCCGGCTTCCGCGACTTCACCCGTCTTGCCGCCTCCGACCCGACCATGTGGCGGGACGTGTGCCTGCACAACAAGGACGCGATCCTGGAGATGCTGGCGCGTTTCTCGGAGGATCTGGCCTCGCTGCAGCGGGCGATCCGCTGGGGCGACGGCGAGAAGCTGTTCGACCTCTTCACCCGCACCCGCGCCATCCGCCGTTCGATCATCGAGGCCGGCCAGGATATCGATGTGCCGGATTTTGGCCGCCAGGCGGTCGAGCACCCGGCCAAGCCTTAGGCTTTTCCCTCGTTCTCTGGCGTGGATTGACCTGTCAGCCCGGGCAGGCGCATGCGCTGGAGATTGGCCGAAACGCCCATCGCGATCGTCATCCACGGGCGGAGCAAGGAGCGACCCGAGGATCCACTCCGTGACTTCCGAGCGCTGTCGCGGTGCAGAATTCTGCTCCGCCGCATTCCATGGCTCAGGCCCCGGGATGGATTCCAGGGTCTCCGCGACGCCGCTTCGCGGCTGCTCCGCCCTGGAATGACGAGGTTGAGCGGCTTACGCCAACCCCAGCTTTTGTGCCGATTTCGCGGAAATAGCCGAGATACTTTTGCGTTCCAGCCCTGGGCTGGCGGCCAGTGCGCCGCCATCATCGCCAGCGTTTCGGCCCGATCCGGCGCGCCGAGGCGGCCGCCGAAGCGCAGGCATTTGAGCGCCGCGGCGGCGCTGGCAAAGCGTAGGGCTTCCTCTATGGGCATGGCCTCGGCAAGGCCGACGGCGAAGGCGCCGTGGAAGACGTCGCCGGCGGCGAGCGTGTCGATCGCCTTGACCTTCGGCGCCTCGACATGGCGCACGCGCCGAGTCGCGCGGTCGTGCCACCAGGTGCCGGCCGCGCCGCCGGTCACCGCGACAAAGGCATCGGTGCGCGAAGCGAGGTCGGCGCAGGCGCTTTCGGGGTCGAGCGCGTGGCCGCAGACGATGCGCGCCGCCGGTTCGGAAGCGACGATGTGCGAGGCCAAGGGCAAGAGCCGCTCCAGCACCTCGACCGGCGCGGTATCGGCATCCAGGATCGCCGGGCGGCCGATCGATCTGGCTGCGCTGAGAGCAAGCGCCGCGGCGCCCGGCCAGCGGACATCCACCAGCACGGCGTCGAAGCCGGAGAGGTCGGCAAGCGGCAGCGCCTCGGGATCGGCTTGCGCCTTTTTGTCGTAGAAGGGGACGATGACGCGCTCGCCATGCGCATCCACGAGGATCGCGGCCAGCGCCGATCGCGCGCCGGCGACGCGACGGATAAGGCTGCAGTCGACGCCTTCGGCCTTGATGTCGGCGATAAGCTGGTCGCCGACCGGATCGTCGCCCGCGCTCGCCCACAGCGAGACTTCGGCGCCGAGACGCCGCGCGGCGCAGGCGGCGCTTGTCGCCATGCCGGAAGCGATCTGGACGCCGTCGCTGGCGATGAACTTGCCTTGATGCGCGGGCAGCGTTTCGACGCGAAGGATCGTGTCGAGGGTGAAGGCGCCGACGCTGAGCAGTCTGACCGGCTGCGGCATCGTTGCTTTACTCTTCTCAGTCGGCATGATCTCACCCGAAAACCGGTCCCCACCTTTTGCTATGCTGACCTTCGGTTCGGGACCACGCTCTATTCAAGCGGCTTGACCTTGCCGAGCGGGATGAAGCCCAGCGAAGCCTTGCCCTTGACGATCTTGAGCGGCAAGGAGGGTTCCTTGCCAAGCATGGCAATGGCAGCAAAGCCCTGCTCGATCTCGCTTTTATGCTCGGGAATCGCGCCGGCAAGGATAGATGCCACCGCTTTCGGGTCCTTGAGCTTGATCGTCAGGTCCCCGTTGACCAGCCCTTCCGCGTCGACGGAGACCGGTCCGGACACGATGATGCGCGCCGTGCCGGACGACAGGTCGAGCTTGGCGATCTCGATCGACTGGCCGCGCAGGCTCTTCGGCGGCGCTGCGATCAGCGCCACGCCGTTCTTCAGCGTCACGTCGCCGCTGCCGTCCAGCGCCGGCAGCACGCGTCCGTCGATGGCATCCGCGTTGATCTCCAGGTCGCCGAAGCTGCCGACATAATTGATGTCCTGGCCGGCCGGCTGCAATTGGCCGGCCGCCTTGCCGGCGCTGAACAATTGGATCGGATCCGTGTCGTCCTGCGGGTCGGTCTGACCGTTCAGGCCTTCAGCCTGCACGGAAACGCTCCTTGGCAACGGCCACCACACTTTGACATTGGCCTGCAACCGGTCCCAGTTGATCCAGAGCGGCGGCATTCCGGGCGCCATCGTTCTCAACGGCCCGCGCAGGTCGGCGACCGGCGACAAGGGTCCGGCGATCCCGGCGACGGCGTTGAAGCTGCCGGTGGAGGCGGCGACCTTCCTGGTGTCGTCTTCATAGGCGATGTTGTCGCAGGAGACCGTGAAGCTCATCGGGTAGCCGCTGACGGCGAGGTTGGCGCAGCCGGCGGCGATGCCTTTGCTGCCCAGTCTCGCCACCGCCTGGTCGGCCTCGGTCTTGAGCCTGTCGGCGAGATAGAACCAGCCGCCGCTATAGGCGGCGAACAGCACGACAAGGAGCGCGGCAAGCCAGAACAGCCGGCGGCGAAGTTTGGGCGATCGCTCGTCACTTGACGTCATGCTGCGGCTCTCGTTAACCCGGCGAGCGGGCATTTACCAATACGCAAACAAGCGGGGGCCAGAAGAAGCACCTCGGCGGTGCGGTGTCGTTCACTCGAATGCGATCAGGCTTGGCGATATGGGCGATTTTTGGGTTTTTGGCTATGGGTCGCTGATCTGGCGGCCCGGATTCGCCCATGTCGAGACGCGCCGCGCCCGGCTTTACGGCTATCGCCGCTCGCTTTGCGTCTATTCCTTCGTGCATCGCGGCACGCGCGCGCGGCCGGGCCTGGTGCTCGGCCTCGACCGGGGCGGCTCCTGCGTCGGCCTCGCCTACCGTGTTCCCGGCAATTTGCGCGACGAGGTGCTTTCCTATCTGCGCGAACGGGAATTGGTGACCAGCGTCTATCTCGAACGCATGCTCGATGTCCGATTGGATGGCGGCTCGGTCGAGGCAGTCACCTACATCGTCGACCGCCAGCATGAGCAATATGCCGGCGCCCTCGATGCCGATCATGCGGCCAGGATCGTTCGCGGCGCCGTCGGCCAATCCGGCCGGAACGAGGACTATGTCTTGAGCACGCTCGAGCATCTCGAGGCGCTCGGCATCCGCGATCACTGGCTGGAGGAGGTGGGCCGTCGGGTCGCGTCTTCGTGACGCGCATTTTCGGCGAAATAATTTCGCCTCCAATGCTCTATCTCTTTGTTTTACGCAATTCCAGACGCAAAACCGCGACGCAGTTTTGCTGGAATTGCTCTGGTCCGATCAAAAAACAAAACCATGCCTTTGACCTCGCCCGGCCGCGACCTAGCTTAGCGGCATCCCATCCTTGGGCGTCAGGCCCGTTCCAGCATCACGGAGATCAGTCTTGCAGAAACGTCGTCTCGGTCGCACCGACCTTTCCATCGCGCCGCTGGTCCTGGGCGGCAACGTCTTCGGCTGGACCGCCGACGAGAAGACCTCCTTCGACCTGCTCGACCGGTTCATCGCTGCCGGCTTTAACGCCGTCGATACGGCCGATGCCTATTCGCGCTGGGTTCCCGGCAACAAGGGCGGCGAATCGGAAACGATCATCGGCAACTGGATGAAGAGCCGCGGCAACCGCGATCAGGTCATCGTCATCACCAAGGTCGGTTCGGACATGGGCCAGGGCAAGCGCGATCTCTCCGCTGCCTATATCGAAAAGGCGGTCGACGCTTCACTGAAGCGGCTGCAAACCGATGTCATCGACCTCTATCTGTCGCACTGGCCGGATCCGGCCACGCCTTACGAGGAAACGCTCGGTGCCTATCAGCGGCTGCTCGAAAAGGGCAAGATCCGCTATCCCGGCTGCTCCAATCTCGATGCCGGCCAGCTGCGAGCCGCGCTCGACGTCGCCAGCCTGCGCAGCCTGCCACGTTACGAGGTGCTGCAGCCCGAATACAATTTGTACGACCGCTCGTCGCTCGACGGACCGCTGCTCGACCTCTGCAAAGCCGAGGATATCGGCGTCATCACCTATTTCAGCCTCGCCAAGGGATTCCTGAGCGGCAAATACCGCAGCAAGGCCGATCTCGGCCAGAGCGCGCGCGGCGAAGACGTCGCCGAATATCTCAACGAGCGCGGCATGCGCATCCTTTCCGCGCTCGATGCCGTGGCCGAGCGCCATGCGGCCAAGCAGGCGGAGGTGGCGCTGGCCTGGATCATCGCGCGGCCGGGCGTCACCGCGCCGATCGCCAGCGCCACCACGCCGGCCCAGATGGATAGCCTAATCCGCGCCGCGTCGCTCAAACTTTCGGCCGACGATATCGCGGCATTGGACCGGGCCAGCGCCTGAGACGGGCGCTGCGCACGAACGTCCAAGACGGCCATGACGATCCCTCCTAAATCCTGTCGCATCGCGGCGGCAGGAGGGTTCGGCATGGCCGATGGCATCTTGAACGAGGCGCAGACCTGGCAGCAGGTGCTGGCGCTTATCGTGGCGGCGACGGTCGTCATGGGCAGTCCGGGACCTGCGACGATCAGCGTGACCGCCGTCGGCGCGGCTTTCGGTCTGCGTCCTTCCCTGGGTTACACGTCTGGCGTGGTGCTCGGCACGATAGCCGTGCTTCTGGCGGTGGCGGGCGGGATTTTCGGCATGCTGACCTCGGTGCCGGGAGTGGCGCCGGTGCTGGCGGTCGCCTCGGCAGGCTACATCCTTTATCTCGCCTTCAAAATAGCGACAGCGCCGCCATTGGCCGGGCGCGGAAGCACGGCGACGAAGCCTGATTTCCTTGGCGGTTTCATGCTCGCCGTCGCCAACCCGAAAGCCTATGTGGCGATTGCAGCGGTTTTCGTCGGCGCCGCGGCGCAGGCCGATGCGCTCGGCGTCTCCACCAGGTTGCTGGTGCTTGCCGCGATGATCGTCGCCATCCACGTCGTGTGGCTGCTTGCCGGAACGGCGTTCGCGCGCGTCCTGCGCCATCCGCTGGCCTCGCGGATCATCAACCTGGTGTTTGCCGCCACGCTGGTGCTGACGACCCTGCTTGCGGTGCTGCGGTAGCCGATCAGCTCTTCGCGGTTACGCCGAGTTCCGCCAGCCGCTTCACCGCCGTCGGCGGCATGGGCGGCGGGTTCGGCGCCTGCGCGGCCTCGACGAGCATCTGGTCGCAGGCGGCTTCGGTCTCGCCGATCAGCCGCTGCATGAATTCCTCCTTGCCGAGCCCTGGCGGGATCGGCGGCAGGAAGCGGGCCTTGATGGTGCCCGGATAGCGCAGGAACTTGCGGCGCGGCCAGTAGAGACCGGCAACATGAGCCACCGGGACCACAGGAACGCCGAGCTGCGTGTACAGCTCGACAATGCCGTATTTGTAGGACGGCTCGGCGCCCGGCGGGCGACGGGTGCCTTCGGGATAGATGATGAGCTGGCGCGGATTGCGGTTCATCTCCTGCCTGGTCGCGACGACGACCGCCTTCAGCGCTTTCGAACGGTTGCCGCGGTCGACCGGGATCATGCGCATCTTCAAGATGTACCAGCCGAAAAAGGGGATCCAGGTCAGCTCGCGCTTCAGGATGTAGAGCGCGTCGTCGAGATAGGGGAAGAAGGCGATCGCGTCCCAGAAGGACTGATGCTTCGGCGCCAGGATGAAGGAGCCTTCGGGCAGGTTCTCGACACCCGTGATCTCGCTCTTCGTCGCGGCGATCTTGTCATAGAGCCACATCGAGGTGCGCGACCAGAATTTCGGCACGAACCAGGCGCGGTGGCGCGGCGACAGGAAATAGAAAGGCGTCCAGAAAATCATCTGGACGATCAGGCTGAGATAGAAGACGAAGTTGAACGCCAGCGAGCGGATGATGAGCATGCAAGGGGCCCGTGAGGAAGTGTGCGTTGGTTACACCAAGCGGCGGCAAAAAGGAAACGCCGCCATTGTCGAATGGTGCCGCTAGAGTGACCGAGCCAGCCGTTCCTTGAGACGCGGCGCGGCGAAATCGAGGAAGGCGCGCAGCTTTACCGGTAGCCGGCCCTGGCCGGCATGGACGAGGCTCACCGGCCAGGGCGGCGGTTCGAAGGCCTGCAGCACCAGCCGCAGCGCGCCGGCGCGCACGGCGGCATCGGTCTGATAGGAGAGCACTTTCGTCAGGCCGAGCCCGGTAATCGCGGCATCGATGGCCGCTTCGGCGGTGTTGACTTGCAGGCGCGAGCGAACAGGGATTGTCGTTTCCGTCTTGCCGGTTCCGAAGCTCCATGCCGCGGGAGCGGCGAGACCTTCGAAGGTGACACAGTCGTGGCCGGCAAGGTCTTGCGGGGTCGTCGGCGTGCCATGCAAGGCGAGATAGGCGGGGCTTGCGCAGACGACACGGCGGATCGAGCCGACGCGGATCGCAACCATCGCCGAATCCGGCAGCTCGCCGATGCGCAGGGCGAGATCGATATGCTCCTCGACCAGTTGGGTGATCCGGTCCGACAGGGTCAAGCGGACATCCACTCGCGGGTAGACGGCGAGAAAGTCGGCGATCACCGGCAGCACATGCAGGCGGCCGAACACGACCGGCGCCGTGATGACCAGCTCGCCGGTCGGGCTCGAATATTCGCCGGCAGCATCGCGCTCGGCCTCGCCCACCTCGTCGAGGATGCGACGGCAGGCGGCAAGATAGGACTGGCCGGCATCGGTCAGCGTCAGGCGCCGCGTCGAGCGGTTGAGCAGACGCGTCCCCAAATGCTTCTCCAGTTCGGAAAGCTTGCGGCTCACCGTCGGCAGCGGCACGCCGGCGCGCTTGGCTGCAGCGGAAAGGCTGCCGGCCTCCACCGTGGCAACGAACAGGGACATAGCGTCGAGGCGGTCCATTATTCTTCCGAAATATGGAAAGATAGATTGCAAACATGCTCTCTACATCCGGTTTTCGGAAGAGCCTAATTGATGTGCGATCCTGTCCGCGGAGCGCCAGCATGAATGAATTCACCAGCGACGTCGCCTTCACGCCTACCGTCAAGGCCATCCAGTCCCGCAAGGGGTCGCGCAATTCCTATGCGCGCGTCGAGCAGCACGGCGGCTGGCGGGCAACGATCGCTCCGGATCTTGCTGCCTTCATCGAAGCACAGACCAGCGTGTTCCTGGCGACGGCCAACGCCGAAGGCCAGCCCTACATCCAGCATCGCGGCGGGCCGGCCGGTTTCCTCAAGGTGCTGGACGAGCACATGATCGGCTTTGCGGACTTTTCCGGCAATCGGCAGTTCATCACCCAGGGCAATCTCGAGGACAATGACCAGGCCTTCCTGTTCCTGATCGACTATATGCTCCGGCAGCGCATCAAGATCTGGGGCCGGGCGCGCGTCGTCGAGAATGACCCGGAGCTGACGGCGAAGCTGATGCCCGCGGACTACAAAGCACGGCCGGAGCAGGCGATCCTGTTCACGGTATCAGCCTGGGATGCCAATTGCCCGCAGCACATCCCGCAGCGCTTCGAGGCGGCGGATGTCGCGGCCGCACTTGCCGAGCGCGACCGGCGCATCGCCGGCCTGGAGCAGGAGATTGCGCGCCTGCGCACGCCAGGCGAAGTCTAATTCTTCACCACCGTCGAGGCTTCGGCGAGCGCGACGCCCTCGGGCGTCGTGCGAAGCGGCAGGAAGCCGCGCGCCAGCGACAGCACATATTTGCTGTATTCGGTCAGCAGCACGCGCAGCGCTTCCGGCTTGGTCAGCCAGCCGCCATTGCCGAGATTGGTGTTGACCACCGGATAGGGCTCCAGGCGTGCGCCATGCAGCAGCCGGCCCATCTCGAGCAGGCTGCGCGGCATGTGGTAGTTGTTGGTCACGATGATGATGCTGCCATAGGCGTGGTTTTCCACCCATTTGGCGCTTTCCTCGGCATTGCCGATGGTGTCGAGCGCGGCGCGGTCGATATCGACGCAGCAGGAAAAGAGCTGCTTGTCGCCGCCCATCGCCGCCTGCAGCTGGCGTTTGGTTGCCGACGGATGGACGCCGCTGATCAGCAGCCGTTCGCCCTTGCCGGAGGCCAACAGGTCCATCGCCGCGTCGAGCCGCGACTGCCCGCCGGTGAGCACGATGATGGCGTCGGCCCTGGCCGGATTGGCCGGAGTCGTCATATGGCTAACCTTGTCGGCAAACCAGCCGAAGCCGCCGGCAAAAAGCACCAGCGCGGCGAGAGCCACGAAACCGCAGACGCGCAGCGCGAGCCTCAAACGACCGAACCCGGCGAAGGCAGCGCTGCGCACACGCATCGCCGGCATTCGTCCAGCTGTCTCGATCGAATCCCGCGCTTCCATCATCCCCAGGTTAATCCTGAAAGCCTCTAATGGTTAACTCCGAAATGCGGCCGTTGATAGGTGAGACGGCGCACATTGCGTTACGGCAGGTATCCCGCGTGTGATCATTGTTTTGGTTGTTTATAGCGCTTTGCGCCGGTTTCCGGATTGATCTCATGGGTCAGCCCGCATCCGGCTGGCGAACGTCGATGTCGCTGAGATAGGCGACGACGGTCGCATGCGAGGTGGCCGCGGTCAGCGCGCCGATCACCAGCACCATCAGACCGACGCCGAAATAGCCGGCTGAGCCGATGGCGAAATTGCCGAACAAAGCGGTTGCCTGGTCGGCCTGGGGCGTCGCCATGTTGCGCGACGACCACCAGGAAAAGACGATGAAGACGGCGATCGCCAGGGCGCCGCCGGCGGCCGCGCCCTTCATGCCGGTGACCAGGAAATGCCAGCGGAATTCGCGCGCGATGAAGCGCGCCTCGGCGCCGACGAAATGCAGCACCTCGATGATGTGGCCGTTGCCGGCCATGGCGCCGCGTGTGGCGAACACCACCGTCAGCACGGTTGCCGACAGCATCAGCACCAGAACGGCAATGCCGATCGTCACGGTCGTGCGCGCCATGGCAACCAGCCGGTCGACCCAGGTGCGGTGATCGTCGAGTGCCGCGGTCGGTATTTTCGGCGTGATGGCGGCGCGCATGGCGGCAAAATCGGGCGGGCTGGCCTCGTCGATGGTGACGATGATGAGACGCGGCACCGGCAGCTCGTCAATGTTGAGGCCGCTGCCCAGCCACGGTTCCAGAAGACGCGCGGTCGCGTCGCGGTCGATGATCTTGGTGCCCTTCACGCCGGGGAACTCGCTGGCGATCTGCGAGGCCTGCGCAAGGGCCGCCTCCATGTCCAGACCGTCGGCCGGCTTAATCTGGATCGTCGCCTCGCGCGATATCTGGTTCTCCCAAACGGAGGCGGTATCGCGCACCAGCGTCACGGCGCCGAAGGTGAGGCAGGACAGGAAGGTCATGATGGCGATGACCAGCACCAGCGCCCGTCCAGCGATGTTCTGCGCGGGCACGATCGGCGCCGTCTTGCGCTGGACACGCCGGACCGTCGTCTTCTCGAGCGTTTCGTGCTGGAGGTGATCGGCCGGAAGGTCAGTCATAAACGTCCAACCTTCCACCGGCCAGGATCATGCGACGCGCATCGACCTGTTCCATCAGGCCGAGGTCGTGGGTGGCGATCACCACGGCGGTGCCCAGCCGGTTGAGCTCGATGAACAGTCTTAGCAGCCTGCGCGCCAGCGGCGGATCGACATTGCCGGTCGGCTCGTCGGCAAGCAGGATCTCCGGCTGTTCGATCAAGGCCCGGGCGATCGCGGCGCGCTGCTTCTCGCCGCCCGACAGCACCGGCGGCAGCACATGCATACGGTCGCCGAGCCCGACCCATTTCAGCAGCTCGGTGACGTCGGTGCGGTAGCTCGCTTCCTCGCGCCCGCGCACGCGCAAGGGCAGCGCGACATTCTCGTAGGTCGTCATATGGTCGAGCAGGCGGAAGTCCTGGAACACCACGCCGATGCGGCGGCGCAGCAGCGGCAGCTCGCCGCGCGAAATGCGCGAGCGGTCCTTGCCGAAGATGGTGATCAGGCCGCGCGTCGGCTTCAGCGACATGAACAAAAGGCGCAGCAGGGTCGTCTTGCCGGCGCCCGAAGGGCCGCTCAGGAACTGGAAGGAGCGCTCCGGAATGTGCAGGGAGATGTCCCGGAGGATCTCCGGACCCATGCCATAGCGGAGGCCGACATTTTCGAAGCGGATCACGTTCGGCGACCTGGAAACTCTCGGCGGCGACGCGCCACAATCTACTCTAACAGACCATCGGCCGGCATGGTTAACCGGCGGTTAATTTGCAACGTCCAGCATGCATCAAAGCCATTCCGGTGGGGAAGCGTTAACCAATTGCGTTTACGCAAAAGAAACGAAGACTGCACTGGTGCCGTAATGGCTGACGAGAGAACCGCGCGCCCTGTTTCCGGCGAAATCATGACCGGCACGGCAACAAATGCCGTGCCGGGACGCGTCATGCTCGATGCGGTCGACATCGTCGATGCCGACTATGTGGTGCTGCCGCGTTTTGCCGCTTATCCAGAATCGGCACCGCCGCCGCAGATGCCGTCGACGCCATCGATCGGCGGCATGGGCATGCTGCGCAGACCGGAGGCGGCGCCGTCGCGATCCTCGCGTGGCAATCCGTTGTTCTGGATAGCCGGCGCCGGCATAGCGCTCGCATCCTTCTGGGTGTCGGGTGGTCATGCGCTGGTCCGGCAAAGCCCCCTTTGGACGACCGCCGCGCCGGCGAGCGCGCTCACCATCTCCGGCGTGACGTCGCGCATCGATGCGTCGGGATTGAAGCCGGTGCTGTTCGTGGATGGCGAGGCGGCGAATGACGGGATGAAATCGGAAACGCTGCCGCCGCTCGAAATTCGCGTCACCGATAACAACGCCAATATCATCCGCTACAGGCTGGGGACATCGAACCGTTCGCTGGGCCCGGGCGAAAGATTCGGCTTTTCGAGCCGCCTCGATGTGCCTAAAGACGGCGTCAGGACAGTCTCCGTAATCTTCGCCGGCTAGGTGTGTCGATAGTCAGGTGAGGCCGGCCTGCGAACGACGGCTTCCTTCGCTTCCGGTGCTCACGTACTTCAAGTACGCTCCGCTCCGGTTCTCGGAAGCCATCGTTCTCGACTCGGCCTGACCTGAATCTCGACACACCTAGCGCCTGGCGTCCTAGGTGGTTTTGAAGGACAAAAGAATGCCAGTTGTACGCGGCAAGGACATCGAGGTCCTGTTTTCGGCGTCGGCGATCGCGCGCCGCAATCTCGAGCTCGCCAAGGAAATCGCCGGGCGCGATTACCACGACCTGCTGGTGATCTCGATCCTCAAGGGCTCGTTCGTCTTCGCCGCCGATCTCATCCGCGCCATGCATGATGTCGGCCTGTCGCCGGAAGTCGAGTTCATCTTCATCTCCAGCTACGGCGCCGGCACGACCAGCGGCGAGGTCAGGGTGCTGCGCGACATCGACAACGAAGTCGCCGGCCGCGACGTGCTGTTGATCGACGACATACTCGAATCCGGCAAGACGCTTTCCTACACCCGCGACCTGATGCTTTCGCGCGGCGCCAAGAGTTGCGCCATCGCGGTGCTGCTCGACAAGCGGATGCGCCGCCAGACCTCGCTCAACGCCGATTATGTGGGCTTCGACTGCCCGGACTATTTCGTCGTCGGCTACGGCATGGATGTGGCCCATGCGTTCCGCGAGCTGCCGTTTGTCGGGGTGGTGAAAGGCGACGCCTGAGAAGGCGGCGCCATTCCGAAAAACCGCCGATCGTTAGAATTTTCAGAAAACATCAACGTTTCGGCGGCATCTATCTCGGCATGGCAAAGCTTCTGATCGTCGAGGACGATGAGTCCGTCCGCACCCTCGCTGCCCGCGCGCTCGAGCGCGATGGCCATAATGTCACCATCGCCACCGACGGCGCGCAGGGGCTGGACATGATCCGGCAGGCGCGCGGCGGTTTCGATCTGGTGGTGTCCGACATCCGCATGCCGGAGATGGACGGCATCGAGATGGCGACATCGGCTGCAAGAGAGTTCCCGACGATGCGGATCATGCTGATGACCGGCTATGCCGACCAGCGTGAGCGCGCCGAGGAGCTCAACGGCATCATCCTCGACGTCGTGCAGAAGCCGTTCACGCTTGCCGAGATCCGTGGCCGCGTCGGCAAGGCATTAAGCTGCTTCGCTTGATACCGCATCGGCCGTGACAGCGGCGGCCGGCGCCGCACTTCGCCGACGTCCGCCGCTGAGCGCAAGCAGGCCGGCGCCGATGATCAGCGCCGCGCCCAGCACCGTGGTTTCACGCGGCACTTCGGCGAAGAACAGGAAACCCCACAGCGGCGACCACAGGATGCCGGTATATTCGAACGTGGCGACGCGATTGGCCGGCGCCATCCGGTAGGCCTGCGAGAGCAGGATCATGCCGGCGGACGCGACGAGGCCGCAGGCGGCCATCTTCAGGAAGTCCGGCATTGTCGGCCATACCCATGGCCGCACCAGGAATTCGACGCTCGGATGCGCCGCATGGGTGATGCCGGCAAGGTGGAAGACGGTTGCGACGGCGATGGCGCCGCTGAGATAGGCGCCGTTCTGATAGAAGGCCATTACGGTCGATGATTCGGTGTCGCCGATACGGCGCGCCATCAGTTGCGAGAAGCCGTAGAGGAAGGCCGAGCCCAGCGACAGCAGCGCCGCCCAGTCGAACACGCCGGCGCCGGGACGCACCATCACAATCACGCCGACTAGGCCGATCAGCACCGTCGACAGCATCTTCCATGAGACGCGCTCGCCGAGATAGGGACCGGCCATCGCCATGATGAAAAGCGGCGCCATGAAATAGAGCGCCACCGCATCGGCCAGCGGCAAGGCGGCGATCGCCAGATAATAGACCGTGTAGGACGAGAACTGGATGAAGGCGCGCAGCGTCAGCATGCCTGCCCGCTTCGACAGCACCGCCTTCAGGCCGACATCGGCCTGAACGAGCACGATCAGGATCGGCAGCGCGACGATGGCGCGGATCGCCATCACCTCGGTCACCGGATAGCCGCCCGAAACCGCCTTCACCAGCGGATCCTGCAGTGAAAAAACCAGCACGCCGAGGCAGAGGCTCAGAATGCCAAGCACCGTCCGGTTCTGCATGATCTATCCAGCGAAAAAGAACCCGCCACCATTTTCAGGCAGCGGGTACGAGTGAGGACTCTTCGATTGGTCCGCGACCGATTTCGCGGCCGCATATCCAATGGGTGTCATGACTATCCTGCGGCGTTTGACATCTGGCAAACGAATTGGAATGATGCCAGCAATCAACTTTGCTTATGGCGACTCGATGCGACCGGTCCTCGACAGCGATCTCTTGCGCACCTTCGTGGCGGTGGCCGAAACCGGCAATTTCACCCGCGCGGCGGAGAAAGCCGGGCGCACGCAATCGGCCGTGTCCATGCAGATGAAGAAGCTGGAGGACATGGTCGGCGACAATCTGTTCGAGCGCGGCTCGCGCGGCGTGGCGCTGACGCGCCGCGGCGGCGAGCTCATCGCCAACGCGCGCCGCATCGTCTCGCTGCTGGACGAGACCGCTGCCTCCCTGGTGGCGCCGCCGCTGGGCGGGCTGGTGCGCATCGGCATTCCGGCCGAGTATGGACGTTCGATCCTGTCGCGGGCGCTGGGCGAATTCGCCAAGCGCCATCCGCGCGTCGAGGTCACAGTGCGCTACGCGCATTCGGATTCGCAGGTGCGGGCGCTCGCGGCCGGCGAGCTCGACCTCGCGGTGGTGTTCGAATGGGAGGGCTCTTCCGGCGGCGAGGTGCTGATGCACGACCCGACGGTCTGGGTGACGTCGACGCTGCACCACATGCATGAGGAACGGCCGGTGCCGATCGCGCTCTACAGCCGCAACGGCTGGTGCCGCGACTTCGCCATCAAGTCGCTGCAGCAGCGCGGCCTCGACTACCGCGTCGCCTACACCAGCGACACCAATGGCGGCCTGACGCTCGCCGTCACGTCCGGCCTGGCGATCGCGCCGATCTCGCGCAGCAACATCCCGCCTGATTGCCGCGAACTGACGGCCGCCGACGGTTTCGGCGACATCGATTCCTCCAACGTCGTCCTGCACCGCAATCCGCTGGCGACCGGCGAAGCGATCGACGGCATGGAGAACGCCATACGCGAGGCGTTCATGCTGACCCGGCAGGCTGGCGCGGCGGCCGGGCTTTAGTCCGGCGGGCCACTTTCAATCTGCCTGAGCCAGCGCATGGCATCATCCAGGCGATCGTCGCCCCAGAACAGCTCGCCGTCGACGACGAAACTCGGCGAGCCGAAAATGCCGAGCGCCTTGGCTTGTTCGGTCGCGGCGGCGAGATCAGCCTTGGCGGCATCGCTGTCGGCCTCCCGCAGGATCGGTTCCGGTTTCTGCCCCGCTTTCTTGATGCTTGCCGAGATGTTCGGCTCGCTGCCGGCCGGCTCACCCATCTCGAACCAGCGTCGGTAGCTCTCCCTGGCATAGGCCTCGCACCAGCCCTCCCGCGCGGCAATGACGGCGACGCGATTGGCGCGCTCAAGTTCGGCAAGCGGGTAGGGCGCGGGCAGCTTAGGCACCATCCTGTACATCGCCGCGCGACGCTCTATGTCGCGCCACATATAGGCGGCCTTCACCGGCTTCTTGGCGAAGGGGATATTGTCCATCTCGATCATGATCGAGCGCACGTTGAATGGCCGCCAGCGGAACTCGATGCCGGTCTCAGCCTGGATCTTCGCCAGTCGCATCACCGAAAGGTAGGTGTAAGTGCTGCCGATGGAAAACCAGAAATCGATCATCGCCCCATGCTCTCGGCCATGACGCTACCGGTTCTGAATGTGCAGGGCAATCTCGCAACGCCGATGACGGGCTATTTCAGCTCCAGCAGCCGCTCGAGATAGCTGCGCTCGATATCGGGGCTGAGCGCGTTGCCGAGCCGTTTGCGGATCGCGTCGAGGATCTGGCGCGCGCGCTGGACGTCGATCTCGTCCGGAACCTTGACCGAGGTGCCGTCATCGGGACCGTTGGTGGCGCGCGGTCGTCCCAGCGGATCGCGGTCGGCGTCCTGCTGGCGGCCGCCCTGCTCGCTGCCGCCCTGATCGCCCTGCATGGCCTGCATCTGCTTCATCATTTCCTTGGCGCCGCGGCGCAGCGCTTCCAGTGCGCGGCCCTGGTGGCCGACGGCCTGGTCACCGTCGCCCTGACCGAGCGATTGTTCGGCATTGCCCATCGATTTACCGGCCTCGCCAAAGCCCTCATTGGGCTCCATGCCCAGGCCTTCGAGGCCTTTCTTCAACTGATCGAGCTCGCTCTGCAACTGGCCCTGGCCTTCCTGCAGCTGCTTCAGCGCATCGGCCAAATCCTTTGGCGACATTTTCGGCCGGCCCAGCGGATCGCGGTCCTGGCCGGGACCCGGCCGCTGCTGGTCGTCGGACTGGCCCTGTTCGCCATCCTCGCCAAGCTGCTGCTCGCCGCCTTCGCCACGCTGCCCGCGCTGCATCTGGTCCAGCCGGAAGGTGTCGTTCATCATTTCCTGCTGGCGGCGCATGATGTCGCCGAGCTTGTCCATCTGCTGGCGCATCTCGCTGTCCTGCTCGCCGCCCGGCTGCTGGCGGCCGGCCTGCAGATTGTTCATCATGTCCTGCAGCTCGGAGAGAAGCTGCTGGGCCTTGTCGCGATCGCCCGATTTGGCCAGATTCTCGATCTGGTCCATCATGCGGTCGATATCGCTCTGGCGCAGCTCGCGGCCGTTCTGCTGCATCTGCGGCGCGTTCGGGTTCTGCTGCGCGCGCTGGGCGAATTCCTGCAGGAACTGGTTCATCGCCTCGCGCAATTCCTTCATCGCCTTTTCGATCTCCTGATCGCTGGCGCCGTTCTTGATGGCGTCCTGCAACGCCTGCTGCGCCTGGCGCAGCCGCCGCTCGGCGGCCGACAGATTGCCTTCCTCAATGCCGAGCGCGATCTCCCACAGATAGGACACGACGTTGCGCAACTGATCGTCGCTCTCGGAGAGCTTCAGCCGGCTCCTCGCGCTCATGATGGCGAGATAGTTCGACATGTTGTCGAACGTGTCCTCGGGCCGCAGCGTGACCGCATCCATCAGGTCGAGAACGCGCGGCTTGGCATTGGTGTCGAGCGCCACCAGCCGGCGCTGTTCGATCACCGCTCTAGCCAGCGGATTGGCGAAGGGCCGCTCCGGCATGACAAGCGTTTTGGTTTCACTGGTGGCCGTGTGGCCGGCGTCGTCCGTGGCGGTGAGCGTCAGCTTAATGTTGCTGCCGGCCCAGACATGCTCGGTCAGGTCCTTGGTCGTCTTGGCCGCGCTCGGCTTGCCGCCGCGGCGCGGCAACGTCAATGGCATGTCGGGCGCGCCGTAAAGCGGATGCGCGTTGGTGGCGGGCGGATCCGACAGCTCGAAAACGGCCTTGGCGGAGGCTGCACCGTAGTCGTCGGCGATCTCGTAATTGAGCTCGATGGCGCCGTTGACGGCGCGCTTCGGCTCGCCGACGAAGCGGATCGTCGGCGGCTTGTCGGGAATGACGGCAAAGGCCCAGTGGCCGAGATCGCCTTCGCCGGATTTCAGCGTCAACGTACCGTTGGTGTTCAGCTTGCTGGAGAACTGGCGCACTTTTGGTGCGGTCTGGCCGGCGGCAGGCGCGGGATCTTTCGGCGCGGCGGGCTCGATGGCGCGGTCATTGCCGCCTTGATCGGCATAGCTCAGCGTCTCCTCGCCCGAACCGCCGGTGACGCGCAGCGAGATGTCGCTGCCTTGCGGAACGGAAAAGGTCTGGACGGCCTGGTTGGCATCGGCCGTCAGGAACACCGGGGCCTTGCCGGTGTAGGCAGGCGGCGTCACCCAGGCGTCGATGCGCGGGGGCACGGCATCATGCGAGGCGCGCGCGACGAAACCGTCGCTGACCCTGCCGCCAAAGGGTCCGAAGGAGAAGGCAAGCGCCGTGACGAACAGCAGCCCCGCCACGGCGCGCAAGCCCCAGCGGTCGTAGTCCGGCACGCCGGTGCGCGGCCGGTCGGCGCCGAGGCTCGAAAGCCGCTCGGCCATGCGCTTTTGGTGCTCGCGCCACAGCGCCTGCGAGAAGATGCTCTCGGCGCCGCTCGGCCGGTCGGTCTGCACCTGCACCGGGCTGTGTAGCAATTCGTTCGCCGCCTCGATGCGCCTGTCGATCTCGGCGGCCGAGGGCATGCGGAAGAAGCGCAGCGGGTAGAGCGCGGCGACCGCCGCCAGCCCGAACAGGATCAGAAGGCCGACGCGCGCCGCGTCGGGCAGGCGCGGGAACAGGCCAAACCACGAAAAGCTGAAGAACAGGCTGGCGACGACCAGCAGCGGCAGCACGAGCGGCCAGGCGCGCTCGAAGGTCATGGAGGCCCGCGTCGCCAACCGGCTGAGCGCCAAGCGCCCTGCAAAGCCGCGTCCATCGCTGGCCCGGCTGCGTTCGCCGCTGGAAATGGGTCGTTCGGTCATCGGCCCTTCCTGCCCGGGCACGATAGCCCGGACGTCATCGCCAGAAGGATACCAGCAAACACGGCAAAGGCGAGGCGGGTTCCAAAAAACGTGAAGCGGTTTGGCCGGGTTATGATCAGAAATTGGCGAGATTCGTGTTCGAGCCGCAGACGAGGACGGCCACGCGCTCGCCGTCTCCGGGCACATAGCGTCCGGAAAGCATGGCGGCGAAAGCGGCGGCGCCGCCCGGCTCGGCGATGATTCGCACGCGGTCCCACAGCGCCTTCTGCGCCGCGACGATGTCGTCGTCGCTGACCAGGATCGAGCGCTCGACGAAGGCCTCGGCGATCGGAAACATCATCTCGCCGACGCGCTTCGGCGCGAGCGAATCGGCGGCAATGCCTTCGGCGGGCGCATCGACCGGCTCGCCGGCCTCCAGGGCGCGGTAAAGCGTCGGCGCTCCCTCGGGCTCGATGGCGACGATGCGGATGCGCCCCGAAAACCAGGCCGCGATGCCGCCGATCAGGCCGCCGCCGCCGACCGCGACCAGCAGCGTGTCGATCCCAGGCAGATCGGCCTCGATCTCCAGGCCGAGCGTGCCCTGGCCGAGCAGCGTTTCCTCCTGGTTGAAGGCGTGCACCTGCAAGGCGCCGGTTCTGGCCGCGAAGTCTTCGCTGGCGGCCAGCGCTTCGGCATAGCGCGCGCCGCCGACGACCAACTCGGCGCCGTAGCCGCGAATGCGCGCGAGCTTCGCCGGTGGGCTGACTTCGGGCACGAAGATGGTCGCCTTGTGCCCGAGCTTCATGGCGGCGTAAGCGACGGCGGCACCATGATTGCCGCCGGAAGCGGCGACCACGCCGGCTTCGGGCACTTGGCGTTCGAGCAGGTTGGTGAAGGCGCCGCGCGCCTTGAACGAGCCGGAATGCTGGAGGCATTCGAGCTTCAGGTCGACCGGAAAGGCGGCCCGGTCGAAATCCGCCATGTCGATGCGCATGACCGGCGTGTGACGCACATAGGGCCGGATGCGCGGCTCCACGGCGGCGATGCGTTCGCGCGTGATCGTCTTTTTTTCCAGCATGGGCAGCTCCTTAAGGCGCGCCGCTCGGTTACTTCAGCCAGTCGGGGACCGAATCCAATCCAATCAGGTTCTCATAGGTCTGGCGCGGCCGCACGACATGAAAACGGTCGCCGTCGACCAGCACCTCGGGCACCAGGAGCCTGGTGTTGTAGGTGCCGGCCTGCACCGCGCCATAGGCGCCGGCGGTGGAAACCGCGATAAGGTCGCCCGCCTTCAGCTTTGGTAGGTCGCGGTCGAGACCGATGAAGTCGCCGGTCTCGCAGACCGGGCCGACGACGTCGACCTTCATGCGCGGCGTAGAGGCGGGCGGCTGCACCACCGGCCTGATGTCGTGGAAGGCGTCATAGAGCGTCGGCCGGATCAGGTCGTTCATGGCGGCGTCAACGACGAGGAAGTTCTTGGCGTCGCCTCCCTTCACGTAGATGACCTCAGACACGAGGATGCCGGCATTGCCGACGATCAGGCGGCCGGGCTCGAACATCACCTTCAGCCCGAGCTTGGTGACGTGCTTCCTGACGATTTCGGCGTAAGCGTCGGGCAAAGGAGGCGGGCTGTTGTCGACGCGGTAAGGAATGCCGAGGCCGCCGCCGAGATCGACATGCTCGATCGCATGCCCGTCGGCGCGCAGCGCTCCGACCAGTTCGACCAGCAATGCGAAGGCATCGTCGAAAGGCTGCAATTCGGTGATCTGGCTGCCGATATGGGTGTCGATGCCGGTCACCCTGATGCCCGGCAATTGAGCCGCGCGGGCATAGACCTGCCGCGCGTGCTGCCAGGGGATGCCGAACTTGTTCTCGGCCTTGCCGGTCGAGATCTTCTTGTGGGTCCTTGCATCGACATCCGGATTGATGCGCAGCGAGACGGGCGCCACCTTGCCGAGGGCCACGGCGCGCGCCGACAAAAGCTCCAGCTCAGGCTCGGATTCGACGTTGAAGCAGAGAATGCCGGCCGAAAGCGCAAAGTCCATCTCGCGCGCCGTTTTGCCAACGCCGGAAAACAGGATCTTGCCGGCCGGGATGCCGGCGGCCAAAGCGCGGCGCAATTCGCCTTCGGAGACCACGTCGGCGCCTGCGCCCTGCCTGGCCAGCGTCCTCAGCACGGCCTGGTTGGAATTCGCCTTCATGGCGTAGCAGACCAGTGCGTCGAGGCCGGAAAAAGCCTCCTTGAAGACGCGGAAATGCCGGGTCAGCGTCGCGGTCGAATAGCAATAGAAGGGCGTGCCGACCTCGGCTGCGATGTCGGGAATGGCGACGTCCTCGGCATGAAGCACGCCGTCGCGGTAATCGAAATGGTTCACGGGTGTTGGTTCCGGAAAGTTGAAGCTCGATGAGACCGGGTCGATCTCACCGGCTCTACAGCAGGGGATCGAGGATGAACTTCCTGTCCTTGACGGGTTTTTCCGGCTCGGGCGGCACCGGCTGCTTGGCGCGTTCGGCATCCTTGCGCGCCTGCTCCGCCGCCTCATAAGGCGTGTCGAGGCCGGTCTTCCTGCCGCAGGCCGTGACGGTGACTACCGCAGCCAGCAGCGCCAGCGTCACCAAAATCCTGCTACGGGTCATCGATCCATCCGTTCGAAACTGATTGCGTGCTGCGCTTTTAGCCGAGTTCTCAGCGCTTTGCATCCCGGCAATTTAAAGCGCGGCGCGCTTTAAATCTTTGTTTTGATGCATGTCCTTCTCCCAGAACCGCTACGCACTTCTGGGCGACATGCATTAAGCCTTGGCGAGCCGCTTTTTCCAGTAGCGGATCTGCTTTCGCACTTCCGACGGCGCGGTGCCGCCGAAGCTGGTGCGGCTCTTCACCGAATTCTGCACGGCAAGCACCGAGAAGATGTCGTCGGTGATGCCCGAATGGATCGAGCGCAGGTCGTCCAGCGAGAGCTTTTCCAGCCCGAGCTTCTTCTCCTCGGCCAGCGCCACGGCGCGGCCGGTGACATGATGAGCCTCGCGGAAGGGGAGGCCCAGATTGCGCACCAGCCAGTCGGCTAGGTCGGTCGCGGTGGCGTGGCCGGCGCCTGCGGCCTTCTTCATGGCGGCGGCGTTGACGGTCATGTCGCGCACCATGCCGGCGGTCGCCGCCAGCATCAGGTCGAGCGTCTCGGCGGCGTCGAAGACCGCTTCCTTGTCCTCTTGCATGTCCTTGCCATAGGTCAGCGGCATGCCTTTCATCACGGTCAGCAGGCCGACGAGATGGCCGTTGACGCGTCCGGTCTTGCCGCGCACCAGCTCTGCAGCGTCCGGGTTCTTCTTCTGCGGCATGATCGAGGAGCCGGTGGAGAAGGAATCCGACAGGCGGATGAAGCCGAATTGCGGCGTCGACCAGATGATGATCTCCTCGGCGAGCCTGGAGAGGTGCGTCGCGCAGATCGCGGCGAGGCTCAGGAACTCGAGCGCGAAATCGCGGTCCGAGACGCTGTCGAGGGAATTGCGCGTCGGCTCGCGGAAGCCCAGCGCCTTCGCCGTCATGTGGCGGTCTATGGAAAAGCTGGTGCCGGCAAGGGCCGCGGCGCCCAGCGGGCTTTCGTCCATGCGCTCGATGGCGTCGCGGACGCGCGAGAGGTCGCGGCCGAACATCTCGACATAGGCCATCAAATGGTGGCCGAAGGTCACCGGCTGCGCCGCCTGCATATGGGTGAAGCCGGGCATGACGGTTGCCGCATGTTCCTCGGCGCGTTCCAGGAACGCGGCGATCAGGTCCTTCAGCCCCCGGGCGACGCGCTGGCATTCCTGCTTGACCCAGAGCCGCAGGTCGACCGCCACCTGGTCGTTGCGCGAGCGAGCGGTGTGCAGGCGTCCCGCCGCCGGGCCGATAAGGTCGGCAAGGCGGGCCTCGACATTCATGTGGATGTCTTCGAGCTTGGTCGAGAATTCGAACGTGCCTGCCTCGATCTCTTTCAGGATCGTGTTCAGTCCGTGAGCGATTTTTTCTTGATCGGCGGCCGAAATAATGCCCGTTTCAGCCAACATCTCGCTATGGGCGATCGATCCGCTTATGTCCTGCGCATAGAGCTTGCGGTCGAAGCCGATCGACGCATTGATCGCTTCCATGATCGCGGCCGGACCCGAGGCAAAACGTCCGCCCCACATCTGGTTGCTGGCCTTCTTGTCGCTCATCGCTATAACCCGTGCTCCGGAGCAGTTTTGAAAATGGCAGACGGCAAGAGATTGTTTTTTCCGACTACGCGCCTCATCCTCGCCGCTTTGGTGGCGGGCGTGCTGGCCGGCGCGGTCGCGGTATATGTCAGCGAGAGCGGTTCTGGCAACAACGCTCCCGAGAAGGCCGTCGCGGTCGCCGGCAAGGACGATGCCGCCTGCGCGCCAAAGGCCGCCCGCGCCAAGCAGGTCGCCGCCAAGGCCGTCGGCCAGGTCGCGGCCCTGCAGCCCGCCGATCCGCCGCAATCGCTGAAGAGCTTGGCCTTCAACGGCCCCGACGGCAAGCCAATGACAATCGCCGACTATGCCGGCAAGACCGTGCTGCTCAATCTCTGGGCCACATGGTGCGCGCCGTGCCGCGCAGAGATGCCGGCGCTCGATGCGCTGCAGAAGGAAAAGGGCAGCAATGCCTTCGAGGTCGTCGCGGTCAATGTCGACACCGGCGACGACGCGAAGCCGAAGAAGTTCCTCAAGGAAATCGGCGTCGAGACGCTCGGCTTCTATCGGGACCCGACGATCGCGCTTTTTAACGAGGCAAAGACGCGCGGACTGGCGTTAGGGCTTCCGGTGACCATGCTGATCGACGCGGACGGCTGCCTGATCGCGCATATGAACGGCCCGGCCGAATGGTCGAGCCCCGACGCCAAGCGGCTGATGGAAGCGGCGCTCGCGCCGTGATCGTGGCCGCTATCTTACCCGCACCGTAACCACCAGCGCCTCGTGGTCGGCGCTCGGGCTGCCGTCCGGCAACACCGCCGGCAGTGTCTCCGGTGCGCTTGCCGCAAGGCCGCGGGTGAAGAACCAGTCGATATGGCCGGTGGGCGTGCTGTCGCCCGCCGGGCGCCGCTGCGTCGGCTTGTCGAACGCATTGGCGTCGCGCCAATCGTAGCCGCGCCCGGCCATGACGGCGAAGAGGGGCTCGTGGCGGTCGGGGCACATCAGCCGGTTCGGCTCGGCATCGATGCAAGCCTGCCATGCTGCCGGGTCGGTGTGACGCTCTTCATAGGTTGCGGTCAGCGTGTTGAAATCGCCGCCGATCAGGACCGGCGCTTCGGCGTCATACCTGTCGATGGCGTCGAGGAGGTGGCGCGTCTGGTCGGCACGGCCGGCAGGCGTCGTACGGTTCTCGAGATGCACCGAGACGACGGTGACGCGGCGGTCGCCGACCATCACCTGGCCGCCAAGCGCCATGCGGCCTCCGACGCGCGGCTGGCCGTGCTCCGGCAGGAACCAGGCGCCGGCCGCATCCAGCCGAACGAGGAAAGGCCGCAGCAGCGGGACGGCGCTGGTTATGGCGTTGCCATGGAAGCCCTCAACGTTCTCGGCGCCGCCATTTGCCGCTTGCTCCGCCTCATTGCCGGTGCCGAGTTCGAGGAACTCGACGCCATAGGCATAGGAATGGCCTAGACGATCGGCAAGCCGGCTCAGAAGATGGCCGTTGCCGGAGCGCGCCATGCCCTTGTCGACTTCGGACAGCAGCACGACGTGCGGCGCCCGGCCGGCGATCGTAGTAGCGATGGCATCGACATGACGCAGCCGCTCGACGTTCCAGGCCATGACGGTCAGGCTTTCGCCGGCGCTCTCGCGCGACGCCTTGCCGCCGATCTCGATCTCGCCGAGGGCGGGAACGGCGGCGGCGTGGCGCAGATGGGCGGCGCTGTCGCGCGGTCCGTCCCGCATGGCGTTGCGGGCGGCGACGGGCACGTGCGTGAGCTGCGGGACCAGCATGTCTCTTCTCATCCAGTTAGCCGGTTAATCACGGAGGCCTTTTCTCCGCCTGGCGGCGCCCTAGCTCTCTAAAGCGCCGATGTGACGTTTTCATGCCGGCGCGACCGCTGCCAGGGGAGGAGAGACTGGCTGTCCACGAGGGCTTCGAGCCCACAACAGAACTGTCACATACCTTCTCTATGAGAGCGGGCAAGGACTTGCGCAAAACCTTGTCACACTGCCACTCAAGAGGGAAAAACCATGACGATCTTCAAGCGGGGCTTTGCCGCCCTTGCCGCCGGCGCGCTCAGCACCGCGCTTGCGGTTCCTGCATTTGCGGAGCCGGTCAAATTCGATTTCTGGTTCGGTCTTTCGGGCGATCTCGCCCGCGTCGTCGACACGCTGTGCAAGAACTTCAACGATTCCCAGAAGGACTACCAGGTCGTCTGCACCAGCCAGGGCAATTACGACGCCACGCTGCAGAACACGATCGCCGCCTTCCGCGCCGGCAAGCAGCCGACCCTCGTCCAGGTCTATGACGTCGGCACTGCCACCATGATGCTGTCGGGCGCCTACAAGCCCGCCGACAAGCTGATGGAGGAGAACGGCTACAAGATCGACTATAGCGACTATTTCCCAGGCATCGCCCGCTACTACGCGACGTCGAAGGGCGAGATGCTGTCCTTCCCGTTCAACTCGTCGACGCCGCTGATGTACTGGAACAAGGACGCCTTCGCCAAGATCGGCAAGACCGAGGCGCCGAAGACCTGGGAAGACGTCGCCGCCGACCTCAAGGCGCTGAAGGACGCCGGCTATGATTGCCCGATGGCGATCAACATCTCGGCCAATGAAAGCTGGCAACTGATGGAGCAGTTCTCGGCGCTGCACAACCAGCCGATCGCCACCAAGAACAATGGCTATGACGGTCTCGACGCTCGTCTGGAAGTCAACAAGACCAAGTTCGTCCAGTACGTCACCGATCTCAAGAAGTGGTATGACGCGGGCCTGGTCAAGATCAAGTCCAAGGACCTCGGCCAGGACATGGTTCAGGCCTTCGCCACCGGCACCTGCCAGCTCATCCTGACCTCGGTCGGCGATCACGGCACCGTCGGCCGCACCCAGAAGGAAGGCATGAAATGGGACGTGGCCGAGCTGCCGGTCTATGCCGGCACCGAGCGCAAGAATTCGCTGGTCGGCGGCGCTTCGCTGTGGGTGCTGTCGGGCAAGTCGGACGCGGAATACAAGGGCGCGGCAGCGTTCCTCAACTTCATTCACGATCCCAAGACCGCTTTGTTCTGGTCGACCAACACCGGCTATATCCCGGTGACGAAGTCGGGTTTCGATTTCATGAAGTCCAACGGCTTCTACGAAAAAGCGCCCTATAAGGGCCGCGAAGTGGCGATCGCCAGCCTGACCGCGTCGGAGCCGACCGAGATCACCCGTGGCATCCGCCTCGGCAACTTCACCCAGATCCGCGCCGAGTTCGGCACGCAGATGCAGGCGATCTTCGCCAACAAGGTCAGCGTGCAGGAAGGCCTCGATGCGCTGGTCAAGAATGGCGACGCGATCCTCGAGCGCTTCCAGCAGACCTATCCGGGTAAGACCCTGCCCTGATCCCGGATACTGGAACGGCCGCCCGCCGAGCATCGACGGGCGGCCATTTCATATGGGTTTTTGATTTGGGCATGTCTTTGTCTCCTGAAACCGGTTCCCATCTTTCGGGAGACATGCCTTAGTCTTGTGCCGCGCGAGCGGGGTTGGCGGTTCAACGACATCGGCGGATCGATGGAAAAACGCGTCACTTTCAGCAAATGGACGATCGGCATCCTATTCGCGGTGCCGCAGCTAATTCTGATCTTCACCTTCTTCTACTGGCCGGCCGGGCAGGCCGTGTACTGGTCGCTGACGCTGCAGCAACCCTGGGGCGGCGGCAACATCTGGGTCGGGCTCGACAATTTCCGCTCGATTCTGTCCAACGCCAGCTACTGGGACTCGATCACCGCCAGCATGATCTTCGCCGGGATCAGCACGGGACTTGCGATGACAATCGCGCTGGTGCTCGCCGCCTTGACTGACCGCCAGCTTGCCGGCTCATGGCTTTACCGCGTGGTCCTGATCTGGCCTTACGGCATCGCCGCACCGGCGCTGGCGCTGGCGTTTCGCTTCATCCTGGCACCGGAAGCCGGCTTCATGGCCGTGGTCAACCAGGTCTGGCCCGGCTCCTGGGACCCTGGACTTGACGGCGCCGACGCCATGGCCTCGATCATCATCGCCTTCTCGTGGAAATATGTCGGCTATAATTTCATTTTCTTCCTCGCCGCCTTCCAGGCGATTCCGCGCTCGCTGATCGAGGCGGCGGCGATGGACGGCTCCGGCGTCATCAGGCGCTTCTGGGATATCCAGTTTCCGCTGATCACGCCGACCATCTTCTTCCTGCTGGTCATCAACATCACCGAGAGCTTCCAGGATTCCTTCGGCATCGTCGACATCATGACCGCAGGCGGACCGGCCAACGCCACCAATCTGATGGTCTACAAGATCTATTCCGACGGCTTCAAAGGCCTCGATTATTCGGGCGCCGCCGCGCAGAGCATCATCCTGATGCTGCTCATCATCGCGCTCACCATCGTCCAGTTCCGCTTCATCGAGCGGCGCGTGCATTATCGTTGAGGCGGGCCATGGTCGAGCGCACCCCGATCCTCAATTTCTTCACGCATCTGATCCTGTTCGTCGGCTTCGTATTCTGCGTGGCGCCGTTCGTCATCGTAGCGATCGCCGCCTCGCATAATCTAAAGGACGTCAACGACGTGCCGATGTCGCTGCTGCCGGGCAGCGATTTCTGGGTCAACATCAGGACGGCCTGGACGACCGCCGACCTCGGTCCGAAGCTGCTCAACTCCTTCATCATGGCGTTTGGCGTGGCCGCCGGGAAAGTCATCATCTCGGCGCTGACCGCCTTCTCGATCGTCTATTTCCGTTATCCCGGCCGCATGCTGATGTTCTGGCTGATCTTCATCACGCTGATGCTGCCGCTCGAGGTGCGCATCGTGCCGACCTACGCGGTGGTCGCCAACGTGCTCGAGCCCTATCAGGCGATCATGGACCTGACCGGCCTCTCCTGGCTGATCGAAAAGGTCTCGGGCGTGCAGGTTTCGCTCAGCCTGGGACTGCTCAATTCCTATAGCGGCCTGATCCTGCCGCTGGTCGCGACCGCTACTGGCACCTTCCTCTACCGCCAGTTCTTCCTGACCGTGCCGGATGAGTTGACCGAAGCGGCGCGCATGGACGGCGCCGGCGCGCTGCGCTTCTTCGTCGATATCCTGCTGCCGCTATCGCGCAACAACATGGCGGCGCTCGGCACCATCATGTTCCTGTGGGCCTGGAACCAGTATCTGTGGCCGTTGCTTATCACCACCGACCAGTCGCATGCGATGGCGGTGACAGAGCTGAAGCAGCTCATCCCCAATGTCGGCGGCGCGCCGGAATGGCATATCGCCATGGCCGGCACGCTGATCGTCATGCTGCCGCCGCTGATCGTCGTGGTGCTGATGCAGCGCTGGTTCGTGCGCGGCCTGATCGCCACCGAAAAATAAGGAGACGGAAAATGGCCTCCATCACCATTCGGGGCGTCAAGAAGAACTACGCCAAGACGCAGGTCGTGCATGGCGTCGACCTCGACTTCGCTTCGGGCGAATTCGTCGTCATCCTCGGGCCGTCCGGTTGCGGCAAGTCCACGCTGCTTAGAATGATTGCCGGGCTGGAAGAGATTTCCGACGGCACGATCGCGATCGACGGCACGGTGGTCAATAAGCTCGAGCCGCGCGAGCGCGGCTGCGCCATGGTGTTCCAGAACTACGCGCTCTACCCGCATATGAGCGTGGCCCAGAACATCGGCTATTCGCTGAAGGTGGCTGGTGTTCCGTCGGCCGAACGCGCCCAGCGCGTCCAGGCGGTTGCGCGCGTCCTGGAGCTAGAGCACCTGCTCGACCGCAAGCCGATGGCGCTCTCCGGCGGCCAGCGCCAGCGCGTCGCCATGGGCCGCGCCATGATCCGCGAGCCGAAGGTGTTCCTGTTCGACGAGCCGCTCTCCAACCTCGATGCCAAGCTGCGTGTGCAGATGCGCTCCGAGATCCGCAAGCTGCACCGGCGCCTCAGCGCCACTTCCGTCTTCGTCACGCACGACCAGGTCGAGGCGATGACGCTGGCCGACCGGCTGGTGGTGATGAATGGCGGCCGTGTCGAGCAGGTGGGCACACCGGCGGAAGTCTATAGCCGGCCGGCCAGCCGCTTCGTCGCCACCTTCGTCGGCGCGCCGGCGATGAACATGCTCGAAGGCACCGTCACGCTCGACGGGCTGTCATTGCTCGGAGGCAGCCGCAAGCTCAACGTGTCGCGCACGGGCGTTCCCGTGGGCGCGAAAGTCGCGGTCGGTATCCGGCCGGAGGCGGTGCGCATGGTGGCGCCGGGCACGCCGGGAGCGCTTGCGGCGACCGTCGATCTCATCGAGGAATTGGGCGCCGGCCGCGTCGTCTATGTCGATCTCGACGGCGCGCCGTTCTCTGTCGTGACGTCGGAGATCGTCCACTCCGAACCGGGCAGCACGATCGGCCTGCAGTTCGCCGAAGCGGACCTGCACTTCTTCTCCTCGGAGACGGGCGGCAGGCTCGACGTGTTCAAGGCCTCGGTGCCGGAACCGGTGCTGTAAGGCGGGCCTTGCAAGGCTGACTTTGCAAATTATCTGAGGGTTCACGGAATGAAGATCATCCAGGTCACCGACGTCCATCTCGATCGTCGGCGCCAGATACGCTATGGCGCGGATCTGAACGAGCGGCTCGATCGCTGCATATATCATATCAATACTCGGCATGGAGATGCGGCGCTCTGCATCTTCACCGGCGATCTGGCCGACGACGGCGAAGCCGAGAGCTATGCCGATTTGAAATCGGCGCTGAGCCGGCTCACTGTGCCTTACCAGCTGCTGCCTGGAAACCATGACCGGCGCGCCAATCTGATCGCCGCCTTTCCGGATAACGGGACGGACGGCAACGGCTTCGTGCAGTCGGTGCTCGACACGCCGGAAGGGCGACTCGTTTTTCTCGACAGCATGGCGGAGGGCCGTGTCACCGGCGAGTTGTGCGACAACCGGCTTGCATGGCTCGACGTACGGCTTGGCGAGGCGGCAGGCAAGGCGGTTTATATTTTCCTGCATCATCCACCCGTCGAGCTTGGCCTCACTCTGCTCGACCCGCTCGGCCTCGAACAGCCGCAGCGGCTCATCGACGTGCTGACCCGCCACGGCAATGTCCGCTACATCTTCTTCGGCCATGTCCATCGCGACATCGCCGGCACCGTCGCCGGCATTCCGTTCTCGGTGCAGCGCGGCCTGCATGCCCGGTTCATGCTCGACCTGGTCGGCGACGAAGTGGTCGAGCAGGCGCCGCCCGCCTATTCGATTATCCTGATCGATGGGCAGCGCGTGGTCATCCACAGCGTTGATTTCCTGGAGCAATGGCCGCTTTGGTCGCCTGCAACTGGGCAGCGCGTGCGCTGAGGCATGCCGATATTCAGGTGAGGCCGGCCTGCAAACGGCGGTTTCCTGCGCTTCCGGTGCTCACGTACTTCAAGTACGCTCCGCTCCGGTTCTCGAAACCCGCCGTTTTCGGCTCGGCCTGACCTGAATATCGGCATGCCTCAACTCCGACCTAAGCAAAGACATGCGCCTTGCCGGTGACGGTCAAGCGCACGATCTCGCCGATCTCCGGCGCGTCCATGCCCGTCCTGCGCAGGATCAGCGGCGTGTTGCCGATGGCGGCCGCATCGGGCGGGTCCGGGCTGTTGAGCAGCCGCACCGCGACGGTGCAGACCGAACCAGCGAACTCGCAGTCCGTCACTTCGCCGAACAGCATGTCGGGTGTGCCCGACATGCCTTCGCGCGAGGTCCGTTTAAGCAGGATCTGCTCGGGCCGCAGCATGATGCGGGCGACATCGCGCCGTCCCTTCGTGTCGACGGCGATGCGGCCGAGCCGCGATACGGCGAAGCCGTCCGCGATCCTGGCCGGCACGATGATGGCGTCGCCGAGGAACTCGGCGACCATCCTGTCCCTGGGTTGGAAATAGAGCTCTCGCGGCGTGCCGACCTGCGAGAACAACCCTTCGCGCATCACCGCCACCTGGCTGGCGAAGGACAGCGCCTCGGCCTGATCGTGCGTGACCAGGATGGTGGTGATGCCCGCCTCCTCCAGAAGCTCGGCCACCGCCTTGCGCATCGAAGCGCGAAGCCCGGTGTCGAGCGCCGAGAACGGTTCGTCAAGCAGCATCAGCCGGGGCTTCATCGCCATGGCGCGGGCAAGCGCCACGCGCTGCTGCTGGCCGCCGGAAAGCTCGTGCGGCCGGCGCTTCAGGATCGCCTTGTCCAGCCCGACGATGTAGGCGAGCTCGACGATATGCTCGGCTCGCTTGTCGGCATTCCGCGGGATGCCGAAGCCGATATTGTCGGCGATGGTGAGATGCGGGAACAGGGCGCCGTCCTGGGCCACCACGCCGATGCCGCGGCGATGCGCGGGCACGGCCGCGCCGCCGTTGGCGAGCACCTTGCCGTCGAGTGCGATGCGGCCGCGGTCCGGCGCCTCGAAACCGGCGATCAGCCTGAGCAAGGTGGTCTTGCCGCAGCCGGAAGGCCCGACGATCGCGGTGCGGCTGCCGCTTTCCACCGCAAGGTCGACGCCGGCGAGCGCCGTCACCGGGCCGTAGCTTTTCGCGACGCCGCTGAGTTCGAGAAAGCTCATCGTCCGGCCATCCGCTTCGACTGGATGTAGAGCCACCAGGTCATCGGCAATGACATCGCCACCATGATCAGCGCGTAAGGGGCGGCGGAGGCGTAGTCGATCTCGCCGCTATAGGACCAGAATGCCATCGCCAGCGTGCGGGTGCCGTTGGGCGCCAGCATCTGGGTGGCGGTGAGCTCGTTGGTGATGCCGAGCGCCACCATCGCCATGCCGGCCGCGGCGCCCGGCGCCGAAAGGCGGATGGTCGTCGACCACAGCGCCTTGACCCGCGGACGGCCGAGGCTGGAGGCGGCGCGCTCCAGCTCCACAGGCGCCTGCGCGATCGAGGCGCGCAGGCTTATCAGCGCGCGCGGCAGGAACATCAGCGCGTAACCGAACAGGATGGTGAACAGCGTCTGGTAGAGCGGCAGCGCGACGCGCACGGTCATGGTCACCAGCGCCAGCGCGATGACCACGCCCGGCAACGCGCCGACGATATAGTTGCAGCTCTCGAGCAGGCGCTGCAGCGGCCCCGGCGCGCGGATCGAAATCCAGGCCATCGGCATGGCGGCAATTGTCGCGAGCACCGCGCCGGCAATGGCGAGGAACAGCGTCTGGCCGAGTGCCAGGCCGATCTCGTCCCACCGCCAGACTTCGGTGCCCCCGGCAAGCAGCCAGCGGCCGACCGTGACGAAGGGCACGCCGAGCGACAGCAGCGCGACGCCGGCCGGCAAAAGCAGGCAGAACAAGGTGGCGCGGCCGAGGCGAGCACGCTGCTGCTCGCGCGCGGCGCCGGAACCGACGCGGGCATAGCGCTCCTCGCCGCGTATCATCACCTCGAGGGCGAGCAGGAAGAGGCAGCAGACCACCAGCACGGCGGCCAGCATGTTGGCCGCCGGACCGTTGAAGGTCGACTGGAACTGGTCGACGATCGCGGTGGTGAAGGTGTCGAAACGGATGAAGACATAGAGGCCGTATTCGGCCAAGAGATGCAGGCCGACCAGCAGCGAGCCGCCACAGATGGCGAGCCTGAGCTGCGGCAGCACGACGCGCGCGAAGACCCGCCACGGGTCAAGACCGAGCGCCGCGGCCGCATCCTCCAGCGCCGGATCGAGGCGGCGCAGCGCGGCGGCGATCGGCAGGTAAAGGAATGGGAAATAAGCGATAACGGAGACCAGCACGCCGGCCCACAGCCCGTGCAGGCCCGGAACGAAGCTGATCCAGGCATAGGAGTGCACGAAAGCGGGGATGGCGAGCGGCGCGACCGACAACCAGGACCACCAGCGGTTGCCCGGCAGGTCGCTGCGCTCTGTCAGCCAGGCCAGCGCCACTGACAGAACGATGGCGATCGGCACCGTGACGACCACGAGGAGCACGGTGTTGACCAGCAATTCGCCGACGCGCGGGCGGAAGATCAGCGCCACCACGGTGTCCCAGCCGGTCTGGATCGCGACCCAGACGATGAAGGCGAGCGGCAGCAGCGCAACGAGCGAGATGAGGGCCGCGGCGAGCGTGATCCACGACGCGGACCGGTGCTTCTTCATCCCGGCCGCAGGCAGTCTTGCCGGCGTCATGTCGATCGCCGATTGCATCAGGCAGGCCGCTGGGTCGCCTCCGCCTGCCGGCGGAAGCGGTGCGATGTGCCATTCAGGCGGGTCGAAGCGCGGTCGACTGTCATCGACGGGGCGATCTCCAAACAAAAACGCTCCCGCGGAAGGCGAATTGCCGCGGGAGCACGGTCGTTCGCCCTTTTAGGACGAACGCGAACTAAAGCAAGCCGGCTTGCGTCATCAACTCGATGACCTTCTTGGAATTCAATCTGGCCGGATCCACTTTCGGCGCCTGCAGATCGGCCAGCGGCACCAGCTTCGGGTTGGACTGGGCATCCTTGCCGACCGCATATTCATAGGACGTTCCGGTCTTCAGCACGTCCTGGCCGCCCTTGCCGGTCACCCACTTCAGGAACGCCTGGGCTTCCTTCGGGTGCTTGCTCGACGCCAGCACGCCGCCGCCGGAGATCGACACGAAGGCGCCCGGATCCTGGTTCTTGAAATAATGCAGGGCGACATTCCGGCTGTTTTCGCCGGTCTTGGCCTGATCGCCGAAATAGTAATAGTGATAGATCACGCCGCCATCGATCTCGCCGGCATTGACCGCCTTCATCACCGTTGAGTTGCCCTTGTAGGCGGTGAAATTCTCCTTCATCGCCTTCAGCCAGTCGGCGGTAGCGGCCTCGCCCTTGAGTTCAAGCAGGGCGCTGACAATGGCCTGGAAGTCGGGGCCGGACGGCGAGGCGGCCCAGCGGCCCTTCCAGCTCGGATCGGCAAGATCGAGCAGCGACTTCGGCAACTGGTCTTCCTTCAGCTTGGCCTTGTTATAGGCAAAGACGGTGCTGCGGGCGGCAACGCCGACCCATTTGCCAGTCGACGGCTGGTATTCCTGCGGAACCTGCGCCAGCGTATCGGCGTCGACCGGCGCGAACAGTCCGGCGGCTTCGACCAGCGCCATTGCCGGCGAATTCTCAGTCAGGAACACGTCTGCCGGCGAGGCCGCTCCCTCGGCGACGATTTGGTTGGAGAAGTCGCTGTCGCCGCCATTGCGCAGCGTGACCTTGATGCCGGTTTCCTTGGTGAAGCCCGCTGCCCATTCCTTGGCGAGGCTTTCATGCTGGGCATTGTAGACGACGATGCCTTGATCCTTGGCCATGGCGGAGCCTGCGGTCAGGCCGAGCGCCAGCGCGGCGCCGGCGAGTGTGGAAAGGGCAATTTTCATGGGCATCGTCCTCAATTCGAGACAGGGGTCTTGGGCACGGCTGCACCTATCAATACATGATTGTTATAGTCAACATTGTGACCCTGCTTCAATCGGTCGCCGTTCCGCAAACTTTCGTGATTTTGCGGTAGTTTGGCTTGGACATTATTTCGCCGGCCACGTAACAAACCAGGGCCGAGACGCGAACATTGGGGGTAAACTCTTGTGACCGGCAAGGACGAGGCCGAGCTTTCCCGGCTGCTCAGGGCCGCGATCGCGGGAGACGAAAGGGCTTATGCCGACTTTCTGCACGGGATCGCCGCCCTCGTTCGCGGCTTTGTCCGGCGCAAGATCGTTCAAGGCGGGGTCGATCCCGAGGATGTCGTGCAGGAAACCTTGCTGGCCATTCATGTCAAACGCCACACCTGGCGGCCGGATGCGCCGGTGTTGCCCTGGGTCTATGCGATCGCCCGCTTCAAGCTGATCGACGCGTTCCGCCGGCGCGGGCGGCGCATCGAGGTCGAGATCGACGAGATCGCCGAAACCTTCGCCGAGCCGGAAACGGAAACGGTGAGCGAGCGCGACATCAATCGGGCGCTCGACGGGCTGCCGCCCGCGCAACGCTCGGTGGTGGCATCGATCTCGGTCGATGGCCATTCGATCGGCGAGACGGCGAGCAAGCTCGGCATCAGCGAGACGGCGGTGCGCGTGTCGCTGCATCGCGGCCTGGCCGCGATCGCCAAAAGATTTGGACGAACAGCGACATGAGGACAGAGGATCTCATCAAGGCGCTCGACGCCGATGCCCGCGACGAGGCGATGCCGATGGGCAGGGCCTGGTGGCTGGCGGTCGGCGTGGCCATGGCGATCGCGGCGATGGTCTTCTTTGCGACCATCGGGCCGCGTCCCGACATCATGCCGGCCATGCACACGATGCGCTTCATGTCCAAATTCGTGTTCACGCTGACGCTCGCCGCCAGTGCCTTCGCGCTGATCCGCGCGCTGTCGATGCCGGGCGCCTCGACCAGGCGGGCGACGGCCTGGATGATCGCCGCGCCGCTTCTGGTGGTGCTGGCGGTGGTTCTCGAGCTTTTCGTCGTGCCCGAGGCCGATTGGGGCAAGCGGCTCATCGGCTCGAACATGATGATCTGCATGAGCTTCATCCCGCTGATCGGCATCGGCCCGCTGGCTATCTTCCTCGGTATGCTGCGCTATGGCGCGCCGACGCGGCCGGTGCTGGCGGGCGCGGTGGCCGGCCTGCTCGCCGGAGGGCTCGCGGCGACCTTCTACGCCGCGCATTGCTTCGACGATTCGCCGCTCTTCGTCGCCACCTGGTATACGGTCGCGATCGCCTTCCTGACCGCGCTCGGCGCGCTTGGCGGGCGGTTTTTCGTCCGCTGGTAGGATTACACCGATCCTTCGGTACAGTTTTGAAACAGTACCTTAATCATACCGGCAATTGTTTGCCGGTTATCGGAGTGGCCGCTGCCGCTCATGCAACCATTCCTTAAAATCGATCCGCCAGAGTTGTGGCAACGCGCAGTCGCGCATTGGGTGGGATCGCATTGTGGCGTGGTTGAGTTGGAAAGGTCCGCGGGCCGGCAAGCGCGCCGTGCCCGTCTTGATGGCAGCCGGACTCGTTGCCTTGACTGCATCGGTCCTGTTGCCGGCCCTGGAACTCGGCACGGACGCGTTGAAGGTCTGCCTGCAGATATCCGTCGCCGTCACGGCCGTCACGCTGTTTGTCTCCGCGCTGTCCATCCGCAAGATCATCGACGACCGCCGGCAGATTGCCGAGAGCGAGCAACGCTTCCGCCGGGCCATGGAGGATTCGGCGATCGGCGTCGCCATTGTCGGCCTCGATGGCCGCATCCTTCAGACCAATCCTGCCTTCGCCGACATGCTGGGATACACCCGCTCGGAAATCGAGGCGCTGACCTTCTTCCAGATCACGCATCCCGACGATCTGCAGATCGGCCGCGAGACGATGACGAGTCTGAAGGAAGGCAAGATCCACTCCTTCCGTTTCGAGAAGCGGTATCTGCGCAAGGACGGCACCCCGGTCTGGGCGCAGCTCGCCGGCTCGGTCATTCGTGAAGAGGAGACGGGTCGTCCTCTCTATCTGGTGTCGCAGATCGAGGACATCGATGCGCGCAAGCAGGCCGAAGCGCGCATCGCCGAGGCAGAGGACCGGTGGAATTTCGCGCTCACCAGTGCCGGACAGGGTATCTGGAGCCTCGATATGCGCAGGGGCGGCACCACCTATTCCGAAACCTGGGTGAAGATGCTGGGCTATGCCGATGGCGAGCTCGACGGCGACCCCGATCGCTGGCTGGCCATGATCCATCCCGACGACCAGGAACGCGTCGCCGAGGCGGATCGCGCGCATCTTGCTGGCGAGACGCCCTTTTTCGAGGCCGAGTTCCGCATGCGGCACAAGGACGGCCGCTGGGTCTGGATTCTCGACCGCGGCAAGGCGATCGAGCGCGATGGCGAGGGCCGGCTGATCCGGGCAATCGGTAGCCTGACCGATATCACGGAACGCAAGGAGGCCGAGGCGCGGCTGATGGTTTCGGCGGCCATGCTGGCCGATGAGAAAGAGCGTCTCAGGGTGACGTTGCAGTCGATCGGCGATGCGGTGATCTGCACCGATGCCGCCAACCGCATCACCTTTATGAATCCGGTCGCGGAAAAACTCACCGGCGTCGTGGTCGGCGAGGCCCTGGGCAAGCTGCTCGGCCATGTCTACTGGGCGGTCGACGAGGAAAGCGGGCAGAAAATCGGGCTCTCGCGCCCTTCGGCGAGCGAGCAGCCGCACTGCGACCAGAACACGCGCGCTGTGCTTGTCCGGCGCGACGACACGCGCTGCAGCATCCGCCAGGTGGTGTCGCCGATCATGAACGACCGCGACGAGTTCTGCGGCCTCGTTATCGTCTTCCAGGATTTCAGCGACGCGCGCGCCCTGCAGCGCCAGCTAGCCTACGCCGCCGCCCACGACGCGCTGACCGGGCTCGCCAATCGCTCGAGCTTCATCCGCATCATGGAAGATCTCGTTGACCAGTGCCGCCTCAATGGCGGTGAGCATCAGTTCATGTTCATCGATCTCGATCACTTCAAGGCGGTCAACGACACCGGCGGCCATGCCGCGGGCGATGCGCTGCTCAAGCGCGTGGCCGACGCCCTGCGCAATGTGCTTGGCCCGGAAGACATCGTCGCGCGGCTTGGCGGCGACGAGTTCGCCGTCGTCCTCAAATCGGGCGCCGCGGCGTGCGGGCCGATCGCGGCGCGCTCGATCATCGACGCCATCGGCAATCTCGACTTCAGCTGGGACGGGCGCCCGCATTCGATCGGCGCCAGCATCGGGCTTGCGCCGATCCGCGCCGGTTGCGGCGAAGTGGACGAGATCATCGCCCGCGCCGACGCCGCCTGCTATGCCGCCAAGGCGGCCGGGCGCGGCTGCGTTTCCGCCGCGCCCGACGAAGTTTCGACAGGCGAAATTTCGAACGGCGGCGTGCCACTTCCGCCGCTCGCCGCGGCGTCCTGAGCCGTTTCGAAAGGGTTTAGCCGGGGAAGATCAGCGCGTCGGCACCGGATGGTCGCCGCGATAGTCGTAGAAGCCGCGGCCGGTCTTGCGGCCGAGCCAGCCGGCCTCGACATATTTCACCAGCAGCGGGCAGGGGCGGTATTTCGAATCCGACAGGCCCTCATGCAGCACCTGCATGATTGACAGGCAGGTGTCGAGGCCGATGAAGTCGGCAAGCTGCAGCGGTCCCATCGGGTGGTTGGCGCCGAGCCGCATGGCGGTATCGATGGCGTCGACCGTGCCGACGCCCTCATAGAGCGTGTAGATCGCCTCGTTGATCATCGGCAAAAGGATGCGGTTGACGATGAAGGCCGGGAAATCCTCGGAAACGGTGATCGTCTTGTCGAGGTGCTTCACATAGCTCTTGGCGGCCTCGAAGGTCTGGTCCTCGGTGGCGATGCCGCGCACCAGCTCGACCAGCTTCATCACCGGCACCGGGTTCATGAAATGAATGCCGATGAAGCGTTCCGGCCGGTCGGTCTGCGCGGCAAGCCGGGTGATCGAGATCGACGAGGTGTTTGTCGCCAGGATCGCTTCCGGGTTGAGCTGCGGGCAAAGCTGCGCGTAGATCTTGCGCTTGACCGTCTCATCCTCGGTCGCCGCTTCGATCACCAGATCGGCGGCCGCGAGATCGGCCATGGTCGGGGCGGCGGAAATACGCGCCATTGCTTCGTTGCGCGCCTTCTCCTCGAGCTTGCCGGAACCGACCTGGCGCGCCATGTTGCCGCTGATGGTGGCGATGCCCTTCTCGATACGGTCGGGCGACACGTCGTGGATCAGGACCTTGTAGCCGCCCAGCGCCGAGACATGGGCGATACCGCCACCCATCTGACCCGCGCCGACAATGCCGATCGTCTCGATCTTGCTCATGACCCCGATCCCGTCCGGAGCATCTTCCGCGTCTTGAAGCGCGGAAACGCTCCTGTTGTTCATTTCCTGCAACCCGGACGCAAAACCGCCGGATTGGCTTCAGGCCTTGATGGCCCGCTTTTTGTGCAGTGCAAACTAAAAGGGCGGGGCGACTTCGTCTACCCCACCCTTCCGATTTTAATATGCCAGAACCGGTGGCGTCAAAGCGCCTTTTGCAGCTCCGGCAGGATGACGAAGAGATCGCCGACCAGGCCGTAATCGGCGACCTGGAAGATCGGGGCTTCCTCGTCCTTGTTGATGGCGACGATCACCTTCGAGTCCTTCATGCCGGCCAGGTGCTGAATGGCGCCGGAGATGCCGACGGCGATGTAGAGGTCGGGCGCGACCACCTTGCCGGTCTGGCCGACCTGCCAGTCGTTCGGTGCATAGCCGGCGTCGACTGCGGCGCGCGAGGCGCCGACCGCGGCGCCGAGCTTGTCGGCGACCGGCAGGATGACTTCCTGGAACTTCTCCGAGGAACCAAGCGCACGGCCGCCCGAGATGATGATCTTGGCCGAGGTCAGCTCCGGACGGTCGTTCTCGGAGAGCTTGTTCTCGATGAAGGAGGAGAGGCCTGGATTGGCGGCGGCGTCGACCGTCTCGACCGCGGCCGAGCCGCCTTCGGGCGCCGCCGCGAAGGACGCGGTGCGCACCGTGATGACCTTCTTGGCGTCGGTGGACTGCACGGTCTGGATGGCGTTGCCGGCATAGATCGGCCGTTTGAAGGTGTCGGGCGAGACCACCTCGATGATCTCGGACACCTGGGCGACGTCGAGGAGTGCCGCCACGCGCGGCGCGACGTTCTTGCCCGACGAGGTCGCGGGTGCGACGATCGCGTCATAGGAGCCGGCGAGCGAGACGACCAGCGCCGCCGTCGGCTCGGCGAGACGCTCGGCAAGCTCGTCGGCCTCGGCCAGCATCACCTTGCGCACACCCTTCAGCTTGGCGGCGGCATCAGCCGCGCCCTTGGCGCCCTTGCCGGCCACCAGCACGTCGACATCGGAGCCGATCTGGAGGGCGGCCGACAGCGCCTTGGCGGTCTGGTCGGAAAGACTTGCGTTGTCGTGTTCGGCGATGAGGAGAATTGCCATTTTCTTTGTCCTTTCCCGATCGCTTTAAAGCACGCCGGCTTCGTTCTTCAGCTTCTCGACCAGCTCGGTCACGCTCTTGACCTTGACGCCCGCCTTGCGGCCGCCGGGCTCCTCGGTCTTGATCACCTTGAGGCGCGGCTTGACGTCGGCGCCGTAGTCGGCCGGGCTCTTCTCGTCGAGCGGCTTCTTCTTGGCCTTCATGATGTTGGGCAGCGAGGCATAGCGCGGCTGGTTGAGGCGAAGGTCGGCGGTGACGATCGCCGGCATCTTCAATTCCACCGTCTGCAGGCCGCCGTCGACCTCGCGCGTCACCTTAGCCTGATCGCCTTCGAGCACGATCTTGGAGGCGAATGTCCCTTGAGCCCAACCAAGCAGTGCCGCCAGCATCTGGCCAGTCTGGTTCGAATCGTCGTCGATCGCCTGCTTGCCGAGGATGACGAGGCCGGGCGCTTCCGCCTCGACCACGCCCTTCAGCACCTTGGCGACGCCCAGCGGCTCGGTCTGCTCGTCGGTCTTGACCAGGATGGCGCGGTCGGCGCCCATGGCGAGCGCGGTGCGCAGCGTCTCCTGCGCCTGCTGCGGGCCGACCGAGACGACGATGATCTCTTCAGCCTTGCCGGCTTCCTTGATGCGGATCGCTTCCTCGACCGCGATCTCGTCGAACGGGTTCATCGCCATCTTGACGTTGGCAAGCTCGACGCCCAGTCCGTCGGCTTTCACCCGGACCTTGACGTTGGCGTCTACAACCCGCTTCACGGGCACAAGGATCTTCATTTTCCTGTCACCTCTCCTCAGATAGTCGGGGCGCTATAGCAGCGTGCGCCCTGTCAGAGTTGTCGAAAGCCGACATCGCGGACGGAATATCCGCCCAACTGTGCCGTTTCCGTAGTGGCGACAAATCGGCGCGTCAATATCCCACGACGCACCCAAATCGGTTCAGTCCCGGGGCGCCGCTGCTCCACGGCCCCATTGCGCCGCCGGCTGCGCCGGATCGCTCGCGGCGGGCTCGACAGGAACAGGCGGCTGCTGGATGTTGGGCGTCGAGTCCGGCTCGCCGTCGGCGCCAGCCAGCAGCGGCACGCCCCGGCTGCGCAGAACCAGCACCAGGATCGATCCGGCGATGATGCCGCCGATATGGCAGGCCCAGGAGATCTGGTCCTCGCCACCCGCCGCAAACATCACGACCTGGAACAGGATCCACAGAAGCAGCGGAATGAAGGCCGGGATGCGCAGCGGAATGCGGGCAAAGGCCAGCACCCAGACCTTCACCCGGGGGTAGAGGATCAGGTAGGCGGCGACGACGCCGGCGATGGCGCCCGAGGCGCCGATCAACGGCACCTGCGAATCCCAGGCCACCAACCCTTGGAAGAAGGCGCCGGCGACGGCGCAGGCAAGGTAAAAGATCAGATAGCGGATATGGCCGAGCGCATCCTCGACATTGTCGCCGAACACCCAGAGGAACAGCATGTTGCCGCCGAGATGGAAGATGTCGGCATGCAGGAAGGAATAGGTGAGGTAGCTCAGGCTCTCGGGGATGACGACGAATTCGGGCGAGAGCTCGACCTTGTCGTGAACCACCGACGGGATGAAGCCGAGACCGAGAACCGCGGCATTGGTGAAGTTTTCACCGCCGAGCGTGGTCGCCAAGTAGACCAGCACATTCGCCACGATCAGGCCGATCGTCACATATTGCAGGCGGATGTGGCGCAGCCTGTTGGTGTCGTAAAGCGGGATGAACATCGGACCCTCCCGCCTGCGGATTCAGCGGTTCTTGCCGGGAACCCATAGCACGTCGGCCTTTCCACTGTCATTGACCGCGCGGGCGGCGACGAACAGGAAATCCGAGACACGATTGATGTATTTGAGCGCCTCGCGGTTGACATGCTCGGCCGGATCCTGCGCCAGCGCCACCATCAGGCGCTCGGCGCGGCGCGCCACGGTGCGGGCAAGATGGAGCGCGGCCGCGGCCGGCGTGCCGCCGTTCAGCACGAAGGATTTCAGCGGCTGCAGTTCCTTGTTGAGCGCGTCGATGTCCTGCTCGACGCGGTCGGTCTGGGCGGCGACGATGCGCAACGGCTCGTATTCCAGCGGCTTGCCCTCGTCCGGCACGGCAAGGTCGGCGCCCAGATCGAACAGGTCGTTCTGGATGCGCGACAGCATGGCGTCGATCGCGGGATGTCCGGCGGCGGTGTGGACGCGGGCCATGCCGATGCAGGCATTGGCCTCGTCGACGGTGCCATAGGCGTCGACGCGCAGGTCGGATTTCAGCCGCCGCTCCCCGGTGCCGAGCCCGGTGGTGCCGTCGTCGCCGGTGCGGGTGTAGATCTTGTTGAGCTTGACCACGCCGTCCCCTCTAAATCTTCTATTTGCGCGTGAAATAGACAACCAGCAACAGCAGCGCTAAGGCCACGGCCTGCAGCATGATGCGCGCCTGCATCAGCTTGTTCGAGGTGAAGCCGGAGCCGCCGCGCATCATGTTGATCAGGCCGCGAACCAGCACGATCACCACGGCGGCCATCGCGACGATGGCGAGAATCTTGAAGATGATGAGCATCTGGCTGGCTCCGGTTCAGGTTCGGTCAGGCGCGCCTGGCGAGCACGCGGTAGAGCAGGGAGGCCGGCAGGATGCGTTTCAGCGCCGCGCCGATCCTGGCCGGCAGCGTTACCACATAATGCGGGCGCGGGCGCTGTGACAGAAGCGCGTGGCGCAACGCCCTGTGCACGACCTCAGGCCCGGGCTTCAGCTTCGACACGCTGCCGCCCGCCTGAAGCCTTGCGAGCTGCGCCTGATAATCGGCGCGGTGGACGGAATTCTCGACGTCGATATTCTTCAAGAACCAATGCAGGCCATTGCTGGCGATCTTCGACGTCACCGGTCCCGGTTCGATGAGGGAAAGGTGAATGCCGCTGCCTTCGAGCTCCTGGCGCATGCACAGCATCAGGCCTTCGATGGCGTGCTTGGAGGCCGAATAGGCGCCGCGGAAGCGGACCGGCGCCAGCCCGAGAATCGAGGAGCAGTGGACGAGCCGGCCATGCCCCTGGCGGCGCATGACCGGAACGATGCGCCGGGTGAGGTCGTGCCAGCCGAAGAAATTGGCCTCGAACTGCTCGCGAAGTGCTGCGACCGGCAGGTCCTCGACGGCGCCGGGCTGGGCGTAGGCGCCGTTGTTGAAGAGCGCGTCAAGCGTGCCGCCGGTCCGCTCCAGCACCGCATCGACCAAGGCGGCGATGGATTCGGGCTCGCGATAGTCGAGATAGAAGGCCTCCAGGCCGTCGGCCTCGAGGGCTGCGATGTCGGCCGGCTTGCGCGCCGTGGCGAAGACCCGCCAGCCTTCCGCCTTCAACGCCCGCGCGCAATAGGCGCCGATGCCGGAGGAGGCGCCGGTGACGATGACGGTGCGCAACTCTTCTGCCGCGGGGCGCGTTGTGAGACCTGGGGTTGCCATTTACCGCAATCACTTCCCATATTCGCGGCGTCGACACAATCGAGCGGAGCGCGGGCCCTTGCTGCGGAATATCGTCGCCCTCAAGCGCGTGCTCTACGATGCGATAGGCCATTTCAACACCGATGACGGCTGGGCGATGGCCAGCCATCTGGCGATCACCTCGCTGATGGCACTGTTTCCGTTCCTGATCTTCGCCACCACGCTTGCCAGCTTCCTCGGCGCGCGCGCCTTCGCCGACACGGCCGTGCATCTGGTCTTCGACACATGGCCGGAGCAGATCGCCAAGCCGATCGCGCATGAGGTGCTCAACGTGCTCACGGTGCGCCGCACCGACCTTCTGACCTATGGCGTGCTGCTTGCGGCCTATTTCGCTTCCAACGGCATCGAAGCCCTGCGCACTTCGCTCAACCGCGCCTATCGGGTCACCGAGACGCGCGGCATCATCCACCGCCGGGTGCAAAGCATCATCTTCGTCCTGATCGCCACCGCCTGCTTCCTCGCCATCAGCGTGCTTCTGGTGTTCGCGCCGCTGCTCGCACGGCTGGCGGAGGCGCATCTGGAGTGGATCAAGCCCTATATGGGAACGATCACCATCTGGCGTTACGTGATCGCCTCGACGGTCATCGTCATCGGGCTGTTCTCCGTGCATATCTGGCTGCCGGCCGGCAAGCGGCGCTTCGTCTCGATCATACCGGGCATCGTCTTCACGCTGGTCGCCTGGCTGGTCGGGTCGACGATCTTCGCCACCTATCTCGACCATTTCTCATCCTATGTGACGACCTATGCCGGGCTCGCCTCGATCATGATCGCGGTCGTCTTCCTCTACATCATCTCGGCGATCTTCATCCTCGGCGGCGAGCTCAACGCCGCGATCAGCCGTTATCTCGAAGCCCGTGCGCGGGTCGGGTGAGTTGGCGCCGGTCAGAAGAGGAACTGAAGAACTGGAGAATTGAAGAACCGGAGAATTGAAGAATTGAAGAATTGAGGAACTGGGGAAAATGCGCCGACGCTTGGCTCCGCCCTTCTTCTTCAATTCTTCAATTCCCCAGTTCCCCTTTCCTCGCCTGTCGCGCCGTCGCCAGGGCGACGCCGAGCGTGGCGATCGCCATGCCGGCGATCTGCAGCAGATTGAGCTGTTCGTTGAAAAGCAGCCAGGCGATGACCGCGGTTACGGCCGGCACCAGGTAGAACAGCGAGGCGACCTTCGACATCTCACCGTCCCTGATCATCACCATCAGCAGGAATATGGCGCCGACCGACAGCACCAGGACCAGCCAGGCCATGGCGAAGATCAATTCGCCATTGACGGTGACGGCGCGGGTCTCGAAGGCGAGCGAGCCCAGGATCATCACGGCGGAGCCGCCGACATACTGCCACATCGTCGCCGACACGAGATCGCCGCCTGAGGCATAGCGCTTCTGCCAGATGGTGCCGGCGCTCATGCCAAGCACGGAGACGAGCGAAGCCGTCAGGGTCGCCGACGTGACGCCGCCGCCGAGCGCGCCCAGCTTCGGCCACAGCACGATGACGACGCCGAGAAGGCCGACGGCGAGGCCGGCCCAATGGCGCGGCAGGATCGCTTCGCCGAGGAACTTTCCAGCGAGCACGGCGGTGATCAACGGCTGCAGGCCGACAATCAGCGCCGAAAACCCGGCCGGCATGCCCCTGTGGATCGCCCAGAAGACGGCGCCGAGATAGACACCATGCATGAGGACGCCGGCCACCGTTGCGTGCAGCGCCTCTTCGCGCGTCGCCTTGCGCGAGCCAAGCAGAATGGACAGCCCCGCGAACAGGGCCGCCGCGATCACGAAGCGGATGGCAAGGAAGGTGAAGGGTTCCGCCCAGGGCATGGCATAGCGCGCGCCAATGAAGCCGGTCGCCCACAGAACGACGAAGGAGGCGGGAATGAACCGCTTGATGCTCTGCATGGGGGAGGCTGCCGGGATGAACGGTTGATGACGGCAATTGCTCTAATGCCGTTCAATCCCGCAAGCAAAACGAAACGGTTGATCCATAAGCTAAGTTGAATTCATCAAACCGTGCCAAGAGGGGCATGGCGCATCCCCGCGCCATGGTGGGGCATGTTTTTGCATCTGGACACGACCTGGCTGTTGTTCGCCTTCGCGATCATTGCGGCCTTCGGCTTCTTCTTCGGCACGGCGCTCGACGCGATCATGGGGGAGAGCGGCTTCGGCCCGACCGGCAACACACTGCTGTTCATCTTCGGCTTTTTCGTCGCGGTGGGGGTCGCCAACAAGCATGGCATCAGCCTGAGCGATCTCAAGCTGGCGGTGGCCTGCGGGCTGGGCGGCGCCTTTGTCTTCATCAGCGTGCTGGCGCTGATCAAGGCCGGGATGGCGCGCCTCTAGCCAGCTAAAAACCGACCAATCGTCTGACGTCCTGCGGCGACATGCCCGCCTCCCGGAGGGAGGCCAGGCCGGTGTCCTTGAAGCTCTTTGACAGTTTCCTGCCGTCCGCACCGAGGATCAGGCGGTGGTGGAAATAACGCGGCTGTGGCAGGCCGAGCAGTTGCTGCAGCAGGCACTGCACCCCGGTCGCCGAATAGAGGTCCTGGCCGCGCACGACATGGCTGACAGCCTGCAGCGCGTCGTCGACGACGACGGCGAGATGGTAGCTGGTCGGGATGTCGCGGCGGGCGACGATGATGTCGCCCCAGGCCCGCGGTTGTGCTTCGATTGCTCGCGTCGCCGACATCGTCTCGTCGGTGAACTCCAGCCATGACAGGCCGGCCGTGACGCGCGCCATCGCCGCCTCGACGTCGAGCCGCCAAGCGAAAGGCATGTTGTCCGCGATCCGCCGCTTGCGTTCCTTCACCGGCAAGTGCTTGTCGAGGGGTGGGTAGAGCGGCACGCCGTCCGGATCGCGCGGCCAGTCGCGGCCGCCGGTCTCGGCGATAAAGGCGCGGATCTCGCCGCGACTCATGAAGGCCGGATAGACGAGTTCCTCGGCGATCAACCGGTCCAGCACCTCCCGGTATTCGGCGAAATGCTCGGACTGGCGGCGCACCGGTTCTTCCCAGTGCAATCCCACCCATTCGAGGTCGCGAAAAATGCCGGCCTCGAATTCGGGCGTGCAGCGGGTGACATCGATATCCTCGATGCGCAGCAGCAGGCGCCCGCCGACCTGCGCCGCCATGCGCTGGTTGAGCAGAGCCGAGTAGGCATGGCCGAGATGCAATTGGCCATTGGGGCTCGGCGCGAAGCGGAATGTCAGGAGTGTCATATCTCGGGCGGTATTCGGGTTGAAAGGCGCTTCCGCCGGTTGCTAGTTAGCCATCAATTGCCATTTCGCGGGCGCCCTGGGAACAAGCAACGTGCAACGCATCGCCTCGCTGGACGACATTGCGACAGGACTCGACGCGCTCTGCCGGATCGATCCGCGGCTGGAGACGGTGCGCGGCCGGGCGGGCGAAGTGCAGCTGCGACTGTCGGAGCCTGGCTTTCAGAGCCTCGCTTCCATTATCGTTTCACAGCAAGTTTCCCGCGCCAGCGCCGACGCCATCTTCGGGCGGTTGGTGAAGCTTGTCGACCCGCTGACGCCGCAGGCGATCCTTGCCGCCGACGAGGGCGTGTTTCGCGAGGCCGGGCTGTCGCGGCCGAAACAGCGCGGGCTGCTCGCCGTCGCTGAAGCGGTGGCCGGCGGGCTGGATCTCGATCACCTGTGCACGCTGGACGCCGGCGAGGCGATCGCAGCGATGACGGCCGTGCCCGGCATCGGTCCTTGGACGGCGGAATGCTACCTTTTGTTTGCCGCCGGCCATCCGGATGTGTTTCCCGCGCGCGACGTCGCCTTGCAGACGGCGGTCGGCCATGCGCTCGGCATCGACCCGCGTCCGCCGGAGAAAATGCTTATCCGGCTGGCCGAATCATGGAGCCCGTGGCGGGGTGTCGCGTCGCGGCTTTTTTGGGCTTATTACCGGGAATTGAAGGGCAGGGATGCGGCGCCGACTATCGAAATGGCAAAAAAAGCATGAAAATCATGCGGTTTTGGCGATTTCGACGCACGACAATCCGCTTCACATCCCTGTCATGTCGGGCTTACAGTATCCGCGCCGTTCGGTTCTAGAAGCAAGGAGGCGAAGGACGTGACGGTTGCCGTATCTCCGGATGGGCTTCCCGCGCTGGTGCTGAACGCGGACTACCGTCCGCTCAGCTACTATCCCCTGTCGCTCTGGTCGTGGCAGGACGCCATCAAGGCCGTCTTCCTCGACCGGGTGAACATCGTCGCCGAATACGAGCACGCCGTCTCTTCGCCGACCTTCTCGATGAAGCTGCCGAGCGTGGTCAGCCTCAAAGCCTATGTGAAGCCGTCCAGGCATCCCGCCTTCACCCGCTTCAACGTCTTCCTGCGCGACCGCTTCCAGTGCCAGTATTGCGGAACGCCCGAGGATCTGACGTTCGACCATGTCATCCCGCGCCATCGCGGCGGAGCGACGACCTGGGAGAATGTCGTCGCCGCCTGCTCGCCCTGCAACCTCCGCAAGGGCGGCTTGATGCCGGCCCAGGCCAAGATGTGGCCGCTGCAAAAACCCTATCAGCCGACGGTGCACGACCTGCACAACAACGGCCGCCTGTTCCCGCCCAACCATCTGCATGAAAGCTGGATGGATTATCTCTACTGGGATGTCGAACTGGAGCCTTAGAGTTCGGCACAAATTCGCCATGCTGGTCGCCTGCCGCAGCTTTCTGCGCTTCCGGTGCTCACGTACTGTAAGTACGCTCCGCTCCGGTTCTCGACGCTCACTTCATACGACTCATCCTGCCGAATTCTGTGAACGATCTCGCGCCGCCGCTTTGGTGCCGGCTCAATCCCGCGCGAGCGCGCTGCGAAAGGCGACGGCGGCGAGGACGAGGCTGGCTATGGCGTTCCAGCCGGCGAGCGACAGGCCGAGGATGCGCAGCGCTGCCTTGTCGCAGGAGGGCGGCACGAACTTGTCGAGCGCGTCGAGCACGCCCTTGCCGCCAGTGTCGACCGGACCGGCGCCGGCGGTGCAGTCGGCCGGACCTTGCCACCATGCCCATTCGACGCCCGAATGATAGACGCCGAGATAGAGGCCGTAGAGCATCAGCAAGCCGCCGATCGCGAGCAGCCCGCGCGTCACCCAGGCCGGCGCACGCAGCATCGAGGCGATCGCCGCCAGCACCATCAGCGGCACGCCGATATAGTAGGGCGTGCGCTGCTCGAGGCAGAGATGGCAGGGGATGTAGCCGCCGATATATTGGAAGGCAAGCGCCGAGCCGACCGTCGCGGCCATAGCGACGGCGAGAAAGAGCGCCGCGCGCATGCGCTGGCGTCCGGTATCGGCATTCATGGTCGCGGTCATCTATCGGGTCCGTTGTTGCGTCGCTATCCGTGGGCGTATCTGACGAGGATATAGAGCAAAATCAGGGCAGCGGCGCCGGCGCCGACAATCAATCCCAAGCGCTTTTCGATGAACTCCCTGATCTCCTCGCCATAGCGGCGCAACAGCCAGGCAAGGAGCAGGAAACGGGCGCCGCGCGCCACGATCGCGAGCCCGATGAAAAGCAACAGATTAACGCCGATGACGCCCGACAGGATCGTCACCACCTTGATCGGCGGCAGATGGGCCGCGCCCGAGGTGACCAGCATCAGGATGATGAAGCCGACGCCGGACGAGGTGCGCAACTGCTCGAACTCGTCATATTTGCCGTAGAATTCAAGCACCGGCTTGGCGACTGCCTCATAGGCATAGTGGCCGATGAACCAGCCGGCGACGCCGCCCAAGACCGAAGCGACCGTGGCGATCAGCGCGTAGCGATAGGCGCGTTCGGGTTTGGACAGCGCCATCGGCAGGAAGAGCACGTCGGCCGGCACCAGGAAGACCGAGCTTTCGACGAAGGCGATGAAGGCCAGCCACCATTCGGCTGATTTGCGCGCCGCCAGCGACAGGGTCCAGTCGTAAAGTCCGCGAAGCATCGGCTCTCCTAATGCGGTTGACGCAATTCCGGACGGAAAACCGCTGCGCTTTTCCTGGAATTACCTAATGCATGTCGCCCCAACGGCGCAGCGGTTTTCGGCCACCGGCATGCACGAGACAAGGACCCAAAGCGCCGCAGCCGCCATTATCGACCGGGCACCTTAAACATTCGCCTCTCTAGAAAGATTTCCCGCGGCGCACAATGGCGGCGGTCCTCACAAGACCGCCGGATGCTGTTTGGCCGAAGCGGCGTCGGCAAATCCGCAACAGGCCAGTTGACGAAAGGCTGTCCAACCGTATAGTCCGCGCCCATCCAGGCCGCCCGGCCTGAGCCCCTATGGCGGAATTGGTAGACGCGCTCGACTCAAAATCGAGTTCCGCAAGGAGTGCTGGTTCGATCCCGGCTAGGGGCACCATCCTTCGCTCTGCGAGCTTCGGATGGCAGGTCACTCTTTTGAGCTTCGGGTGGCAGGCCATTGCCCCTACGAGCTTCGCGTGGCAGGCCATCCCGAACGCCCTACCGCATATTCCCCGTATGCCCCTGCGAGTAGCGCCCCGGCTGCGGCCACACCGTCAGGCCATGCGGTTCGGCGCCGACGCGGATTTTCGTCACGGCGCCGCTGGTGGTGTCGATCATATAGGCCTCGCTGTCGAAGCGGCCGGAGAGCCATAGCTGCCTGCCGTCGGCGCTGACATTGCCCATGTCGGGGCTGCCGCCGCCGGGGATCGGCCATTGCGCGACCACGGCGCGGGTGGCGAAGTCGATCACCGTCACGCTGCCCGGGCCCTTGGCCTTGCCCTGCTCCATCTTGTGCGAGCCGCGGTTCGAGACGTAGAGGCGCTTGCCGTCGCGGCTGACGACGAAGCCGTGCGCGCCGATGCCGGTCGGGATGAAGCCGATTTCCCGAAAACTGTCGCCGTCGACCAGGAACACGCCGTCATTCATCATGTCGGCGACGTAGAAGACCTTGCCGTCGGGCGACAGGCGGATGTCCTGCGGCATGCCCATCCTGGAGAAGTCGAGATGGCCGAGCAGCTTCTGGTTCTTCAGGTCGATCTTGGCCAGGCCGCCGTCGCCATATTCGCAGGTGAAGATCGCGTAGGAGCCGTCGGCAGAGAAGTCGGCATGGTTGATGCCCGGGCAAGTCGGCGTCGGCAGGCTCGATTTCAACGCCATCGTCGTCGGATCGCGGAAATCGAGCTGCTCCATAGCCTCGTCGACGACGATTGCCGCGCTGCCGTCCGGCATGAAATACAGATTGTAGGGGTCGTCGACCGGAACCTGCTGGCCGGGCTTGGCCGTCATCGGGTCGATCGGCGTCAGGCTGCCGTTCCTGCCGGTGCCGTTGTTGGCGACCCACAGCGTCTTCAAATCCCAGGACGGCACGACATGCTGCGGCTTGCTGCCGACCGGAAAGCGGTCGACCTCCTTCAAGGTGACGGTGTCGATCACCGAGACGCTGTTGGAGGAGCGGTTCGGCACATAGACGCGCGGCAGTGCGCCGGCGGTGGCGGGGCTCAGATGGCCGGCCGTGGTCTGGCTGTAGATGTTGACCGGGGGAGGCGCCGGATCGGAGCAATCCTCCGGGCAGGTACCTGCCGCGACTCGAGCCGGAAACATGGCGAGCAGGACAAGCGGCGCACAAAGGCGGGCGAAGCGCAGGACGGTATCGATCATTTGGAGTGCTTTGTGATGAAGGCCGGCTGGGTCCGGCCGCCGCAAGCCATAGCCGGTGTCTCGCCGCCCATCTAGCGTCTTTTCAGCAGGCTCCGCATGCGGTTGCGCAGGATGCGCGCCATGTTGCGGGTCTCGCGGTAGAGATGCAGTTGCGAGGCGGCCTGACGGGCCAGCCGGTCGGCGTCCGGCGTCAGCCCGATCACCAGCGTGCCCATCGGCTTGCGCTCGCTCCACAGACGGCTCATCACCGGATGGTCCGGAACCGCGCAGGAATCGGTCATGACGATGTTGGGATCGTCGAGATGCTGCCTGGTCACCTCGATCATCAAGAGCGTGCCCGGCGAATAGGCGGAGAGCGTCTCGTCATAGGCCGTCTTCCAGGTATAGGCGACACCGGCCTCGACGAAGACGACCAGGCAGGCGATGGTGCGGCCGTCGAGCGTCAAGAGGTGGATGCGGCACATGTCCTGTTCGGCCAGCCTGTGCACGGCCTCGCGGGCGAAGGCGGCGCGGTAGCGGTCGATCGCCATCGCGGTGCGCTCGCGGCCTTTCCAGCCGGCCGCTTCCAGCGTCAGGAAGCTTTCGATGGCGTGGCGGATCTCGTCCGGCCCGCGCGCCACGGTGTGCTCCAGCTTGCCCAGGTCGGCGAGACGCCGCTTCAGGCGGCGGAATTCGCGATAGTGATGCGCGCGCAGCGATGCCTTGAGGTATTCCTCGCCGTCGGCGTCGCTATCGAGCACCGGACGCTCGACCTTGCCGGTGGTCACCATGGTCAAGCCGCGGCTGTCGGCAAAGGAGGTGAGCAGGCTCGCCACCGGACCGTCGAGGCGCATATCGGGCAGCACGAATACTTTTGGCAGCTTGAGATGCGGCCGCGACAGCATCGAGAAGAAATCCTCGATGACGCCGACCGGATCGTCGCGATCGACCAGCGGCGTTCCGAGCGGGCCGAACGGGCTCGACCATGTGCGCATCACCGGGACGCCGAGCGGGATCGCCGGCCGCTCGACCGAGAACGGCGCCAGAAGCCGAAGCCGGTTGCGGTATTCGTCGCCGTCGCGGATGACGGCCAGCCGCACCTCGCGGTCTTCCAGCCGCGGCATCGCCGGCGCCAGGAAGCGCGGGTTGAAGAAGACGTTCGGCTCGATCGTGCGGGCGCTGAGATAGTCGAGTTCCTCGACGAGGTCGAAGCCGGCCGAGGCCGGATAGATGGCGAGCTTGCGCTCCGGCCTGTTGCTGGCGAAGAGCTCGATATGGGCGGGGTCGACCTCGCGCGCCAGGCCGGCAAGGTTGGAAACCATGGCGCCGGCGGTGCCGCCGCTGGTCTCTTCGAGCAATGGGACGGCGGCCATCAGGCGACTTCCTTGTTTGCGGGCACGAAGATCGCCATCACGATGCCGAGCTTGCGCCAGACGGTGAAGGAGAGCGCGCTGGCCTCGAAGACCATGGCCAGGCTGGTGGCGATTGCCGCGCCCCAGAGGCCGAACAGCGGAATGAGGATCACGTTGAGGCCGATGTTGAGCGCAAGCGTCATGGCATAGACGGCGGCGCAGATGTTCTGGTTGCCGCTCATGGTGAGCAGGCTTTCGCAGGGGCCGACGGCGGCGCGCGCCACGACGCCCAGAACCAGCAGGAAGAGCAGCGGGTAGCCGGCGGTGAATTCGGGACCGAACAGCACCAGCATCGGCTCGCCCAGCGCCAGCACCATGAGCGCCATCAGCAGCGAGGGCCAGAAGGTCCAGGAGACGGTCTCGCGGGCGAAGGCGGCGAGCCGATGCGGCTCGCCATGCGTGAACTGGGCGTAGCGCTGTGCAACGCCGGCCTTGACCGCGAAATAGACGAAATGCACCAGCGCCAGCGTCTTCACCGTGGCGAAATAGACAGCGACGTCATTGGGGTCGAGATAGGCGCCCACCATCAGCACGTCGGCATTGGTGAGCAGGAAGAAGAAGCCCTCGACCAGGAAGATCGGCAGCGAAACGAGGATCCACTGGCTAAAATGCACCGCCATCGGCCCGGCCGGGATCTTTTTCTCCATGCGCGAGGTGACGGCCATCAGCTGACCGAGCGTGGTGACATAGGTTGCGGCGATGGAGGCGAAGATCGCGGTCTTGGCGTCGGGCACATAGTGCAGGCCAAGCATCAGCGCCATGAACGCCAGGATCAGCACCGGCCGCACCAGATAGGTGGGCGACAGCGCCAGCAGCGCCCAGGAATTGGCGCGCGCCAGCCCCTGAAGAAGATCGCCGAGCGCGATCATCGGCAAACAGATGACACCAAGGATGAAGGGGATGACATAGTAGTTCTCGATCCAGTCCGAGGCGAGCCAGACGCCAAGCGCGCCGAGGCCTGCCACCAGCGTCGAGGCGACGAGCACGAACAGGCGGCTCGCCTGCACGATGCCGCGCAGCTCGGCCAGCATGCCGCGCTCGCGATATTCGGGGATGAAGCGGATGACCGAGGTGTGGAAGCCGAGGCAGGCGAGATTGCCGACGATGACCATCGTCACCCAGACCAGCACCGAGATGCCGTATTCGAACGAACCCATCCAGCGTGCCATCAGCACCTGGCTGACAAAGGCGATGAAGGCGCTGACGATGCGGATGGAGAAGGCGATCAGCGACATGCGCCCGGCTTCGCCGCGCTCGTCGGCGGTGGACAGGACGGCATCGATGCGGCCAAGCAATGGCCGCATGCGCAGCGCCCAGCGCTGCGGCAGGAACCGCCCGGCAGTCGTTGCCGCGGAAAAGCGCACCCCGAATACTCTCCGTTTTCCGCCTCTTTCCAAGGTTTCGGTCTATCCGAAACACCTTAAGAAAGGGTGGGTGGAGTGCGGGCTTTTCCTTCTCCCCTTGTGGGAGAAGGTGTCGCCGAAGGCGACGGATGAGGGGTATTCCAGGGAACGCAGACCTCTCACTCCGCTGGAACACCCCTCATCCGTCTCGGCGCTATCGCGCCGATCCACCTTCTCCCACAAGGGGAGAAGGCAAGGGCGCTGCTCACATCCCCTGCATGGCGTCGCAGGACACATTCGGGTTCATGTCGGCGAAGGCGCCGGTGGGGTTCTGCTTCCAGGCCCAGACATGCAGCTCGTAGAATGGGCCGAGGCCGTAGCGGTTGGGCGCGGTGTTGAAGTTGAACAGATGGCCTTCGAGCGAGGCCGGGCCCTTCGCGGTGATGTATTCGACCGCGATCAGCTTCAGCGTGCCGTCGGCCATCGGCTCGTACATCACGGCTTCCGGCTTGGCGACGTCGACGGCGTCGTCCTTCAGATAGGCGGCGTTGACGTAGTGGATGCCCATGGCGCCGCCGGTGAGGCCGCTGGCGCAGGGGATCGGCGCGTAGCCTTCGGCTTTCGCCACGGCGACGTCCTCGAAGCGGCTGTCCAGCGCTCGCACTTTTTCGGCGAGCGGATTGACGGTTTCGGCCGTGGCCGCGCCCGCTATCAGCATGATGATCGAGGCAGAAGCGCCGATGACGCATTTGATTAAGATCTGAATGTTCATTTGTCTCTCCAATTGAGGCGCGCAAGCGGCGGCAGTCGGCCGGTAAAGGCCAACTCCGAACGCCGGCGGCGCTGTCGCTAAAAAGGATGGTCGCTGATCCCGACCAGAGCGGTTCACCGAACGAACCGCTCCAAGTGTTTGTTTTGCGCAATTCCGGACGGAAAACTGCTGCGCAGTCTTCCTGGAATCGCCCGGTGCGGGATCAGCTGTGATGCCACCAATATTCCCAGTATTCGCGCGGGTTTTCCCGCTCGTGCAGGCCGATGTCGCGTCTCAGGTAGTCGTCCTGCGGCGGCAGAAAGCGTCGCCGGTTTCGCAGCGGCGAAAGCAACGCCGACACAGCCCGTCGCATGAAGCCGCGCCGTGACGGGACGATGCCCGCCGCGGCGGATACAGTCTCGTCCTCTGGCTCGGCGTCAGGTCCGCTGGCGACGGGTATGGTCTGCCCGACATGGTCTGCCCGATCAGCGATAAAAGTAGGGGTCGAGGACCCGGACCTCCGTGATCTTGTCGACGGGAAGCGAATTCTTCTGCGCGGTGCTGCGGATCGCCTCGGGCGAGGGCGCATCGTAGATGCAGAAGCTCTTGCTCTTGTCCGGCGAGACGAAGGATTGCACCCAGGTGACGCCTTTCTCGGCATTGCGGGCGATAACGCCGCCCATCGCGGTTGCGCCGGCATCGTTCATCGGCACGTGAAGTCCATCGGGGAAGGTACGTTCAATCAGGTAACGAGGCACGATCGGTTTCCTTTCATTGGTGAGTTGCGCTCGGTTCAAGCGCGACCCAGCAGAAATCACCTTCGCGGAAGGCGCGCATCGGAGCCATTCCCCATATTAGCCGGGACGAATCCCTATCTTTGCGACGTTTTATGTGGAAGATGGCACCTCAGTGTGTGGAAAGTCACATTGTCGCGCCGTTTCCCAGGCTATCGCGGCGGCGGCCCGCCACGATGGAAATTCTGATTTGGCGAGAGAGTGACAATGCTTCTGGAACGGCAGACGCAGCTGCAGCAAATGGATGCCTTGCTGGCGGATGCAACAGGCGGGCGCGGCCGCGTCGTGGTCCTGTCGGGGGAGGCCGGCGCCGGCAAGACGGCGCTGGCCGAGGCGTTCGCAAGCCGCTTGGGCAACGACCTGACCGTGCTTCGCAGCGCCTGCGAGGATCTCTCCATTCCCGATCCCCTGGGGCCGCTTTACGATCTGGCGCGCGAGGCGCAGTGGGAGCCGCCGCTAGCGATCGACGACCGCCAGGTGCAGCGGCTGCCCTTGTTTTCCGAGGCGCTCGACGTTTTCGAGGCGAAAGGTCCATCCCTGCTCGTCATCGAGGACCTGCACTGGGCCGATGATGCGACGCTCGATTTCGTGCGTTTCCTCGGCCGGCGCATTGCAAACACGCACATCCTGCTTCTGATCACGGCGCGCACCGACCGCAGCGAAGGACAGATGCGCGTGCGCCGGGCGCTCGGCGAGATACCGGCCGGCAACATCCAACGCATAGAAGTGCCGCTGCTCAGCGAAAGCGCGGTGCTCTCGCTCGCCGCGGCGGCCGCGCGCGACGGCGACGCGATCTACCGCGCAACGGCGGGAAACGCCTTCTTCGTCACCGAGCTGCTCGCCGCCGCAGTCGATGGTGCGTTGCCGGCGAGCGTCCGCGACGCCGTGCTGGCGCGCGCCGAAAGATTGTCGCCCGGCGCCCGCTCGATGCTCGACGCGGTCTCGGTGTTTCCGCGTCGCGCCGATGCCTGGGCGCTGAGCGGCCTTTGCGGGATCGCCGCCGCCGGCCAGCTCGCCGAATGCGTCGCCAACGGCCTGCTCGAGGATTTCGGCGATGGCTATGCTTTCCGGCACGAGATCGCCCGCACGGCCATCGAGATGGCGCTGACGCCCAGCAAACGACGCGAGTACAATGAGCGCGCGCTGGCGGCATTACGGGAAAATCCGCAAGTCGCCACCGCAAGGCTGGTGCATCATGCCGTGGAAGCGCAAAGCCTCGACGTGGTGCGCGAGCTTGCGCCGGTTGCCGCGCGCGAGGCATCCCGCGTCGGCGCGCATCGCGATGCGGCGGGCTATTACGAGGTCGCGCTGCGCTATGCGGATACCCTGCCGATCGAGAAGCGGGCTGAACTTTACGAAGGGCATGCCTTCGAGTGTCACCTGATCGGCCGCGTCGAGGCGGCGATGGAAGCGCAGGGCCGGGCGCGCCAGCTGCGCCAGGCGCTGGGCGACCGGCTCAAGGAAGGCGACAGCCTCAGATGCCTGTCGCGCTTTGCCTATCTGCTCGGCGATCGCGAGGCAGCGGACCGTTTCGGAGAGCAGGCCGTGGGGCTTCTGGAGACTGCGCCCGACAGCGCCGAGCTGGCGATGGCTTATTCGAACCTCTCGCAACTGGCGATGCTGGCCGAGCGGCTCGAGGACGCCCTTTCGCTCGGCGGCAAGGCGGTCGAGCTGGCGGAGCGGCTCAACCGGGCGGACATTCTATGTCATGCGCTGAACAATGTCGGCGCCGCCGGACAATGGCTGGATTTTGCCAAGGGGCGGCGCGATCTCGCCCGCAGTCTTGGGATTGCGCTGTCGGGCAACTACCAGGAGCATGCGGCGCGCGCCTTCACGAACTGCGCCTGCGTCGAGATGAACAGGCTCAACTTCAAGGAGGCGGCGTCGTTCCTGGATCGCGGCATCGGCTATTGCGTCGAGAACGATCTCGCGACATGGCGCGACTACATGCGCGGCGTGCAGGCGCAGCTTTTGCTTCGCCGCGGCTTCTGGAACGACGCCGCGACAATGGCGCATGAGGTTGTCGACGACGACGCAACGACGCCGCTGGTGCGCTATCCGTCGCTGGTGGCGCTGGCACGATTGCGCATCCGCCGCGGCGACCCGTCGGCCGAGCCGATCGTCGAAGAGATGAGGCGGTTCCTGGACAAGGGCATGGAGCTGCAGCGCCTCGTGGCGTTTGCCCAGGTGCTGGCCGAATCGGCCTGGCTTGGACAAGCCGACAAGCAGGAAGCCTTGCGGCTGATCGCGGTTGCCGAAAATCTCGCGCCAACGCCGGCCGTGTTCGGCGAACTTGCCACCTGGCGGGAACTGTTGTCGCCGGGATCCGAACCCGGCGACACGGACGGCATGGCGGAGCCGCACCGCCTGCAACTGACGGGCGATTGGCGCGCCGCCGCCAGGTTATGGGCCGACATGGGGGCGCCTTTCGAACAGGCAATGGCCTTGCTGCTCGGCGACGAAGCGGCGCAGCGCGAGGCGCTCGCCATTTTCGAGGACCTTGGCGCGAGGGCGGTCGCGCAGCAGGCGCGCAGCCTCATGCGGGAAAGCGGCGTCAGTCACATCGCGAGAGGGCCGCGACAGGCGACGCGCGCCAACCAGGCCGGCCTCACGCAGCGCCAGATGGAAGTCCTGGAACTTCTCGAGCGAGGCTTTTCCAACAAGAAGATCGCCGCGCATCTGACCATTTCGCCCAAGACGGTCGATCACCACGTTTCGGCCGTGCTGGAGAAGCTGGAGGTCATCTCGCGCGGCGAAGCGGCTGCCGCGGCGCGCGCGTCGGGTCTGGTGTGAGGCTTGTTTTCTGCGCCTGAAGGAAACCGCCGGCCCCGGCGCTGCCCCTCATCCGCCCTTCGGGCACCTTCTCCCCGTTGGACGGGGAGAAGGAAATAGGCGTCAGGCGAACGTGCCGTGGCAGTGCTTGTACTTCTTGCCGGAGCCGCAGGGGCAGAGTTCGTTGCGGCCGACCTTGCCCCAGCTCGCGGGGTTCTTCGGATCGCGGTTTTCCGGTGCGACGACGGCGTTGGTGTCCTGACGCACCAGAAGCGCGGTCTCGCCGCCCTGGAAATCATCCTCGCCGGTGGAGCCGTCGATATGGCTGCCGAACATCTCGGGCGCTTCAGGCGGCGGCGCATCGGCCGCCTGGCGCACCAGCTCGACGCGCATCAGCTGTGCGGTGACGGCCTGCTCCAGATTGCCGAGCATGGCCTGGAACAGCTCGAAGGCCTCGCTCTTGTATTCCTGCAGCGGGTCGCGCTGGGCGTAGCCGCGGAAGCCGACGACCGAGCGCAGATGGTCGAGATTGACGATGTGCTCGCGCCACAGATGGTCGAGCGTCTGCAGCACCACCGAGCGTTCGACATAGTTCATCACATCGGGGCCGAAGCGGTCGGCGCGCTCCTTGGCGGCGGCGTCGGCGGCGGCCGTGATGCGCTCGCGAATGTCATCCTCGGCGATACCTTCTTCCTTGACCCATTCCTCGACCGGCAGGTCGAGGTTGAGGTACTGCGCCACTTCCTCCTTGAGACCGGCGACGTTCCACTGCTCGGCATAGGCGTTTTCGGGGATGTTCTTGGCGACGATCTCCTCGATAACGCCTTCGCGCATCTCGGCAATGGTTTCGGCGAGACCTTCTCCGTCCATCAGCTCGATGCGCCGCTGGAACACCGCCTTGCGCTGGTCGTTGGCAACGTCGTCATATTTCAGGAGGTTCTTGCGGATATCGAAGTTGCGCGCCTCGACCTTCTTTTGCGCTTTTTCCAGTGCCTTGTTGATCCAGGGATGGATGATCGCCTCGTCTTCCTTGAGGCCGAGCTTCTGCAGCATGCCGTCCATGCGCTCGGAGCCGAAGATGCGCATCAGATCGTCCTGCAGCGACAGGAAGAATTTCGAGCGGCCGGGATCGCCTTGTCTTCCCGAACGACCTCTAAGCTGGTTGTCGATGCGGCGCGATTCGTGGCGTTCGGTGGCCAGAACATAGAGGCCGCCGGCGGCCAGCGCCTTTTCCCTCAGGCGCTCGACGTCGGCGTGGATTTCCCTTTCCCTGGCCTCGCGCTCGGGGCCCTCGGGCATGTCTCCAAGTTCCTCCGCGATGCGCATCTCGGCATTGCCGCCGAGCTTGATGTCGGTGCCGCGGCCGGCCATGTTGGTGGCGATGGTGATGGCGCCGGGCTTGCCGGCCTGGGCGACGATGGCCGCCTCGCGCTCGTGGTGACGGGCGTTCAGCACTTCGAAGTCCTTGAAGCCGTCCTTGCGCAGGCGCTCGGCCAGCTGCTCGGATTTCTCGATCGAGGTGGTGCCGACCAGCGTCGGCTGGCCCTTGGCGCTGGCTTCGCGGATTTCCCTGACGATCGCCTTGTACTTCTCCTCGACCGTCCGGTAGACCTCATCGTCCTCATCCTTGCGGATGACCGGCAGGTTGGTCGGGATTTCGGTGACCTCGAGGCCGTAGATGTTGCCGAATTCCTCCGCCTCGGTCAGCGCCGTGCCGGTCATGCCGGCAAGCTTCTTGTAGAGGCGGAAATAGTTCTGGAAGGTGACGGAGGCCAGTGTCTGGTTCTCGGGCTGGATCTGCACGTGCTCCTTGGCTTCGAGCGCCTGGTGCAGGCCTTCCGAATAGCGGCGGCCCGGCATCATGCGGCCGGTGAACTCGTCGATGATGACGATCTCGCCGTTGCGCACGATGTAGTCCCTGTCCTTCTGAAACAACAGATGCGCCTTCAGCGCGTTGTTGACGTGATGGACGATGGCGACGTTCTCGACGTCGTAGAGCGACTCGCCCTTCAACAGGCCGGCGTCGCGCAGCATGTTTTCCAGCTTCTCGGTGCCGTCCTCGGTGAAGATCGTCGTCTTCTGCTTCTCGTCGACCTCATAGTCGGCCGGGCCGAGCTTCAGCATGAAGGCGTCGATGGTGTTGTACATTTCCGAGCGGTCCTCGAGCGGACCGGAAATGATCAGCGGCGTGCGCGCTTCGTCGACCAGAATAGAATCGACCTCGTCGACGATGGCGTACGAGTGTCCACGCTGCACCATCTGCGAGCGCTCATACTTCATGTTGTCGCGCAGATAGTCGAAGCCGAGCTCGTTATTGGTGGCATAGGTGACGTCGCAGGCATAGGCGTCACGGCGTTCCTCGTCGGAAAGGCCGTGGACGATGACGCCGACGGTCAGGCCGAGGAATTTGTAGACGCGGCCCATCCATTCGGCGTCGCGCTTGGCGAGATAGTCGTTGACGGTGACCACATGCACGCCCTTGCCGGCGAGCGCATTGAGGTAAACCGGCAAGGTGGCGACCAGCGTCTTGCCCTCGCCGGTGCGCATCTCGGCGATGCCGCCATTGTGCAGCACCATGCCACCGATCAATTGCACGTCAAAGGGACGCATGCCAAGCACGCGGCGGGCGGCCTCGCGCACCGTGGCGAAGGCGGGAACCAAGAGATCGTCGAGCGCAGCGCCGTTGGCGAGATCCTGGCGGAACTTTTCCGTGCGCCCCGCAAGCTCGGCATCGGAAAGCGCCCGCATCTCGTTTTCCATGGCGTTGATGGCTTCGACCCTTGGCCGGGTCGACTTGACGCGGCGGTCGTTGGAAGAACCGAAAACCTTACGGGCGAGACCGCCGAGACTGACCATCCAATGGCCCTTTCGATAGCAATTTAGCCGTTTGCGACAGGCACCTGGCGGGCCCATCAAATCCGCGTGAGTGCGGACAAACGCAAAAAGCGCCCGGAAAACGGTTCTGGACGCCAAGTCGTTGGACAGATAAGAGGGGGCTCAATCGATGTCAACGCCGCGTTAGCCCTATCGGCAGCGCCAAATTCCGCCACAATTCGACTGATCTGGAACCCTTCCGCTCACGCGATCCTTATTGGCAATCCCCATTGGAGTTTATCTTGATGTCCCTGTCGATCCGCCGCGCCTCGCTCGCCAGCCTCGGTCTGGCCTTCGGGCTCTCGGCTCTTTGCCTCTCGCCGCTGATGGCGCAAGAGACCAAGCCCGCCCAGCCGGACGCCACGGCGCCCGCGGCTGCTCCGGCGGCGCCGGTCAATCCCAATGCCGTGATCGCCACCGTCAATGGCGAGAAGCTGACCGAGGCCGATCTTCGGCTCGCCGAAGGCGAACTGTCGCAGCAGTTCGCGCAACTGCCGCCTGAACAGCGCCGCGCGGCGGCCCTCTCGGCGGCGATCGAAATCCGCGTCATGGCCAAGAAGGCCGTCGACAGCGGCCTCGACAAGGACGCCGACTTCCAGCGCCGCATGGCTTTCCTGCAGGCGCGAGCCCTGCATGGCGAGGTCGTCGAGAAGGAAGTGGTCGACAAGGTGACGGACGCCGAAGTGCGCGCCCGCTATGACCAGGAGATCGCCAACACGCCGCCGGTCAACGAAATCCATGCCCGTCACATCCTCGTGAAGACGAAGGAAGAGGCCGAGGCGATCATCAAGCAGCTCGACGGCGGCGCCGATTTCCAGAAGCTCGCCAACGAACACACCAGCGATCCGAGCGGCAAGACCAGCGGCGGCGATCTCGGCTGGTTCGGCCCCGGGCAGATGGTGCCAGAATTCGACAAGGCGGCGTTCGCGCTCGACGTCGGCAAATATTCGAAGGAGCCGGTGCAGTCGCAGTTCGGCTGGCACGTCATCAAGGTCGAGGACAAGCGCGCCAAGCAGCCGCCGGCCTTCGACGACGTCAAGGACCAGGCCAAGCAGGCGGTGATCCGCGACAAGTATTTCGCCATGGTCAAGGAGCTGCGTGCGGCCGCCAAGGTCGAGATCCCGGACGAGAAGCTCAAGAAGGACATCGACACGCTGGAAGCCGGCAAGTAATCCGCTTGCGGCTGGATAATTCTGAAAGGGCGCCCGAGGGCGCCCTTTCGTTTTCGGGGGTCAAGCGTTCATTATGCCCCGCGTGATGTAGCGAATGGCGGCGCGGATCGCCGCCTTGTCCTCGTCGAGCCGTTCGGTCAGCAGATGCCGCCAGGCGAAAGAAGCGACCAGGTCGGCCACGATCCCGGCATCGACATCGGCCGCCACCTCGCCCCGCGCCTTGGCGCGCTCGATCATCCGGCCGGTATGGCTGCGGCGTCCTTTTGAATATTCGGCAAGCGCGGCCGCGGCCGTCTCGTCCGACTGCGCCTCTGCGATCAGCGAGCGGAAGATGTTGCCCGACGGGGTGTCGCGCCAGTGCGCGAACAGATTCTCGAGGAAGCCGGCCAGATCGTCCTCGACGTTTCCGGTATCGGGCGTCTCGACGCGCTTCTGCCGCTGGTAAACCTCGATCAGCAGGGCCGCCTTGCTCGGCCACCAGCGATAGATGGTCGGCTTTCCCGCCCGCGCCCGCCGGGCGACGGCCTCGATCGAGAAGCCGGCATAGCCCGCCTCGCGCAACACCGCCTCGGCGGCATTGAGGATGGCATCGGCGCTCTCGGGACTGCGTTTTGCGCCGATCGACTTGCGCCCGCGAGCGGCGGCTTCGCCCATCGAGGTCTTCCTTGGTCGGTGAATCTGCGGCCGATCATATTGGCTTCGGTGACGAAACGAAACGACGTGTTTCCAATTGCAAGGCCGCCGGCCAAGCCGGCAAGGCGCGGCCAGAACGCCTCTTGCGCCGGCGCGCGCTATCGGGCAAACCGGCTTCCTTCCTTTCGTGTTCTTGCCGCTCCGGGATACCGATGTCTGCTACGATTTCGCCGCTCGCACCGAAGAAATATCCGAAGATGCCGGTCATCGAGGGTGTGCGCATCGCGACCGCCGAAGCCGGTATCAAGTACCGCAACAGAACCGACCTGCTGGCCATGGCCTTCGATCCGGGCACGGCTGTCGCCGGCGTGTTCACCAGGTCGAAATGTCCGTCGGCGCCCGTCGACTTCTGCCGTCAGAACCTGCCCGCCGGCAAGGCGCGTGTCCTGGTGGTCAATTCCGGCAATGCCAACGCCTTCACGGGCAAGAAGGGCCAGGCTTCGACCGCGCTGACCGGCGAGGCGGCGGCGAAGGCCGCCGGATGTTCGCAGAGCGAGGTGTTCCTGGCCTCGACCGGCGTCATCGGCGAGCCGCTCGACACGACCAGATTCAGCCATCTGCTCGCCGGCCTGATCAAGGACGGCAGGCCGGATCAGTGGACCGAGGCGGCCAAGGCGATCATGACCACGGACACCTATCCGAAGGTGGCGACGGCGACGGTCAAAATCGGCGACACCGACGTCACCATCAACGGCATCGCCAAGGGCGCCGGCATGATAGCGCCCGACATGGCGACGATGCTCTCCTTCATCGCCACCGACGCGCCGATCGCAGCTCCCGTGCTACAGGACCTGCTGTCGCGCGGCACGGCCAAGACCTTCAATGCGGTGACCGTCGACAGCGACACCTCGACCAGCGACACGCTGCTCTTCTTCGCCACCGGCAAGGCCGCGGCGCGCGGCGCGCCGCCGATCGGCGACCCCAAGGACGCGCGGCTCGGCGCCTTCCGCCGGGCGCTCGGCAAGGTGCTGAAGTCGCTGGCGCTGCAGGTGGTGCGCGACGGCGAGGGCGCGCGCAAGCAGGTCGAGGTCACCGTCACCGGCGCGAAATCCGCCCGCTCGGCCAAGCGCATCGCGCTCTCGATCGCCAACTCGCCGCTGGTCAAGACGGCCGTCGCCGGCGAGGACGCCAATTGGGGCCGCGTGGTCATGGCCGTCGGCAAGGCCGGCGAGCCGGCCGACCGCGACCGGCTGTCGATCTGGTTCGGCGACAACCGCCTGGCGCATGAGGGCGAGCGCGATCCGGCCTATTCGGAGGAAGCGACCTCGGCCTATATGAAGCGCGACGATATCCGCATCCGCGCCGATCTCGGCATCGGCCGCGGCAAGGCGACGGTGTGGACCTGCGACCTCACCAAGGAATATGTCGCCATCAATGGCGATTACCGGAGCTGATGGCGCCGGTGTCGAGGCATCCGGCAAGCGTGCTCGCGGTTGTGCGTCGCTACGAGGCGGCGGGTTTTCGCGCCTGGCCGGCGGCCGCCGTCCATTATGACGGGACCTGGGTCGTGCGGCTGACCGCAGGTCTCCCCGCCAAGCGCCTCAACTCGGTCAATCCGCTCGATCCGGGCGACACGCACGCCATCGAAGAGCGCATCGGCCGCGCCGCAAGACGCTTCGACGCCTATGGCAGGCCGCTCACCTTTCGCATGTCGCCGCTGTCGGGACAGGTCTTGTCCACGCATCTCGACAAGGCCGGCTGGAACATGTTCGACGAATCTTTGGTGATGCGGTTGCCGCTGAAGGAGGTCGAGCTTGGCGCGGCCATGGACCAGATTCCGCTCAAGGACATCAGCCGTTTCATCGGCGCTTCGCTGAGGACGAGCGGCTCGGACGCCTCGCTGCGGCCCGGCCTGTCCGAGGTCATCGGCGCCATCCAGCCGGAAGCGGGGCTGTTCGCGCTCGAGGACGGCAACGAGCCGCTGGCGACGCTGATCTGCGTTCATGACGGCGATCTCGCGGGTCTGTTCGAGGTCGCCACCGAAAAGTCGGCGCGCAAGAAGGGCCATGGCCGCAATCTCATCCTGTCGGCGCTGAAATGGGCACGGCTGCGCGGCGCGCGGGAGGCCTGGCTACAGGTCGAGGCCGGCAATCTGCCGGCGCTCTCGCTCTACCGGTCGCTCGGCTTCGAGGAAGTCTATCGCTACCACTATCGTCGGCCGCCGGGCGCATGAGCGAGGTCAAGCCGGCCGGAAAGCGACTGCTGCTGGTCGCCGCCTGCGCGCTGGTCGATACCGACCGGCGCGTGCTTCTGGCGCAGCGCCCGCAGGGCAAGCAGCTTGCCGGTCTGTGGGAGTTTCCAGGCGGCAAGGTCGAGCCCGGCGAGACGCCGGAGGAGTGCCTGGTGCGCGAGTTGCATGAGGAACTCGGCATCGAGACCGAGATCCCATGCCTGGCGCCGCTCACCTTCGCCAGCTACTCCTATGACGATTTCCATCTCCTGATGCCGCTCTATGTCTGCCGCCGCTTTCGTGGTATCGCGCAGCCCAGGGAAGGCCAGGGGCTCAAATGGGTCAGGCCGCGGCAGATGCGCGACTATCCGATGCCGCCGGCCGACGCGCCGCTGATCCAGTTCCTCATCGACCTTTTGTAGTTTCGCGCCGACTTGGCGGCAGGTCGGCGTTTCCCGGGCGGCCGAGTGTTTCCGCACGTTTCCGGGAGCTGGTTTAGTCAGCATTAATGGAAGATTTATCTCGACGTGAAAAATTGCGCGAGGCCGCTTCGCGCGGCGATGTCGTCGATGACTGGGAAACACGGCATGAGCCTTGAAAGAGACTGGGATTCGATCCGACCTGACCGGGGATTTCGCGCGGTGGACGCCGGCATGGGCATCCTGCGGATCACGCTTCTCTTCGGCTCGGCGGCGGTGGCGCTGGCGCTGATCGCAACGCCTTTCCTGGACAACCAGACCCGGCCGCAGAGCGTTCGCGACGGCTTCGCGGGCGGGCTCGACATGACCGCGACCGGATCGATCGGCCACCGCCCCAATACATATACGGTGCGCCGCAGCGTGCTGCAGCCCTTTCCCAGTTCAATCTGCGTCATCCGCAATGACGGCAGCCGCAGCGGCGAGTGCTGACTTGGTTAATGATTTTCCGGCGCGACGGCGTTTCACTCGCTGTTAAGCTTTTGCCGTTAACCTTTCTTAACGGGTAGGGCATTAGAGTTTCTGCATGAGGGATCGGTGATCATGAAAAACCTGCTGCAGCAATTCATTCAAGACGAAACGGGCGCTACGGCCGTCGAATATGGTCTGATCGTCGCGGTGTTGTCGCTGGCCATCATTGCCGGGGTCAAACAGGCGGCAGACGGGCTGGTGTGGCTGTTCACCGACAACAACAGCAAGCTTGCCAACGCCTTCGCTCACTGACGGCATCACGGGGGGCACTCAGGTCCTAGACGGGTTCTCCAGGACCGCCTTGAGCGAGACCTTGGCGGATCCCGGCTTGAGCGGCTTTTGCTGCGAGGCGTCGGGCGCCCAGCCGGACATCCAGACAATCGAAAAACTCGCGCGGATACGGCCATCCGGATCCGCGAACCGTTCGGCGTAGAGCTCCGCGGCGCGGGCAAAAAGCCGTCTGCCGACCGGCCTGCGGCTGCGATCGACGAGCGCGTTTGTTTCGCCCATGGCGCGCAGGTCGGCGGCGAGGTCGAACAGCGTGTCGTAGCGCACCGCGACCGTTTCGACATCGGCGACCGGCAAGGCCAGGCCGGCGCGCTGCAACAGCGCGCCGGCGTCGCGCACGTCGGTGAAGGGAAGGATGCGCGGGCTTGCGCCGCCGTAAAGCTCCGTCTCGGCAGCCAGCATGCTCTCGCGCAATTCCGCCAATGTGCCCGCGCCGGCGAAAGCGCCGAGGAAAAGCCCGTCCGGTCGCAACGCCCGGCGGATTTGCGCAAGCACGCCGGGAATGTCGTTCATCGCATGCATCGAGAGCAGGGAGACGACGAGATCGAGGCTGGCCTCCTCGAACGGCACGGTCTCAGGCGGCGCTACCAGGCCGGTGCCGCCGGCCAGAAGCGCTTCGTCCATCTCGACGCGCACGATCTCGCTGACCTTGCCGCTGCCGGCAAGCACGTCCACGGCCGCTGAAGTCTGACAGAACAGCGCGGCCGCCTTGCCGAAGCGGCGTTCGACGGCGCCCAGCCGGTCGGCAAGGTCCTCCGCGGCCCGGCGCATCAGGAAATCGGCGCCTTCGACGGGGCGCGCGAGTGCCCGGCGCTTGCGAGCGAGCCAGAGCTCGGTGTCGATCAAGGGCTGCAATGAAAAGCTTCCTGTTGTCCGCGCGTACCGGAGTGGTGTTAAGGTGGCGCGGGGTTTCCTTTCACGTGGCCGATCCGGTGCACAAGATCAAGACCACAGCGGTCCAGGATATGATGCGGCAGGCACTGGCCTGGCCGGCGCGGCTGTTGTTTCCGCCGGTTTGCGCCGGCTGCCGTCGTCATGTGTCGCAACCCGGCGTGCTGTGCGGCGCCTGCTGGCCGAAGCTTAGGCTGCTGGAAAAACCCTGGTGCCCGGTGATGGGCACGCCCTTCACGCACGACATGGGCGAGGGGTTTCTTTCCGCCGAGGCGATCGCCGATCCGCCGCCCTTCGAGCGGGCGCGGGCCGCCGTCCTCTATTCGGGCGTCGCGCGGCAGATGGTGCAAGGGCTGAAATATCAGGACCGAACCGACCTAGCGCCCTGGATGGCGAACTGGATGATGCGGGCCGGCGCCGAGCTGATTGCGGAGGCCGACCTGGTCGTGCCGGTGCCGTTGCACTGGCGGCGCTTCTTCCGGCGCCAGTTCAACCAGTCCGCGGAACTCGGTCGGGCCGTTGCAAAGCTCAGCGGGCTGCCCTTCTCGCCATCCGCGGTCAGGCGCGTGAAGCTGACGCGCCAGCAGGTCGGGCTCGAACGGCACGAGCGCGAGGAGAATGTGCGCGCCGCGTTTCGCGTGCCGCCGGACGCTGAAATCGAGATAGCGGGGCGCCGGGTGCTCGTGGTCGACGATGTCTACACCACCGGCGCAACGGTGCGGGCCGTCGCCAAGGCGCTGAAGAGGGGCGGCGCCGGAGCGGTCGACGTGCTGACCTTCGCGCGCGTCCTGCCGGGGGACTTCCGGGCCGATGAGTCTGCAACTATATAGTGCTTAAGTTGTTGTTTTGGTGCATGTCGTTTTCGCGCAACTGTCGGGCGACGTGGATAGGCAGGATTGCTGATTGATGGTCGATGTGACGATCTATACGCGCATGATGTGCGGTTACTGCACGGCCGCCAAGCGGTTGCTCGAGCGCAAGGGCGTGACCTATACCGAGCACGATGCCTCATTCTCGCCGGCATTGCGTCAGGAAATGATTTCACGGGCGCATGGGCGCACCACTTTTCCGCAGATATTCATCGGCGACACGCATGTTGGCGGCTGCGACGATCTCCATGAATTGGAGTCGCAGGGGCGGCTGGACGTGCTGCTTGCCAACGAAGCGAGGGCTTGATCATGGGTGTTTTCAAGGCGGCGGCGGTGCAGATGCGTTCGGGGACCAGCCCGGAGCGCAATGCGGCCGACATGGAAAGACTGGTCCGCGATGCTGCACATCAGGGTGCCACCTACGTCCAGACGCCGGAAATGACCGGTGCGCTGATCCGCGACAAGCAGGCGGGGGCGGCCGCCTTCACCACCGAAGACAAGGACGTGGTCGTCGCGACTGCGCGCAAGCTGGCGAAGGAGCTCGGCATTTATCTGCATGTCGGCTCGACGGCGATTCTGCGCGCCGACGGCAAGCTCGCCAACCGCGCGTTCCTGTTCTCGCCCGACGGCGCCCTTATTGCCGGTTACGACAAGATCCATATGTTCGATGTCGATCTCGACAATGGCGAGAGCTGGCGTGAATCCGCCTCCTACGAGCCGGGAACGGAAGCGGTCGTGACCGATATCGAGGGGACGATGCTGGGCTTCGCAGTGTGCTACGACCTGCGCTTTCCGCAGCTGTTTCGCGCCGAGGCGATGGCCGGGGCCGAGGTGCTGACGGTGCCGGCCGCTTTCACGCGCCAGACCGGAGAGGCGCATTGGCACGTGCTGTTGCGCGCCCGCGCCATTGAGAACGGCGCCTATGTCATCGCCGCCGCGCAGGGCGGCCTGCATGAGGACGGGCGCGAAACTTATGGCCATTCGCTGATCGTCGATCCGTGGGGGCGCATCGTCGCCGAGGCCGCGCATGACGAACCCGGGGTGATCGTCGCCGAGATCGATCCGGCGCAGTCGCTTGCCGCGCGCCGCAAGATCCCCAATCTGAAGAACGCGCGGGATTTCACCGTCAATGCCGGGACAAGCGAAGCGCCGCGTTTCAGGGGTGCCGCCTCTTGATCCGTTTTTCCCTGATCTGCGAACACGAGCACGAATTCGAAGCCTGGTTCCGCAGCAATGACGACTTCGACACCCAGAAGAAGCGCGGTTTCGTCGATTGCCCGCGCTGCGGCTCGCACAGGATAGAGAAGGCGCTGATGGCGCCCGCCGTCTCAACGTCCCGCAGCCGAGAGAAGGTCGCTTTGGCCATCGGCGAGGCGCAGAAGCAGGCGCTGGCGCAGCTCAAGGCACTGGCCGAGAAGGTACGCGAAAATGCCGACTATGTCGGCGACAAATTCGCCGAGGAAGCGCGCAAGATCCATTTTGGCGAGACCGATCCACGTGGCATCTACGGCGAAGCGACGCCGGAAGAGGCGCAGAGCCTCGTCGAGGACGGCGTCGAGTTCATGCCGATTCCGAGCTTTCCGGACGACCGGAACTGAGGTGTGTCGATATTCAGGTGATGCCGGCCTGCGAATGGCGGCTTCCTGCGCTTCCGGTGCTCACGTACTTTAAGTACGCTCCGCTCCGGTTCTCGTAAGCCACCATTCTCGGCTCGGCCTGACCTGAATCTCAATACACCTTGGCGCAAGTTCACGAAGGTGGAAAGCAGGAAGCATACGCTAGGCAGAGGTTTGGCCCAAGCTTCCGATCAGTTTTTCCAGCAGTTTCGCCAGCATGTCCCGGTCCTCGCGTGTCAGGCCGGCGAGGATTTCGTGCTCGTTGGCGACGTGGGCGGCAAGCGCTTCGTTGATGAGCTCGAGCCCTTTCCCGGTCAATTGCACCACCACACCGCGCCGATCGTTGGGATGCGGCGCGCGCTGGATAAGGCCGGCCTTCTCCAGCCGGTCGAGGCGTGCGGTCATGGCACCCGACGTCACCATCGTCGCCTCGTAAAGCTCGGTCGGCGTCAGCGCATAGGGCGCGCCGGAACGGCGCAGCGTCGCCAGCACATCGAATTCGCCGGACTGCAGCCCGAAGCGGGCGAAGACCGGCGCCAGGCGGTCGCGCGCGATGAGCGCCGAGACCTCGTTCAGCCGCCCGATGACGCCCATCGGCGACACGTCGAGGTCCGGTCGCTCCCGTCGCCACTGCTCCATGGCTTTGCCTGCTCGATCCATGTTGCTCACCATAAAGTATCTTGACATAAAGAATCTTGGCATTATCTTACTGCAACAGGAACTGGCCGCCAAGCGGTCTCGCAGGGACAGGACGAACCAATGAGACTTCTCTGGGATTCAGCGATTTGGCTTCTGGTCGTGACGGGCAGCCTGCTGGGCATGACGCTGCCGTTCGGCAAGCTCGCCACCGCTGCCGGGGTGCCGGCCATGGTCTGGGCCTTCGTCATCTCGCTGGGCGCAGGCGGCGTGCTGTTTCTGGCGCTTCTACTGGGCGGCGAGCGCATCCGGCTGACCCCGCACAAGCTGCGCTATTTCTTCGTCACCGCAGCGATTTCCTACGTCATTCCCAATCTTTTGATGTTCTCGGCCATCCCGCATCTCGGCGCCGGCTACACCGGCATCATGTTCACCCTGTCGCCGGTGATCACGCTGGTGTTCTCGATCGTGCTCGGTGTCAGGCGCCCCAATCTGCTCGGGGTCATCGGCATCGCCGTCGGCTTTGTTGGCGCGGCGATGGTCGCGCTGACGCGCGGCGAGGCAGGGCAGCCGGCCGACTATTTCTGGGTGGCGATCGGGCTGCTCATCCCGGTCAGCCTTGCCGCCGGCAACATCTACCGCACCGTCGACTGGCCGCAAGGCACCGGCCCGATCGAACTTGCGGTCGGCAGCCATCTGGCCTCGGCCACGCTGCTCCTCATCGGCATTTTGACGCTTTTGGGCGGGCAAGCCTTCATTCCGCTCGGCGGCGTGCCGCTCGTGGTCGTCGGCCAGGTAGCGTCGGCCTCGGCGATGTTCGCCTTCTTCTTCCGCCTGCAGGCGGTCGGCGGGCCGGTCTATCTCAGCCAGATCGGCTATGTGGCGGCGGCCGTCGGCCTGTTCGCCGGCACGATCTTCCTCGGCGAGCACTACCAGCTTCTGACCTGGCTGGGCGCCGCCATCATCACCGTCGGCGTGTTCATCACGACCAAGGCGCAAAACCAGACCGGCGCGCCGGCGCCGGTCCGGGTCGAGCCGGCGGCGTCCCGCAGCTAGAGCAATTCCAGGAAAAGTGTGAGCGGTTTTCCGTCCGGAATTGCGCCAAAACAAAGAGATAGAGCGGTTCGCCGTTTCCGTGAAACGGTGAAACGCTCTAGTTCTCGTTGCCGCCGGCCACTGGAGGCGTGAGACGAGCGGTCCGGCTTGCCGCCGTTCAGACCGAAGCTTTCTCCGCCAGCACCATGTAATTGACGTCCATGTCCCTGGACTTCTGCCAGCGATCGGCCAGCGGATGGTAGATGACGCCGGTGCGGTCGATCACCGTGAGCCCGGCAGCGCCCAGCGCCTTCGCCAGTTCCTCCGGACGGACCAGCTTGCCGAACTGATGCGTGCCGCGCGGCAGCCAGCGCAGCAGATATTCGGCGCCGATGATGGCAAGGCCGAGCGCCTTCAGCGTGCGGTTGATGGTGGCGACGAACATGATGCCGCCGGGGCGGACCATCTGGCCGCATTTGGCCACGAACAGGTCGACATCGGCGACATGCTCGACCACTTCCATGTTCAGGATAACATCGAAGGTCTCGCCGGCATCGGCCAGCGCCTCGGCCGTGGTGGCGCGGTAGTCGACGCTGACGCCGGCCTCCGCCGCGTGCAGCTTCGCCACTTCGATGTTGGTCGCGGAAGCATCGGCGCCGACCACTTCGGCGCCAAGCCTGGCCATAGGCTCGCACAGCAAACCGCCGCCGCAGCCGATATCGAGGAAGCGCAGGCCATCGAAAGGCCGCGCCGCGCGAGGATCGCGGCCGAAACGGGCCGCAACCTGATCGCGGATATAGGCAAGCCGCACCGGATTGAACTTGTGCAGCGGACGGAACTTGCCGTTCGGGTTCCACCATTCGGCGGCAAGGGCGGAGAAGCGTTCCACTTCTCCGGCATCGATGGTCGATCGGCGGGGCTCTGGCATAGGCGGGTCTCCTCGAACGCCAAGAAGTCGGGGAACGCTAGGAAGTCGGGCGCGGGGGAGGGAATGTCAAGGCGGGTTTTTTGCTGCTGACGTCAGACCGCCGGCAGGTCCAACCATGTCGATGGATCAGGCCGCGTTCTGTCAGCACCTGACAGCTTGGTTGCCGCGCTGCCGAAACAAATCGGATGGGCGAACGAAAAGCTGTCATGAACAGGGAGCGAGACCGAGACGGGAGTGTGCGAAAATGCGAATTCTGGCTTCGATCCTTTGGCAACGGCTCGACCTGGAAGGGCACGACGCTTGCCTGCTTGGCGAGACGGATGATGGCCGGACCCTCAAAGGCCATGCGCTTTTCGTCAACGACGCCGGTCCGTGCGGCCTTGCCTATGAGGTGGATTGCGACCTGAGCTGGCGTACCCGCAGGGCGCGGGTCGACGGCTTTTGCGGCATGCGGGAGATGCGTTACCAGATTGAACGTCTTGCCGACGGCCAGTGGCTGCTGAACGGCGCAAGCCAGGCGGAGGTTGCCGGCCTCGTCGACGTCGATCTCGGCTTCACGCCCGCCACCAACCTTGTGGCGATCCGTCGGCTCGAGCTTGGCGCCGGCATGGCGGCGCCGGCGCCGGCCGCCTATCTAGCCTTTCCTGAACTCAGGCTCTCGCGCCTCGAACAGACCTACCGGCGGCTCGACGACAGCCGCTATGCTTATGCCGCACCCGTGTACGGCTACGATGCTGTCCTGACGGTCTCGCCGGCCGGTTTCGTTCTCGACTATCCCGGTCTGTGGCGAAGCGCTACCTGAGCCGCGAGCGCGCGACCGGCAATGTCGTGATCAACGCGACAGCGCGATCGTTGCATGGTTCATGGCGACGCTGTCCGGCTCGATCGCCTGCACGGCTTCGCTGCCGCCGATCTCGGGCATGATGCGGTCGGCCGCCGCCTGGGCCTGTTCCATGCTCTGCCAGCGCACCACGTCCACCCAGCTTCCATCCTCTCGCCGGCCGAGATGCCGGCTGAGGAAGCCTGGCTGCCGGGCGAGCCAGTCAGTGATGACGCCGTTGCTGGCGACAAAGCCGGCTTCGGCGCCGGGCTTGAGGCGGAAGGTGACGATTTCCAGGGTTTCGGTCATGACAATCTCCCAACGGGCCGTTTCGTCGGTCTTATGGCATGATCGGCGACAAGATTCTGTCAGGATAGACGGTGCCGGGCCGCTCTTGGCTGCGCTCGCTTGCGAAGCGTTGCTGTTTTGGCTAAGGAGGCCGCGCATTCCGGCGCCGGGCTTACCCGGCGTTTCCTCTCGTTCCGGGCTCGAGCCGGCTTCAGTCAAAGGCATTTCGCTTCCATGGCGCGTATCGTGATGAAATTCGGCGGAACCTCGGTCGCCGACATCGCCCGCATCCGCAACGTGGCGCGCCATGTCAAACGCGAGGTCGATGCCGGCCACGAGGTTGCCGTGGTGGTCTCGGCGATGGCCGGCAAGACCAACGAGCTGGTCGGCTGGACCCGCGAAGCCTCGCCCATGCACGACGCGCGCGAATATGACGCCGTTGTCGCGTCGGGCGAGCAGGTCACGGCCGGTCTCCTGGCGATCACGCTGCAGAACATGGGCATCCATGCACGGTCCTGGCAGGGCTGGCAGATCCCGATCAAGACCGACAATGCGCATGGCGCGGCACGCATCCTCGATATCGACGGCGCCTTCCTGATCAAGCGCTTCGGCGAGGGCCAGGTGGCCGTCATCGCCGGTTTCCAGGGCATCGGCCCGGACAACCGCATATCGACGCTCGGCCGCGGCGGCTCCGACACCAGCGCCGTGGCGATCGCGGCGGCGGTCAAGGCCGACCGTTGCGACATCTATACCGATGTCGACGGCGTCTACACGACCGACCCTCGTATCGAGCCGAAAGCCCGTCGGCTGGCCAAGATTTCGTTCGAGGAAATGCTCGAAATGGCTTCGCTCGGCGCCAAGGTGCTGCAAGTACGCTCGGTCGAGCTTGCCATGGTACACAGGGTGCGTACCTTCGTGCGGTCGTCCTTCGACGATCCCGACGCGCCCGGAATGGGGGATTTGCTCAATCCGCCCGGAACGCTTATTTGCGACGAGGAAGAGATCGTGGAACAGCAGGTCGTCACCGGAATTGCCTACGCCAAGGACGAAGCGCAGATCTCGCTGCGCCGCGTCGGCGATCGTCCAGGCGTTGCCGCCGGCATCTTCGGCCCGCTGGCCGAAGCCAACATCAATGTCGACATGATCGTCCAGAACATCTCCGAGGACGGCAAGTTCACCGACATGACCTTCACCGTGCCGTCCGGCGACGTCGACAAGGCGCTTGCCGTGCTGGAGAGGCTGAAACCCGATGTCGGCTACGACGTCGTCCAGTCGGAAGCCGGCATGTCGAAGGTCTCGGTCATCGGCATCGGCATGCGCAGCCACGCCGGCGTCGCCGCCACCGCCTTCAAGGCGCTCGCCGACAAGGCGATCAACATCCGCGCCATCACCACTTCCGAGATCAAAATCTCGATACTGATCGACGGTCCCTATACGGAACTTGCAGTTCGTACTTTGCATTCCGTCTACGGGCTCGATAAGCAATAGCAAGAACTGAGTCAGTTGTTGCGTGAACGCCGGCCGCGGGAGAAACTGCGGCGGGCGAAATGCCCATTGGAGAACAAGCCGCGATGCGTGATACGGCCAGTGGCCCGCGCGTTCTGCTCAAACGGCTTCGCGAGCTCATGCAGGAGCCGCTGGAGCCGCAGGAGCGGCTCGACCGCATCGTGCGCGACATCGCCTCCAACATGGTCGCCGAAGTCTGCTCGCTCTATGTGCTGCGCGCGGATTCGGTGCTCGAGCTCTACGCCACCGAAGGTTTGAACCCCAACGCCGTCCACCTGGCGCAGCTGCGGCTCGGGCAGGGCCTGGTCGGCACGATCGCCGCCAGCGCGCGACCGCTCAATCTATCCAATGCGCAGGAGCATCCGGCTTTCGCCTACCTGCCGGAGACGGGCGAAGAGATCTACAACTCCTTCCTCGGCGTGCCGGTGCTGCGGGCAGGGCGCACGCTAGGCGTGCTGGTGGTGCAGAACAAGACCATGCGCCATTACCGCGACGACGAGGTCGAGGCGCTGGAAACGACGGCGATGGTGATCGCCGAGATGATCGCCACCGGCGATCTCGCCCGCCTGACCAAGCCGGGGCTGGAGCTCGACCTGCGCCGCCCGGTGAGCTTCACCGGCCTTTCCTTCAATGAGGGCGTCGGGCTCGGCCATGTCGTGCTGCACGAGCCGCGCATCGTTGTCACCAACCTCTTCAACGAGGACAGCGAGGAGGAGGTGCGCCGGTTGCAGTCCTCACTCGGCTCGCTCCGGCTCTCCATCGACGACATGCTGGAGCGGCGCGAGGTCGCGTTCGAGGGCGAGCACCGCGAGGTGCTCGAGGCCTATCGCATGTTCGCCAACGACAGCGGTTGGGTGCGGCGGCTGGAAGAGGCGATCCGCAACGGCCTGACGGCGGAAGCCGCCGTCGAAAAGGTGCAGAGCGACATGCGCGCGCGCATGCTGCACATGACCGACCCTTATCTGCGCGAGCGGATGAGCGATTTCGACGACCTCGCCAACCGGCTGCTGCGCCAGTTGATGGGACGCGGTCCGGAAGATGTCGCGGCCTCGCTGCCCAAGGACGCCATCATCGTCGCCCGCTCTATGGGCGCGGCCGAGCTGCTCGACTATCCGCGCGACAAACTGCGCGGCCTTGTGCTGGAGGATGGCGCCGCCACCAGCCATGTCGTGATCGTCGCGCGCGCCATGGGCATTCCCGTCGCCGGACAAATGAAGGGCGCCGTTTCCATGGCGGAAAACGGCGACGCCATCATCGTCGACGGCGAGGAAGGCACCATCCATCTCAGGCCGCAATCCGACCTGGAAGCCGCCTATGCCGAAAAAGTCCGCTTCAGGGCGCGGCGGCAGGAGGTCTATCGCGAGCTGCGCAAGAAGCCGTCGCTGACCAAGGACGGCGTTCCGGTCGATCTGCTGATGAATGCGGGCCTGGCCGTCGACCTGCCGCAGCTGACCGAATCGGGCGCCGCCGGCATCGGCCTGTTCCGCACCGAATTGCAGTTCATGGTCGCCTCGACCTTCCCCCGCGCCGAGGCGCAGGAACGGCTTTACCGCGACGTGCTCGAGGCGGCGCGCGGCAAGCCGGTCACCTTCCGCACCATCGACATCGGCGGCGACAAGGTGCTGCCCTATTTCAAGGGCGCGGTGCAGGAAGAGAACCCGGCGCTGGGCTGGCGGGCGATCCGGCTCACCCTCGACCGTCCCGGCCTGCTCAGGACTCAGATACGGGCGCTGCTGAAGGCCAGCGGCGGCCGCGAGCTGAAGCTGATGCTGCCGATGGTGACCGAGCTGTCGGAAATAGCGCAGGCGCGCGAGATCATCGACCGCGAAGTCCGGCATTTGTCACGCTTTGCGCATCACCTGCCCACCAGCCTCAAGCTCGGCGCGATGCTGGAAGTGCCGTCGCTGCTGTTCCAGCTCGACGAATTGATGAAGGCGGTGGATTTCGTTTCGGTCGGCTCCAACGACCTCTTCCAGTTCGTCATGGCCGTCGATCGCGGCAACACCCAGCTCGCCGACCGCTTCGACAACCTGTCGACGCCGTTTCTGCGGGTGCTGAAAACGATTGCCGATGCCGGCGTGCGCAACGACACCCCGGTGACGCTCTGCGGCGAACTGGCCGGCAAGCCGATCTCGGCCATGGCGCTGATCGGCCTGGGCTTCCGCTCGATCTCGATGTCGCCGGCATCGATCGGCCCGGTCAAGGCGATGCTGACCGAGCTGCCGCTGCAGGAACTGAAGGCCTTTTTCGACGACAATCTAATGGCGCCCAGCCAGAAATTGCCGATGCGAGCCTTGCTACAGGCCTTTGCAGACGATCGCTCGATTCCGCTCTAGATTCACGTGAGGGCGGCCTGCAAATGGCGATTTTCTGCGCTTCCGGTGCTCCGGTACCTAAATGTACATTCCGCTCCGGTTCTCGAAACTCGCCATTTTCGGCTCGCCCTGACGTGAATTCCATCGAAGTTCGAAGATCATGATCAACCTGCCCCGCGACCGTATGGATCAAGTCGTCAAGCGTTTCGACATGCTCGAGGCGCAGATGTCGGCCGGACCCGCCGCCGACGCCTATGTGAAGATGGCTTCGGAATATGCCGACATCCAGGAGATGGTGGGCAAGATCCGGGCGCTGCGCGCCGCCGAGCAGGAGCAGGCGGACCTCGAGGCGATGCTTGCCGACAAAGCGACCGATGCCGAGATGCGCGCGCTGGCCGAGGCCGACCTGCCGGAGGTCGAGAGCCGCATCGAGGCGCTGCAGAAGGACATCCAGATCCTGCTGCTGCCCAAGGATGCGGCCGACGAGAGGAACGCCATCCTCGAAATCCGCGCCGGCACAGGCGGCGACGAGGCGGCGTTGTTCGCCGGCGATCTCTTTCGCATGTATGAGCGCTATGCCGCCTCGCGCGGCTGGCGCTTCGAGGTGGTATCGGCGAGCGAGGGCGAGGTAGGCGGCTACAAGGAAATCGTCGCTGCGGTATCGGGCAAGGGCGTGTTCGCGCATCTGAAGTTCGAATCCGGCGTGCACCGCGTGCAGCGCGTGCCGGAAACCGAGGCCGGCGGGCGCATCCACACCTCGGCCGCGACCGTCGCCGTGCTGCCCGAGGCCGAGGAGGTCGATGTCGAAATCCGGGCGGAGGACATCCGCATCGACACGATGCGGGCCTCCGGCTCGGGCGGCCAGCACGTCAACACCACCGATTCGGCGGTTCGCATCACCCATTTGCCGACCGGCATCATGGTGGTGCAGGCGGAAAAGTCGCAGCACCAGAACCGGGCGCGCGCCATGCAGATCCTGAGGGCCAGACTCTACGATCTCGAGCGCAGCCGCGCGGATGAGGAGCGCTCGTCATCGCGAAAATCGCAGGTCGGCTCCGGCGACCGCTCGGAGCGCATCCGCACCTACAATTTCCCGCAAGGCCGTGTCACCGACCACCGCATCAATCTGACGCTCTACAAGCTCGACCGGGTGATGATGGGCGACTTGGACGAGATCGTCGGCGCGCTGATCGCCGATCATCAGTCGAAGCTGCTTGCCGATATGAGCCTCGATGGCTGATCGACTGCCCGCCGCGCTCGGACCGCTGCTCAGGGCAGCGCGCGAGCGTCTGGCTATAGCCGGCATCGACGATCCGGCGCTCGATTCGCGGCTGATCGTCGAGCATTTCTCGGGCACGACCCGTACCCAGGCCATCGCCGAACCGGGACAAGAAGTGGGTTCGGCGGCGCTTTCGGCCATCGAAGCGGCCCTGAGGCGTCGCGTCGCAGGCGAGCCGGTGCACCGCATCCTCGGCTACCGCGAATTCTACGGTTTGCGCCTTTCGCTTTCGGCGGAGACGCTGGAGCCCCGGCCGGATACCGAGACGCTGGTCGACGCCGTCCTGCCCTTTGCGCGGGCAACGGCCGAAAGGCTTGGCGAATGCCGCATTCTCGATCTCGGCACGGGCACCGGCGCCATCGCGCTGGCGCTGCTCAGCGCAGTTCCGGCGGCCACCGCGACTGGCGTCGACATTTCGCTCGACGCATTGGCAGTTGCGGCCGGAAACGCCCGGGACCTGGGGCTCGGCGAACGCTTCAAAGCCTTGCATTCCAACTGGTTCGAAAAAGTTTCGGGCCACTACCATGTAATTGCCTCGAATCCTCCCTATATACCCAGTCGAGACATCGGAAATCTGCAGGACGAGGTCCGCGATTTCGACCCGCACCGGGCCCTGGACGGCGGTGGGGACGGTTTGGACCCCTATCGGGTCATTGCCGCTGAAGCGGCGGAATTTCTGCAAGCGCAAGGCAAGGTAGCGGTCGAGATCGGCCATACGCAGAAAAACGAGGTCACCGGGATATTCGCGGCAGCCGGCTATGTGTTAACCGGGTCACATCGCGATCTCGGCGGCAATGACAGAGTTCTGGTGTTCGAGCGTTGAAAGCCCTGATGCAGTGCGAAAAAACCGCTTGGCAATACCCGGGAATGCAGTTAGGGTCCGGCTCAACCGGATGAGACGAAGCAGGCAGTGCTCCCAGCGATTCGGTTTTCCTTGGAAATAGCTGCCTTCTTGCGCAAACGACGCCCAAGCTTCGTGCGGGAATCATCCGGCAAGTGATGTAACCGGGACAGGATGGCACGTGGCGCCAACGCAATTGATGCGGGCGAACGCCGGTGAAGAGACGAAACGGCTGGCTGCATGAGCGCCACCGTTCGTGAAGAGTTTTTCGAAAATTCACTATGAAGAGAGTCTAATGAGGCCACAACAGCAGAACAGGCGCATGCGCGGTCGCAACAACAATGGCGGCGGTGGCAACAACAACAACCGCAAGGGGCCCAATCCCCTGACCCGCAACTACGAGAGCAACGGCCCGGACGTGAAGATCCGCGGATCGGCTCAGCAGATCGCCGAAAAATACGCCACACTCGCCCGTGACGCGCAGAGCTCCGGCGACCGGGTTATGGCGGAGAACTACCTTCAGCACGCCGAGCATTATAATCGCATCATTGCCGCCGCGCAGGCGCAGATGCCGATCCAGAACACTCAGCAGAACCGCGACGACTTCGACGACGATATGGACGAAGATCGCGAGGAGTTCGACAATATCGGCAACAACAGCGGCAATGGCGCCGATGCGCCGGGCACGGGGAGCGGCTCCGGCCCGCAGCCAGTGATCGAAGGCACGCCGGCGGAACTCGCCTACAACCAGGAAAACGGCCGCGACAACAACAGCCGTCGCGACAACAACCAGCGCGACAACAATGGCCGCGACCGGCATCGCGACCGCCGCAACGGCGGCGGCCAGTATGGCCAGAACGGTCAGCGTGGCGAAAACGCCCAGCGCGGCGAGCAGGGCGGCCAGCAGTTCGACCAGAACCGCCGCAATGAGGGACAGGCGCAGCCCGAGGCGACCGGCGAGGCTGGTTCACAGGCCGTGCAGGCGCCGCAGTTCGACAGTTTCTCGCCGGCCGCCCTTGCCGCACAGGCCGAGCTCAACGAAGCCGCCCAGGACAATGGCGGCCGCCGTCCGCGGCGTCCGCGGCGTCCCCGCGGCAGCTATGCCGACCAAGCCGGTGGCGGGCAGAGCGACCAGCCGGAGGGCTCGAGCCCCGAAGGTTCCAGTCCTGAGAGTTCAGGCGAAACGCGCAACGCTGCGAACGATAGCGACGAGGTCGGCGCCAAGCCGGCCGAAGAGGCGAACCAGGCGAGGGAGCCTGCCGCCAGCGAGCCGGCACCTGTTGTCAACGAAGCCCCCGGCGAGCCTGTAGCTGCCGACGCAAACAACTGATCCAGACGGCATTTCAAGCATCGCTGACGGCGGAGAGAAATCTCCGCCGTTTTTGTTATGCGCGCCTGGGAATATTCTGCATTGATCGACATCAAGGCGTCTTGAGGGACCGTGGCCCATACACCATATCTCGGCTGAACAGGGCTCGGCTCTTTTGAGCGGGTCCGTCACCGCAATCTGATCCGGTGCCGCAAAGTGGGCCGGTGATGGAAGGAGACAGCGAATGAATCTTGAAAAATACTCGGAGCGCGTGCGCGGCTTCATCCAGTCCGCGCAGACCATGGCGCTCTCGCGCAACCACCAGCAATTTACGCCCCAACATATACTGAAGGTGCTCGTCGACGATGACGAGGGCCTCGCCGCATCCTTGATCGAGCGCGCCGGCGGCAATGTCCGCGACGTCAAGCTCGGCGTCGAGACGGCGCTCGAGGCGATGCCCAAGGTCGAAGGTGGCAACGGCCAGCTTTACCTCGCCCAGCCGCTGGCCAAGGTGTTCTCAACCGCCGAGGACCTGGCCAAGAAGGCCGGCGACAGCTTCGTCACCGTCGAGCGGCTGCTGCAGGCGCTTGTCATGGAAAAGTCGGCCAAGACCGCCGACATCCTGTCCAAGGCGGGCGTCACCGCGCAGGCGCTCAACCAGGCGATCAACGACATCCGCAAGGGCCGCACCGCCGATTCGGCCAGCGCCGAGCAAGGCTACGACGCGCTGAAGAAATACGCGCGCGACCTCACCGCCGACGCCCGCGCCGGCAAGCTCGATCCGGTCATCGGCCGCGACGACGAGATCCGCCGCACCATCCAGGTGCTGTCGCGGCGCACCAAGAACAATCCCGTGCTGATCGGCGAACCGGGCGTCGGCAAGACGGCGATTGCCGAGGGCCTGGCGCTGCGCATCGTCAATGGCGACGTGCCGGAATCGCTGAAGGACAAACAATTGATGGCGCTCGACATGGGCGCGCTGATTGCCGGCGCCAAATATCGCGGCGAGTTCGAGGAGCGGCTGAAGGCCGTGCTCAACGAGGTAACCTCGGCCAGCGGCAACATCATCCTGTTCATCGACGAAATGCACACGCTGGTCGGCGCCGGCAAGGCGGACGGCGCGATGGACGCCTCGAACCTGTTGAAGCCCGCGCTGGCGCGCGGCGAATTGCACTGCGTCGGCGCGACCACACTCGACGAATACCGCAAGCATGTCGAAAAGGATGCCGCGCTTGCCCGCCGTTTCCAGCCCGTCTTCGTCGACGAGCCGACGGTGGAAGACACGGTTTCGATCCTGCGCGGCCTGAAGGAGAAATACGAGCAGCACCACAAGGTGCGCATCTCCGATTCCGCGCTTGTATCGGCGGCAGCACTTTCCAACCGCTACATCGCCGACCGCTTTCTGCCGGACAAGGCGATCGACCTGGTCGACGAGGCGGCGTCCAGGCTGCGCATGCAGGTCGATTCCAAGCCCGAGGCGCTGGACGAGATCGACCGCCGCATCATGCAGCTCAAGATCGAGCGCGAGGCGCTGAAGGTCGAGAAGGACGAGGCTTCGAAGGAGCGGCTTGCCAGGCTGGAGAAGGAACTCGCCGATCTCGAGGAGGAATCGAGCGAGCTGACCACCAAGTGGCAGGCCGAAAAGCAGAAGCTTGGCCTTGCCGCCGACCTGAAGAAACAGCTCGACGAGACGCGCAACGAACTGGCGATAGCGCAGCGCAAGGGCGAGTTCCAGCGCGCCGGCGAGCTTGCCTATGGCAAGATCCCGGAGCTCGAGAAGAAGCTCAAGGAAGCCGAGGCGCAGGACGGCAAGACCGGCATGGTGGAAGAGGTGGTCACGCCCGACCACGTCGCGCATGTCGTGTCGCGCTGGACCGGCATTCCGGTCGACAAGATGCTGGAGGGGCAGCGCGAGAAGCTCTTGCGCATGGAAGACGAGATCGGCAAGCGCGTCGTCGGCCAGGGCGAAGCCGTGCAGGCGGTGTCCAAGGCCGTGCGCCGCGCCCGCGCCGGGCTGCAGGATCCGAACCGGCCGATCGGCTCGTTCATGTTCCTCGGACCGACCGGCGTCGGCAAGACCGAGCTCACCAAGGCGCTGGCCAGCTTCCTGTTCGACGACGAGACGGCGCTGGTGCGCATCGACATGTCGGAGTTCATGGAGAAGCACTCCGTCGCCCGGCTGATCGGCGCGCCTCCCGGCTATGTCGGCTATGAGGAAGGCGGTGCGCTGACGGAAGCGGTGCGTCGCCGGCCCTATCAGGTCGTGCTGTTCGACGAGATCGAGAAAGCGCATCCGGACGTGTTCAACGTGCTCCTGCAGGTGCTCGACGACGGAAGGCTGACCGACGGCCAGGGCCGCACGGTCGACTTCCGCAACACGCTGATCATCATGACGTCCAATCTTGGCGCCGAGTATCTGGTCAACCTCAGCGACGACCAGGATGTCGACGCCGTGCGTGACGAGGTGATGAGCGTGGTGAAGGCCTCGTTCCGGCCGGAGTTCCTCAACCGCGTCGACGAGGTGATCCTGTTCCACCGGCTGCGCCGGCTGGACATGGACCGCATCGTCGAGATCCAGCTCAAGCGGCTGGAGAACCTGCTTACCGACCGCAAGATCGCGCTGTCGCTGGATCACGACGCCATCGAGTGGTTGGCGTCGAAGGGCTACGATCCGGCCTATGGCGCCAGACCGCTGAAGCGGGTGATGCAGAAGGAGCTGCAGGATCCGCTGGCAGAGCAGATCCTGCTCGGCGAGATTCTCGACGGTTCGACCGTCAAGGTCACCGCCGGCTCCGACCGGTTGAACTTCCGCTCGAAGCCGACCGTGGTGGCGACGGAAGCCGCCGCCTGATTTCGGGCGAGCTTGAATGACGCGAAGCGCGTCGCATCGTATGGTGCGGCGCGCTTTGTTATTCGCAGTGATTGCGCATAATCGGCTGCCGATTCGGTGACCGCGAAGGACTTGATGAAGCTCGACGATTACAACGGCTTCTGCGCTTCATTGCCCGCCACGACGCATGTCGTTCAGTGGGGCGGCGCCCATGTCTGGAAGGTCGGCGGCAAGGTGTTCGCCATCGGCGGCTGGAACGAGGGCGGTGAGCTCTTCGTCACCTTCAAATGTTCCGAGATGGCCTATGACGTGCTGAAGGATCAGCCGGGCTGCCGGCCGGCGCCCTATCTCGCCTCGCGTGGCATGAAATGGATCCAGCGTCAGACAAGCCAAAGCATGGATGATGCGGCACTCGAGGACTATCTGCGCGAGAGCCATCGCCTGGTCGTCCTCAAGCTGACCAGACAGGCACGTAAGGAATTGGGGCTTGCCGCAGGCTAAGGCGCGTCGCGCCGAAACGGATGTGGTCGATGCGCTTTAGCTGTTGTTTCGCATGTCGGCCCCAGAACCGCTGCGTATTTTGGGCAACATGCATGAGCTCATATTCCTCAAGGTACCGGAAACCCGCCATCTTCATGCCCGGTTCATGTTGGAATCTTAATTTGGCTAGCTGGTTTGCTGACGAAGGTTCGCCCGCCAGAAGCCCGAGTCGACCGGAGAGCTTGACCCCCATGCTGCGCTTGATCTTTTCCCTTTCGGCACTCGCGGCCGGGCTGGTGTCTTCCAGTGCGTTCGCCATGCCGAGCGCGGATGGTGCGCGGCCTGCGCGCCCGGCTGAGCGCGGTGCGCTGATGCTGGCCCAGGACGGCAATATCGATATCTACTACGACGCCAGGGGCAATCGGGTGCTGGTCGATGCCGACACCGGCAAGGTGATCGCCATCCAGCCGCCGGGCAGCAGGCTCGATCGCCGCGCGCTTCGCCGGCAGATGCGCATGCAGGAACTCGGCCGTGCGCCGGCCGAAGACGACGACCGCTATTATCTCGACAACCCCGACGACATGGCGCGCTTCCGCCGTCGGCAATTGGAAGAGAACGGCCGTGTCATCCCGCCGGTCGATGAGTACGACGACAATTCCGTCGATGCCTATCCGCCGGCGCCCAACAACGATGAAGGCTATGCCACCACTTATCCGGAGGCGCCGAAATCCGACACCATCAAGCGCCAGCCGCTGAACGAGGCGTCGATCGATCCGGAGCAGCCGGGCCAGGGCGAAGTGCTGCAGGTCAATCCGGAAGCACAGGCGGCACAGCCGCCGAACACTGGTGGCAAGGCCACGCTCGATCCGTCGCTGTCGCTCGGTGTGCGCCAGGACGTTGCCGCTTTGCAGGTGCTGCTCGATCGCGGAGGCGCTTCGCCGGGCGTGATCGACGGGCGCTTCGGCTCGAATGTCGACAAGGCGCTGGCCGCCTACAACGAAATAAACGGTACCAATCTGAAGTCGACCGATGCAGTCGGCATCCAGGCGGCGCTCGCACAGTCGGGCGGCGACGCCTTCGCCTCCTACACGATCACGCCGGAAGACGCGGCCGGCCCTTACGTCGCCTCGATACCGGAGGACTACAGCCAGAAGGCCAAGCTCGACTGCATGTGCTACACCTCGGTCACCGAGGCGCTGGCCGAACGCTTCCATATGGACGAGACCTATCTGAAATCGATCAACAAGGGCGTGGACTTCAATCGCCCGGGCACGATGATCAAGGTCGCCAATTTCGGCAAGCTGGTCTCGACGCCGGTAACGCGTATCATCGCTGACAAGACCAAGAAGGAAGTCTACGCCTATGATGGGAGCGGCAAGCTGGTCGCGGCCTATCCCGCGACCATCGGCTCGGCCGACACGCCGTCGCCGACCGGCATTCATGCCGTCTCGCGCATCGCTCTCGACCCGAACTACACCTACAATCCGAACATCAATTTCAAGCAGGGCCAGAACGACAAGATCCTGACCGTCCCCCCGGGACCGAACGGTCCGGTCGGTTCGGTCTGGATCGCACTCGACAAGCCGACCTACGGTATTCACGGCACGCCCGATCCCTCTAAGATTGGCAAAACCGAGAGCCATGGCTGCGTGCGCCTGACCAACTGGGATGCACGCGAGCTTGCCAAGCTGGTGTCGCCGGGCGTCACGGTGGAGTTCGTAGGCGGATCAACAATCGCGGATGTCGGCGGGACCTCAACCGATGAGTTTACGCAGCAGTAAGGCGCGCGGCGCCGCGGCATAGATGAGCTGCACCAGCAGGATGAAGCCTATGCTGAGCAGCGGCGTGATCAGGCAAAGCGCCGCGCCGACCGCCCACAGAATCTGCGCCTTGACGATCCGCTTGTAGACGGTGCGTCGCGTTTCAGCATCGACGTCCTCGGCGATCATGCCGTTCCTGTCGGCATACCACCAGCTTGCGTACAGCGTGGCGCCCAGCATCAGCAGGTTCAGCCAGTAGACCAGTACCGCGCCCCTGAATGCCAGGAAATCGGCGAGAAGGTCGGTTGAGAAGGGCAGCAGCGCGATAAAGGCAAGGAAGCACAGGTTGAGCGTCGCGAGCCGCCGGTCCGATTTCGCGATCAGGCCATGCTGTGCCTGCTGTCCGAACCAGAAGATGGTGAGCGTGAGGAAGCTCAGCGCATAAGTCAGGAATCGCGGCCCAAGCGCCAGGATCGCGGCAAGCAATTCGCCTTCCGAATGCACCGCCTCATGCGACGGCACCCTGATCTCCAGCACGATCAAGGTCAGCGCGATGGCGAAAACGCCGTCGGTCACGCCGACGATGCGTCCGCGTCCTTCCGCCGACGGTTCGAGCGGACGCTTCATGGCTTCCCCCTCTCACGCATGATGGGGGAACCTAGCATGCCGCTGGCGGTTTGCATCAGGATTGAGCCCACCTCGCCATCCGGCCCTGAATCAAAAAGAGGGAACATGATGTCGTCCGAAAGCCGCTTCACACGTTTCGGCATCATGCTCTGTCATCTGGTTTCAAGAACAGCGATGCTCTGGCTTGTTGTTGCGCCCGCGCGAGGGGGCTAAGCAGGTTTCCGATGTCATCAGCGAATGAAACCACTGCCGATTCGCATTCGCCCGCGCGGGCGAACGGCACGTTTTGCCCTCAGACCCAGCGAAAATTCGTGCTGGTCGCTGCGATCCTCGCCTCTGCGCTCGGCTTCATCGACGGTTCGATTCTGGCGATCGCCATGCCGGCGCTGCGCGCGGATCTCGGCGCCAGCCTGGCGCAAGCGCAGTGGATTTCCAACGCCTATGCGTTGACGCTGTCGGCGCTCATCCTGGTGGGGGGCGCTGCCGGCGACCGGTTTGGACTGCGGCGCGCCTTCGTGGCCGGGATCGCGTTGTTCGTCGCGGCTTCGCTCGCCTGCGCGCTGGCGCCCGATCCGGCTATATTGATCGCCTTCCGCGCCATCCAGGGCATTGGTGCGGCGATCATGGTGCCGGGCAGCCTGGCCATCATCGCCAAAGCCTATCCGAAGAAGGAGCGCGGCCGGGCGATCGGCATCTGGGCCGCCGCTTCGGCGCTGACCACGGCGCTCGGTCCCGTGCTGGGCGGCTTCGTGCTCTCGACTTTCGGCAATGGCGTCTGGCGCGCGATCTTTGCCATCAACCTGCCGCTTGGGCTGATCTCGATCTATCTGCTTCTGGCCAAGGTGCCGGCCGACAAGCCGACCGAAAAACGCAGCCTCGACCTTGGCGGCGCGGCGCTGGCGACGCTTGCTTTCGGCCTGCTCGCCTACGGGTTGACGGCGATGAATGCCGAAGGCGCAGGGTTGATGTCGGGCCCGGCGATCGTTGCCGGCGTGGTCCTGCTTGTGGTCTTCATCTTTTACGAGCACAGGCGGCGCGACCCGATGATCGATCTCGGCCTGTTCCGGATCAGGGCCTTTGCCGGCGCCAATCTGGCGACGTTTTTCCTTTATTTCGCGCTGTCGGCCAATTTGTTCTACCTGCCGATGCTGTTGATCGCCGGCTGGCGGTTGAGCGAGGCCGAGGTCGGGTTCATCTTCGTGCCGCTGTCGGCGTCGATCGCGCTTTTGTCCGGACCGGTCGGCCAATGGTCGGATCGCATCGGTCCGCGTTTCCCGATCGCCAGCGGCAGCATGGTCGTCGCCATCGCCTTCGCCGGCCTTGCCTTGCTTACCCATTTCGGCATCCACGATTTCTGGATCGGCACCTTTCCGCTGATGGCACTCATGGGGCTTGGCATGGCGCAAGTCGTGTCGCCGCTGTCGACCGCGGTCATGACGTCCGTCGAGGACAAGGATACCGGGGCCGCATCCGGCATCAACAACGCGGTCTCGCGCGTCGGCGGCCTGATCGCGGTGGCGGCGATGGGCTCGCTGGCGGCCTGGGTTTACGCGCGGATGACCGGCAATGCCGCCGGAGTGCCCGGTTTCGGCGAGCCGCCGGCCTCCGGGCTGGCCGCCAATATCGAAGCGGCCAGGATTGCGGCAAGCGATTCGGCTTTCTCCGCGGTCGCGGCGGTCACGGCGCTGCTTTGCGGGCTGTCTTCACTCACCGCCTGGTTCACGGTTCCCGGACAGGCATCGCCCTGGCCGCAAAAGACAAACGATGAGCAAGATTAGTTCGGAAGCTGCGAATCAGTCTTGGCGCTGGCAACCTTCAGCGCATTGCCGTCTTCCTGCTTCAGAAGATCGTCGATGCGCTCGCGCTCTTTCTTGAAGGCGACGAGATCGTCGCCCTTCAAAACCTTGCCGACCGGCAGGCGCACGCGCATCGAATCGACCTTGGTGCCGTTGACGATCAGTTCGTAGTGAAGGTGCGGGCCGGTAGAGAGGCCGGTCTGGCCGAGATAGCCGATGACCTGCCCCTGCCGGACATGAACGCCTTCCTCGATGCCTTTGGCGAAAGCGCTCTGGTGATTGTAGGAGGTCTCGTAACCATTGGCGTGGCGGATGATGATCTGCTTGCCGTAGCCGCCGGCCCAGCCGGCCTTCTCGACCACGCCGTTGCCAGCGGCGATGATCGGCGTGCCGATCGGCGCTGCCCAGTCGGTGCCGGTGTGCATCCGGACGTAGCCAAGGATCGGATGCCGGCGTGCGCCGAAGCCGGAGGTGAAGCGTCCATTGGGCAGCGGATTGCGCAGCAGGAACTGCTTGGCGCTGCTGCCGTTCTCGTCGAAATAGTCGACGCTGCCGTCCTGCATCTGGAAGCGATAGAAGTTGCGTGTTTGTCCGCCGAAGGTCGACGAGACGTAGAGAAGCTCGGAGCCGTCGGAGGCCTGGTCGTCGCCGTCGGGTTGCGAGAACAGCACTTCGAGGCGGTCGGAAGGCGAGAGCCGCGACTGGAAATCCACGTCGGAAGCGAGCAGCTTGATCAGCTTCTGCGTCATCGCTTTCGACATGCCGTAGGAATAGGCGGTGCGGTAGATGCCGTCATAGACATTGGGCAGATTGCCGCGCACCACGACGGGCTGCGAATCGTCGAACGCCGTCAAAAGCTCGGGATTGGGCTCCGGCTCCTGCGCCGGCACATACTGGCCACGGTCATCGAGCGCTATGGTGACGATGTGCGTGGTCTTGTCGTAGACGCTGGTGCGCACGACCTTGGCGATGTCGCCGCGCACCTCGAGGCCAACGCGCAGCACCGTTCCGGCCTTTAGCGCCGGGGCGTTCAAGAGCTTGCCGATCGCCTCCGCCATGCCAGTCGCGTCATCGCCGGTGTAGCCCGAATCGGCAAAGGCCTCGGCGATATCGGTATCCTTGGTGAAGGGAATGATTTCCTCGGCGAAGGCAGGCGTCTGGTCATCCGGCGTGGCACGCGGCGCCACCGAGACGTTTTCCTGCGTGATCTTCACGTCGTAGGAGCCGGCCATCGATTCGGCGAAGGCATCGCCGAACCGCTGCGGATCGATATAGTGCAGTGCTGCCACCTGGACGGCGCCGTCGCTCAAGCCGGTGCCGGCGTCCCGCACCACCTTTTCAACCTCGTCGGCGGAGAGATCGCTTTTTTCGTCGAAGGACGCCGTCTCGATCGGGAAATCGACCGTCTTCAGGCTCATCTCGCTTTCGACCTTGGCGCCGTAGATCTGTCCGGCGACCGCGGTGGCCGTTGCGGGTTGCGCGTTGTCGTCGCCGTCGTCGCCGAACACCTGCATCGGGTCGAACGGCGGGTAGGGGCGGCTGGTGGTGTGGCCGGCGGCCAGGGCCATCTTGATCTGCACGAAGGGCATGGTGTGGATAACGTCACGGTCGCCGACCTTGGTGACCATCGACACTTCCATACGCCGCCGGTCCTTCGCCCGGGCGATCTGTCGGGGTGCCACCAGCCTTGTGGTCTTTGCCTGCTCGCCGGAATCATCGCCGCCGCTGGCAAGACCGATGAGCTCGGCGATTTCCGGCGGGGTCGCCAATTGCTGGCGCCCGTCAAGGGCGGCGAACAACGCCACGCCCATCAACACGCTCGATGTTACGCCGGTGAGGAAGGTGCCTGACAGCCAGCGCGCCGAGACCTCGCGGCGGTCGGGCGGACCGCTGCGGCCATCCGCGATCAGCGGCGGCTCGTTGCCGAGTTCGGCTATGACCTC
>NZ_JAIUHP010000014.1:110000-112500 GCF_020165175.1 Mesorhizobium sp. CA16
CCGACCTGCACGAATGGCGTAACGACTTCCCCGCTGTCTCCAGCATAGACTCAGTGAAATTGAATTCCCCGTGAAGATGCGGGGTTCCTGCGGTTAGACGGAAAGACCCCGTGCACCTTTACTATAGCTTTACATTGGCATTCGTAGTGGCATGTGTAGGATAGGTGGTAGGCTTTGAAGCCTGGGCGCCAGCTCAGGTGGAGCCACCCTTGAAATACCACCCTTATCACTATGGATGTCTAACCGCGGCCCGTTATCCGGGTCCGGGACAATGTATGGTGGGTAGTTTGACTGGGGCGGTCGCCTCCTAAAGAGTAACGGAGGCGCGCGATGGTGGGCTCAGAACGGTCGGAAATCGTTCGCTGAGTGCAATGGCATAAGCCTGCCTGACTGCGAGACTGACAAGTCGAGCAGAGACGAAAGTCGGTCATAGTGATCCGGTGGTCCCGCGTGGAAGGGCCATCGCTCAACGGATAAAAGGTACGCCGGGGATAACAGGCTGATGACCCCCAAGAGTCCATATCGACGGGGTTGTTTGGCACCTCGATGTCGACTCATCGCATCCTGGGGCTGGAGCAGGTCCCAAGGGTATGGCTGTTCGCCATTTAAAGCGGTACGTGAGTTGGGTTCAGAACGTCGTGAGACAGTTCGGTCCCTATCTGCCGTGGGTGTAGGAATATTGAAAGGATCTGTCCCTAGTACGAGAGGACCGGGATGGACGGATCTCTGGTGGACCTGTTGTGGCGCCAGCCGCATTGCAGGGTAGCTATATCCGGACGGGATAACCGCTGAAGGCATCTAAGCGGGAAACCCACCTTGAAACGAGTATTCCCTGAGAACCGTGGAAGACGACCACGTTGATAGGCCGGGTGTGGAAGAGCGGCAACGCTTGAAGCTTACCGGTACTAATAGTTCGATAGGCTTGATCGTTCTCATTACTTATATCCATCAAGGCGCAATCCGAAGGATTGTCGCCATTCTCACTCACGCTTGTTCCGCCCTGCGGGCGGCGCTACGTGGGTGCGGCGCAACAGCGCCGACGGTCGGTCGACCTTGCGAAGCTTCGCTTCGAAGGGCGCCAGGCTGAAAGAACGTCAAAGGCACAACAAAGACCAGCGAACAGTTTAGAGAAAGCAGCAAATAGGGCTCCCTATTCGCTACTCACTATTGGCTATTCGCTCAAACAGCTTCTCGATTTGAACATGCGTTTTGCCGACCTGGTGGTTATGGCGGAGCGGCTGCACCCGATCCCATTCCGAACTCGGCCGTGAAACGCTCCAGCGCTGATGGTACTTCGTCTCAAGACGCGGGAGAGTAGGTCGCTGCCAGGTCTGCAAAGCGCATGTTCACCTCACATCCGGATCACAGTCTCCGGATGAAGACAATCTTCTCTCTACGATCTTAAGGCCCGCCAAACGGGATCACGGGCCGCGCAAGCGGCCCTTTCATTTGGCGGCTCTTGAATCAGGTAAGATCAAACTTACCTCCAAGGACGCAAGCAAACGCTTGCTCGTAATCGCAAGCAAACGCTTGCTCGTGGTCGCAAGCAAACGCTTGCTCGTAGTTGACGCGGGGTGGAGCAGCCCGGTAGCTCGTCAGGCTCATAACCTGAAGGTCACAGGTTCAAATCCTGTCCCCGCAACCAAATACAAAAACGGCCCGCTCTACGCGGGCCGTTTGCGTTTGTGATCGCAGGACGGACACGAAGGACCGAATCATTCAACCAACATCGACCCGCATCGGCGCGCTCGTCCTGGCGCTGCTCGCTAGCTGGAATCATGAACCGCGGGCGACGAGGACGTCAAAGTGAGCGTGGCAGCGCACTCAGGGATCGGCGTGCAACCGGGCACGAAATAATATTAGCCGGTTGAGTTTTAAACTCAGCCGGCTTCCGCGTCTCAGCTGCCTCGAAATGGCGCAGAGGTCGTGGAATCGGCCGCCAAGCGATCCTCGATCGGCGCCGGCGTATCGACCCGAAATTTTGATCTTTGCCGATTCGGGTACTGTTGGGCCTTCACCGAATCGCGACGGTGAATTGGAATCGAATCAACCCACTGCCAATTGTTGCTATCTATTGATATCCCCGCCACCCGCCCCCACATTCCGGAGGACGCCTCCATGCCCAACTACGCTTTGAACGAGCACTATGAGCGCTTCATCAGAAAGCAGCTCGAATCGGGCCGCTACAACAATGCCAGCAAGGTTGTCCGCGCCGGGCTGGCTGGATCTCCGTCGTCGCGCACGGCAGGCGAAAGCCAAGTAGGAAATGGAGTGCCGGATTGTCTTCCATCCGAAAGCGGAAGCCGAACTCGAGCAACTCTATGACGATATAGCCGAGCGTGCGTCGCCGGCGATTGCCTGGGATTTTGTTGTGGGCATCCGCGATCTCTGCCTTGGCCTGTCGACATTTCCACAGCGCGGCCGAGCGGGTGGAGATCATGCCGGGTGGCTGCGGATCGTCGCGCGGTCAGTATCGTTTTCGCTGTCGACGGCGAGTTCG
>NZ_JAIUHP010000014.1:117500-185117 GCF_020165175.1 Mesorhizobium sp. CA16
GGTTCCTGCGGTTAGACGGAAAGACCCCGTGCACCTTTACTATAGCTTTACATTGGCATTCGTAGTGGCATGTGTAGGATAGGTGGTAGGCTTTGAAGCCTGGGCGCCAGCTCAGGTGGAGCCACCCTTGAAATACCACCCTTATCACTATGGATGTCTAACCGCGGCCCGTTATCCGGGTCCGGGACAATGTATGGTGGGTAGTTTGACTGGGGCGGTCGCCTCCTAAAGAGTAACGGAGGCGCGCGATGGTGGGCTCAGAACGGTCGGAAATCGTTCGCTGAGTGCAATGGCATAAGCCTGCCTGACTGCGAGACTGACAAGTCGAGCAGAGACGAAAGTCGGTCATAGTGATCCGGTGGTCCCGCGTGGAAGGGCCATCGCTCAACGGATAAAAGGTACGCCGGGGATAACAGGCTGATGACCCCCAAGAGTCCATATCGACGGGGTTGTTTGGCACCTCGATGTCGACTCATCGCATCCTGGGGCTGGAGCAGGTCCCAAGGGTATGGCTGTTCGCCATTTAAAGCGGTACGTGAGTTGGGTTCAGAACGTCGTGAGACAGTTCGGTCCCTATCTGCCGTGGGTGTAGGAATATTGAAAGGATCTGTCCCTAGTACGAGAGGACCGGGATGGACGGATCTCTGGTGGACCTGTTGTGGCGCCAGCCGCATTGCAGGGTAGCTATATCCGGACGGGATAACCGCTGAAGGCATCTAAGCGGGAAACCCACCTTGAAACGAGTATTCCCTGAGAACCGTGGAAGACGACCACGTTGATAGGCCGGGTGTGGAAGAGCGGCAACGCTTGAAGCTTACCGGTACTAATAGTTCGATAGGCTTGATCGTTCTCATTACTTATATCCATCAAGGCGCAATCCGAAGGATTGTCGCCATTCTCACTCACGCTTGTTCCGCCCTGCGGGCGGCGCTACGTGGGTGCGGCGCAACAGCGCCGACGGTCGGTCGACCTTGCGAAGCTTCGCTTCGAAGGGCGCCAGGCTGAAAGAACGTCAAAGGCACAACAAAGACCAGCGAACAGTTTAGAGAAAGCAGCAAATAGGGCTCCCTATTCGCTACTCACTATTGGCTATTCGCTCAAACAGCTTCTCGATTTGAACATGCGTTTTGCCGACCTGGTGGTTATGGCGGAGCGGCTGCACCCGATCCCATTCCGAACTCGGCCGTGAAACGCTCCAGCGCTGATGGTACTTCGTCTCAAGACGCGGGAGAGTAGGTCGCTGCCAGGTCTGCAAAGCGCATGTTCACCTCACATCCGGATCACAGTCTCCGGATGAAGACAATCTTCTCTCTACGATCTTAAGGCCCGCCAAACGGGATCACGGGCCGCGCAAGCGGCCCTTTCATTTGGCGGCTCTTGAATCAGGTAAGATCAAACTTACCTCCAAGGACGCAAGCAAACGCTTGCTCGTAATCGCAAGCAAACGCTTGCTCGTGGTCGCAAGCAAACGCTTGCTCGTAGTTGACGCGGGGTGGAGCAGCCCGGTAGCTCGTCAGGCTCATAACCTGAAGGTCACAGGTTCAAATCCTGTCCCCGCAACCAAATACAAAAACGGCCCGCTCCTCGCGGGCCGTTTGCGTTTGTGCGCTTCTCTTCGCAATCCAATCGGCGAGTGCCGCAGGCGATGCCATGCAATTTCCAGCTTGCGCTGCTGCCGGCTTGTGTTTCAGCTTGCTGCCTTCCCCAAAGCCAATGCGGGGCTAAACGACGGAGACAAAGATGCGGCAAGCGCTGATCGTATGGGGCGGCTGGGACGGGCATGAGCCCGAAGCCGGCGCGCGCGCCGTCAAGGCGATGCTCGAGGAAGAAGGCTTTGCCGTGCGCGTCGAAAACACGACGGCAGCTTTTGCCGATCCGGCGATCGCCGATCTCAGCCTGATCGTGCCGATCTATACCATGTCCAAGCTCACCAAGGCCGAAGAGGCGAACCTAACCGAGGCGGTCGAAAACGGCGTCGGCCTCGGCGGTTATCATGGCGGCATGGGCGACGCTTTTCGCGAATCAACGAACTACCAGTTCATGTGCGGCGGCCAATGGGTCGCGCATCCCGGCAACATCATCGATTATCAAGTGAACGTCGTGCGGCGCGACGACCCGATCATGCAAGGCATCGAGGATTTCTCCTACCGCTCCGAACAGTATTACATGCATGTCGATCCATCCAACGAGGTGCTGGCGACCACCACTTTTTCTGGCGACCACGCGCCGTGGATCGACGGCGTCGTCATGCCGGTGGTGTGGAAGCGCCGGCACGGCAAGGGGCGCGTGTTTTATTCCTCGCTCGGTCACGTGGCCTCGGAGTTCGAGGTCCCGCAGATGCGCACCATCCTGCGCCGAGGGCTGGCGTGGGCGGCGCGCTGAGCGACCGGCTGGAGGTCGGCTAAACACTTTCGAGATAGGTCTCGATCTCGAAGTCGCTGACGTTGAGCGCGAAAGTGTTCAGCTCCTGGCGCTTGCAGGCGACGAAGGCGTCGCGCAGCACGTCCGGGAAGATTTCGGCGACACGCTGGCCCGCCTCGAAGGCGGCGATCGCTGAGGCCCAATCCGGCGGCAGTTTGGCGAGCGTCAGCCCCTGGCCTTCGCCGCCGGTCGGCTCACCGGGCGAGAGCTGGCGCTCGATACCGATCAAGGCCGCGCCGAGAATCGCCGCCAGCACCAGATAGGGATTGGCGTCGGCGCCGGAGACGCGGTGCTCGATGCGGCGTGCGGCCGAGGGGCCACCCGGAATGCGAATCGCCACCATGCGGTTTTCATAACCCCAGGCGACGGCCGTCGGCGCATAGGATCGCGGCCGCAGCCGGCGGTAGGAATTGAAATGCGGCGCAAACACCAGCGTGCTCTGGGCCATCGCGGCAAGCAGGCCGCCAACCGCATGGCGCATAGCGTCGGAACCCTGGTCTGAGCCGTCGTCGAAGATGTTGCGGCCTTGCCTGTCGAGGACGCTGAAATGGACATGGAAACCGTTGCCGGCGCGTTCGCCATAGGGCTTGGCCATGAAACAGGCGGCGAAGCTATGCTTGCGGGCAATGCCCTTGACGGTGCGCTTGAAGAGCACGGCGTCGTCCGCGGCGCGCAGGGCGTCGGGCACATGGTTGAGGTTGATCTCGAACTGGCCGACGCCGTTCTCGGCAATCGCGGTGTCGACCGGAATGTCCTGCATGCGGCAGGCTTCATAGATGTCGTGGATGAAGGCTTCGAAATCGTCGACCTCATCGATCGAGAGCGCCGCGTCGGAATCGAGGCGCCGCCCGGTTACCGGCGAGACCGGTCCGACAGGCCGCTGCGACGTCGGGTCGACAAGGTAGAATTCTAGCTCGGTCGCGGTGACGGGCGTCAATCCTAGCGCGGCATAGCGGTCGAGGATGCGGGCCAGCGCGCGGCGCGGATCGCCAAGGTAGGGCGCGCCGCTGTCGTCCGCCAACCAGACCGGCAACAGCGCCGTCGGATGCGCCGTCCAGTTGACGGGCAGTATGCCTCGTCCTGTCCAATGGCAAAGCCCGTCGGCGTCGCCGGTCGAGAACACCTGGGCGTTGCCTTCGATATCCTCACCCCATATGTCGAGCCCGATGGCCGAATAGGGCATGCGCAGCTTGCCTTCGAGCGCCTTACGCGCCTGCTCGACCGGAATGCGCTTGCCGCGCATGATGCCGTTCAGGTCGCACACCGCCGCCCGCAGGCTCTGGATGTCCTTCCTGCTGTCCAGCCACGTCAAAACGTCCGCAATCGCATCGCTCAATTTCCAGCCCCCTGTTTCTCTAGGTGCTGTAGCCCTGCCGGCTACCACATCCATTTTCAGCTTGTGAGTTCGTGAAGATCAGAACGGCCGACGCCGGGCTGATTATCTTCATTTTTTCAATTCACTAGCTGGGATATCGGGCGGCATTTCGGGTCCACATTGTGCGATCTGCGATCGCAACATAGCGGCCCGACCGACGAAAGCCAAGCCGGATTCGAAGTCGGCTTGTTGCGGCTGGTCAGCGGTGCAGTTCCGGAAACTTGACCTGGCCGAGGATGTGGGCCGCGCCCTCGGCGATATCGCGCACGATCGCGGCCCGCGCCCGCTCACCGTCGCCGGCCCCGATCGCCGCCACGACCTCCTCGTGGTAGTCGATGCCGAGAATGCCGGCCAAGTCATCCTCGAAGCCGATGTGCAGGTTGCGCAGGAAAGGGCCAACCTGCATCCATACCGTCTCGATCAGGAAGATCATCTGCTCGTTGCCGCAACGGCGGTAGATCGAGAATTTGAAGTCGTGGTTCTTGCGCAGATAGTCGTCGATGTCGCCGCTGCGGGCGGCCTGGGTGAGCTCGGCGCAATGACGGCGGATGGCGCGCAGATTGTTGCCGTTGATGAGTTTGGTGGCAAGCTCGGTGGCCGTGCCTTCTAGGATCGTGCGCACGTCGGTCAGTTGCTGGAAGCGGTCGGCCGAAATCAGCGGCACCTCGACGCTGCCGTTCGGCATCGGGCTCAGCGCTCTCAGCGCCTGCAGCCGCATGAAGGCGCTGCGAACCGGCATGTCGCTGGTACCGAGCTCCTTGGCGAGCTTGCGCGAGGTTAGCTTCTGGCCAGGCCGGAGCTGGCCCGACATCAGTGCCCGCACCAGTTCCAGATAGACTTTTTCATGCAGCGGAACGGTATCGACAGCGGTCAGTCCGAATTGCGATTTGTCGGCCATTGGCGATGCGCTGCTTGATCGGTCCTGAAACTTGTTTCGTCACGTCCGACGCGGGAATAGCTGGTCGCCGCCGGGATACCTGGCCGGTCGTTCGGCGCACGATAGACGGTCAACGCGAACCGCCGCAAGGGCGACTGGGGTCGCTATCCAATCCGAGCGTCGATGATCTCGACGAAGCGCGCGAACAGGCCGGCCTGCGATTTGATCTTCAGCTTGCGGTAGATGTTGCGGCGGTGGACCTTGACGGTCCCCGGCACGATGCGCAGCGCCCTGGCGATCGATTCCGTGGAGTGGCCCTGAAGCACCAGGTCGACGACCTGCTTTTCGCGCGAGGTCAAGGACAGGCTCTTCCAGATATGCGCCCGGTCGAGTTCGTTGGTCATCGCGAAGGTTTCGCCGGAGGGTTGGGCCGCCACCTCATCGGCAGGCAGTGACGGCCAGCGCTGCTTGCAGAAACCGATCACCGCCGGCGCCATGTCACGCAGCAGCCTGGCATCCGCCGTTCCGAACGGCCCAGTGGCGCGCAGCCGCATCAGCGACAGCACCAGCGCGTCCTTGCCGGCTAGCGGCACGAAAAAGCCGACCTCCTCGGCAAGTTTGGTCTGGCTGTAATAGGAGCGGTAGTATTCGCTGGCATAGAAGCGGTCCGGCGCGAGCTCGCGCATGCGCCAGAAACCCTCCTTGCGCTCGACCGCGGCGTGGTGGAATGGGTCGAGCAGATAGGGCCCCTCCTGGTAGAGCGCGACGAAGATGTGGCTCTCCGCCGGCGAGAAGGTCTCGAACAGGAGCGGTGGCCGTGCGGCACCCCGATAACCGAAGATCACGCAGTGATCGAAACGGACATGTCCGCTGAGCCAGCCGACGATCGCCTTGCCGAAATGATCGCCGCCGGTCTCGCGCGACGCGGCGATCACGGCGGCCAAGGCGTTGTAGTCGTCACTGCGGGAAGCAGCCAATCCATACCCCTCTAAACGATAAAATCGGCTAAATATACCACCTGCGAGGTATATACCAGGTGCATTGCCTCTGCTAGCGTCAAGGCATTGCCTCACGCTGTCGCTGGAGCCTTGGCTTGACTGCAGTGCCCGATATCGAATTTCGCGCGGTCACCAAGCGCTACGGCGCCGTCACCGCGGTCAGCGGTATCGATCTTGCCATCCCGCCTTCCGCGTTCGTCGCTTTGCTCGGCCCTTCAGGCTGCGGCAAGACGACCTGCCTGCGCATGATCGGCGGCTTCGAGCAGCCGAGCGAAGGCCAGGTGCTGATCCGCGGCCGCGACATGGCCGGAACGCCGCCCTACCGGCGCCCGGTGAACATGGTGTTCCAGCAATATGCGCTGTTCCCGCATCTCGATGTCGAGGAGAACATCTCCTACGGGCTGCGCCAGGCAAGGCCGCCCCTGTCGTCGCGCGAGATCGCCTTAAGGGCAGGCGAGGCGCTTTCGATGGTGCAGCTCGCCGGCTACGGGCGCCGCAAGATCCACGAGCTTTCCGGCGGCCAGCAGCAGCGCGTGGCGCTCGCCCGCGCGCTGGTCAACAAGCCGGCGGTGCTGCTGCTCGACGAGCCGCTGGCGGCGCTCGACAAGAAGCTGCGCACCGACATGCAGATCGAGCTGCAGAACCTGCAGCGCGAGATCGGCATCACCTTCGTGCTGGTCACCCACGACCAGGAGGAAGCACTGTCGATGAGCGACTTCGTCTGCGTCATGAATGGCGGCCGCGTCGTCCAACTCGGGCAGCCGAGCGAGATCTATGACGAGCCGGCCGACCTGTTCGTGGCCGACTTCGTCGGCAAGACCAATCTTCTCAGCGGCAAGGTGGCCGGACTCTCGGGTGACCTCGTCGATGTCGCGCTCGCCGATGGCACGGTGATTTCGGCGCGCAGGCGGGTGCCGCTCGGCCGCGGCGAGGCCGTCTCCGTCAGCTTGCGGCCGGAATCGCTCAGCCTTTCGGCGCCTGGGGGCGGTGCCTTGAAAGGCATCGTGCGCAATCGGATCTTCCTGGGCTCGACAGCCGAATACGCGATCGAAGTCCAGGGCATCGGATCGCTGCTCGCCAAGGCCGATCACGTGATCGGCCAAGGCAATCTGTTCAAGCCGGGCGAACCCGTCGCCATCGGCTTTGCCGCCGGAGCGCCGCTGGCGTTTCCGCACGCCAACAATAACGGGACAAACCAGAGGGAAGACCAACATGCCGAAATCCTATCGTGACGGACTGCCGATAAGCCCCGATAAATTCGTCGACCAGTTGATGCGTTTGAAGCGCGGCTCGATCAGCCGGCGCGACTTCCTCGGCCTCACCGGGCTCGGTGTCGCCACCGCGGTGATGGCGCGTGAGCTCGGTATCATGCCGACACCCGCCTTCGCCGCCGAGAACCTCGGCGACCGCATGTCGATCGCCACCTGGCCGAACTACCACGACCCGCAGACCTTCGAGAACTTCAAGGCGGAGACCGGCGTCGCCGTCGAGGTCAATGTCTTCGGCTCGAACGAGGAGATGCTCGCCAAGCTGCAGGCCGGCGGCTCGGGCTGGAGCCTGTTCGTGCCCACCAACTACACCATCTCGACCTACAAGAAGCTCGGCATCATCGAGGCGCTCGACATGGCCAAGCTCGGCAATTTCGACGGCAAGTCGGAAGATGCGCGCTTCACGGCGGAAGGCACGATCGACGGCACGATCTACGCCGTGCCGAAGAACTGGGGCACGACCGGCTTCGCGGTCAACACCAAGAAGCTCGCCAAGCCGATGTCGAGTTGGAAGGAGTTCTGGGACACGGCCATGGCGGAAGGCGACGGCCGTACCATGGTGCATGACTATCAGCTCACCACGATCGGCAATGCGCTGAAATATTACGGCTATTCGTTCAACTCGCTGAAACAGGACGAGCTGGCCAAGGCCGAGGAACTGCTGCTGAAGGTCAAGCCGCATCTGTTCGCGGTGTCGAGCGACTACCAGCCGGGAATGCGCGCCGGCGATGCCTGGATGACCATGTGCTGGACCAATGACGGGGCACAGCTCCATCGCGATATTCCCGAGATCGCCTATGTGCTGGGCAAGGAGGGCGGCGAGATCTGGACCGACTTCTACGCCATCCCGAAGGACGCGCCGAACAAGCCGGCCGGCTATGCGCTGCTCAACTACCTGATGAACCCGAAGGTGGCGGTGAAGGAGCATCTGGCCAATGGCGCCCCCTCGACCGACGCGCGCGTCAACGCGCTGCTGCCAAAGGAAGTGCTCGACAACCCGATCCTCTATCCGGCGGCCGACCTGTTGAAACCGCTCGAATTCGGCGCCGCCGCGACGCTGACCGATCCGGGCCGCGCCGAGCTTATGGCGCGCTTCAAGTCGGCTTGAGCGGGACCGGCAACAAACCAGAACCAGACAATGCGACCGGCGGACGAGAGTCCGCCGGCTCCCAACCGGCTTTCCCGATGCGCCGCACTCTCTCTCGTAAAAATCTCGTGACGGCGCTGCTGCTCGCCCCGGCGACGCTGTGGCTGGTCGTGTTCCTGGTGTTGCCCTTCGTCGCCATCGCCATCTTCAGTGTCGGCGAGCGGGCGCCGGAGGGCGGCTACCAGGCCGCGCTGACCTTCGCGCAATACGCCAACCTGCCGGCGCGAGCGACCGCCTTCTGGAACACGATGGTGCTGGCGCCCGCCGGCGCGCTTGCCTGCCTGCTCGTCGCCTATCCGGTCGCCTATTATCTGGCGCTGCGCGCGCCGCAGCGCTGGCGGCTGATCCTGCTTGCGCTGATCGTCATCCCGTTCTGGACCAGCCTTCTGATGCGCACCTATGCCTGGATGTATATCCTTGGCGGGCGCGGCATCCCGGTTTTGCTCGCCTATGTCGGCATAGAGGACCTCAGGCTGATCAACACGCCGGGCGCGGTGCTGCTGGGCATCGTCTACGGCTACCTGCCGCTGATGATCCTGCCGATCTATGTCAGCCTGGAACGGCTTGACCGGCGGCTGCTGGAGGCCTCCGCCGATCTCGGTGCTACGCCACTGTCGACCTTCCTCGGCGTGACGCTGAGACTGTCGCTGCCCGGCGTCATGACCGGCTTCTCGCTGGTGATGATCCTATTGCTCGGCGAATATCTGATCCCGACGCTGCTCGGCGGCGGCAAGGTGTTCTTCATCGGCAACGCGCTGGTCGATCTCTTCCTGCAATCACGCAACTGGCCATTCGGATCGGCCATCGCCATCACGCTGGTGCTGGTCTCGGTCGTGGTGCTGATCGTCGCCAATCGCATCTCGACCCGGCTTTCGGGCGCACGCCGGGTGGACCTGATCTGATGCGCGCCTTCGTCGTTGCCGTTTTTGCGTTCCTCTATCTGCCGATCGCGCTGGTCGTGCTGTTCTCCTTCAATGCCGGCCACCATGCCAGCGAGTTCACCGGCTTCTCCGTACAATGGTACGGCAAGGCGCTGTCCAATCCCTTCCTGGTCGAGGCGCTGAAGAACAGCCTGTTCATCGCCACGACGAGCGCGCTGCTCGCGGCTTTCTGCGGCACCGCCGCGGCGCTCGGACTGCAGCGCGTCGGCGCGCGGACGCGGGCGCTCTTCGACGCGCTGCTAGGCGCCGCCATCGTTGTTCCCGGCGTCGTCATCGGCATCTCGACGCTGGTGGCGCTGGTGCAGCTCTTCGCCGTCGTCAATCCGTTCCTCGCTTCGCTGTGGCCGACCGACCAGCCGCCGCGGCTTTCGCTCGGCTATGGGTCGATCATCGCCGCGCACGGCTTGTTTTCGATGGCGCTGGTGACGATGATCGTCGGCACGCGGCTTGCGAGCCTCGACCGCAACCTGGTCGAGGCCTCGAGCGATCTCTACGCCACGCCGCTGACGACATTCCGCTCGATCGTGCTGCCGCAGATCATGCCGGCGGTGATCGCCGGCTTCTTGCTCGCCTTCACCTTCTCCTTCGACGATTTCATCATCGCCTTCTTCGTCGCCGGCGCTCAGACGACGCTGCCGATCTATGTCTTCGCCTCGATCCGGCGCGGCGTGACGCCGGAGATCAACGCCATAGCGACGATCGTGCTCTGCGCGTCGGTCCTGCTCGTGCTGCTGGCGCAATGGCAGCTCGGCCGACGGAAGCCATCGCCTTGAGAGACCAATCCATGATCTTGAAAGACCGTATCGCCATTGTCACCGGAGCCGGATCTGGCATCGGGCGCGCCGGCGCGATGATCATGGCGCGGGAAGGGGCAGTCGTGGTGATCGCGGACCGCGACCCGGCGGCCGGCGAAGCCACCGCTTCGGACATTCGCGAAACCGGCGGCCGCGCCGAGGCCGTCGCCACCGATGTCGGCAATGATGCAGCCGTCGAGGGCCTCATCGAGGGAACGCTCGGCCGGCATGGCCGGATCGATATTCTGCACAGCCATGCCGGCATCCAGGTGGGCGGCACGCTGACGGAAGTGGGCACCGACGGCATGGACGCTTCGTGGCGCATCAATGTGCGGGCGCAATTCCTGGCGGCCAAAACCGTCATGCCGGCGATGATCGCGCAAGGCGGCGGCGTCATCCTCAACACGGCGTCCAATTCCGGCGTGTTCTACGACCGCGAGATGATCGCCTATGCCACCTCCAAACACGCCGTCGTGGCGATGACCCGGCAGATGTCGCTCGATTATGCCAAGCACAATGTGCGCATCAATGCACTCTGCCCGGGCTGGGTCGACACGCCGTTCAACGAGCCGTTCATCGCCCAGATGGGCGGGCGCGACGCGATCGAAAACTATGTCCGCACCAAGATCCCGATGGGGCGCTGGGCGAGCGCGGAGGAGATCGCGGAGGCGATCCTGTTCCTCGTCTCCGATCGCTCGTCTTTCATGACCGGCCAGGCGCTGGTGGTCGACGGCGGCGAGAGTATCGGCTGAGGCGCCTTGGCAAATCGCCTACCGGTCGTTGGGATTTCCGAATGCCGGATCGCGGCGCCGCGAGTAGGTGTCGATGCGCGGCAGATCGTCGGCAAATTCCAGCCACGGCAGCCGAAGGCGCCAATAGGCGTGGGCGTGCGGCTTGAACCGCTCCGGATGATCGAAGAAGCCGATCGTGACATAGAGTTCGTCACTCAGCCCTTCGTCGCGATAGGCGATGGAGGTACCGCATTTCTCGCAGAAGGTACGAACGACAGCTTTCGTTCTCGAGAAGCTCCGGGGTTGGCCGCGCGTGAAGCGGAACTGGTCCGGCCGGTAGCCGACCCAGATGGTCAGCGGGCTGCCAATCGCGCGGCGGCAGTCGTCGTCATGATCGAAGCAGATCCAGAAGGGATCGCCGTGCATCTCGGCGGCAACCGCTCCGCAAAAACATGCGCCCGTATCGACTCTGCTTTCCATCTGATCACTCCTGGCTTTTTCGCAATCGTTCGGCCGGCGGCGCATATGGGGAACAGTACAAACAGGTACCCGGTTCCTTCCGCCCGTTTGGGCCAGCAATGTGCAGCGGTTTCATGGGCGGGCTTGCGCTGCGAGCAACGATCGGCCAAACCATGGATCAGGTTCTCGACAAGGCTTGTCATGCGAGCGGTAGAAAGGCTTTCCACCACCCGGCCGTTTCCAGCTACGGCCGTAACGGCGCTCGCCTTGGCGAAGTACCGATAACGATGCGCTGCTGCCGCCACGAGAACCTGCAGCGCGCGGAGGAGACCAAGGTCGGCTCGCATGTCGTTCGCGACGGCTGGACCGAAGGAGTGCAAGGCGCGCTGGCCCGGCCTCGGCCGGTCAACAGGCGGGCGGCCGTCCTCGGATAACGCAGCTTAGATAACGCCCTACCGGAACGGACATGCCCGCCGAAGCGATCTCTCCTTCGTACGGACATTACCAATGCCTGACAATCTGAACACCTCATTCGCCGGCGCGGACACGCAAAGCTGGCTGAAAACGCATGCGATCAACGAACTCGAGTGCTTCGTGCCGGACGTCAACGGCGTGCTGCGCGGCAAGACCTTGCCGGTCGCCAAATTTCTGAAGTCGCTCGACGACCGCGCGCTCTATCTGCCGAGCAGCGCCTTTCTGGTCGCCATCGATGGCCGCTATTCCGGGTCCATCGACGAAGGCTTCGCCTACCAGGATCCGGACATGCGCATGGTGCCGGATGTTTCGAGCCTGTGTCTTGCGCCCGGAGGCGCGGGCCGAGCCTATGTTTTCGCCGACGCGTTCCACATGGACGACCGGCCGTGGATGGCTTCGCCACGCCATGTGCTGAAAGCCGTGCTCGACCTTTATGAGCAGCGCGGCTGGCGGGCGGTGATGGCGCCCGAGCTCGAATTCTACCTGACGGCGCCCAACCCCAACCCCGATCAGCCTTTGACCGCACCGGTCGGGCGCAACGGGCGGCCGGAAAACGTGCAGCATCCTTACGACATGCAGGCGATGGAAGAGTTCGAAACGGTGACGCGGCAGCTCTATGAACATGCCGCAATCGCCGGCTTGCCGGTGGAGACGCTGATCCATGAATCCGGCACGGCGCAGCTCGAGATCAATCTCGTGCATGGCGATCCGCTGACGCTTGCCGACCAGGTGCTTTTGTTCAAGCGCCTGGCGCGGCAGATCGCGCAGGCCAATGGCATGCACGCCACCTTCATGGCCAAGCCGATCGCCGCGCAGGCGGGCAGCGCAATGCATCTGCACATGTCGATCGTCGACAGGAAGGGCGAGCCTTTGTTTGCCGGCGGAGACGGCGAGGACAGCGAGATGTTCGTGCACTTCATCGGCGGCCTGCAGAAATATATCCCTGAAATCATGCCGCTGTTCGCGCCGCATGCGAATTCCTACCGGCGCATCCGGCCCGGCCACAGCGCGCCGGCCAATATCGAATGGTCGCACGACAACCGCTCCTGCGGCCTGCGCGTGCCGCTGGGCGGCCGCGCCGCGCGCCGCATCGAGAACCGGCTGCCGGGGGCGGATGCCAATCCCTACCTTGCCATGGCCGGCTCGCTGATCGCCGGCTATCTCGGCATCGAGGAGAAGCTTGCGCGCTCCGAAGAGGCCTTCGGCAACGCCTATAAGAGCAAGAGCACACTGCCAAAGACGATGGAGGAAGCGCTTGATCGTTTCGCCGCTTGCGAGCCCGTGCGGGCGCTGCTCGGCGAGGATTTCTTCCAAACCTATCTGCGCGTGAAGAGTGTCGAACTCGACATGTTCCAGAGCGTCGTGACGTCCTGGGAACGCGACCATCTGCTGCTCAAGGTGTGATCATGGCTTCGCGTTCGACAGGTTTCAATTCCGGTCTCGACATCGACAAGTCCTATTATGTCGCCACCGCCAATCCGGCGCCCGACCATCCGGCGCTTGCCGGCGATGTCGAGGCCGATCTGGTGGTGGTTGGCGGCGGCTGCACGGGTCTGTCGGCGGCGCTGCATGCGGCCGAGCGTGGTCTTAAAGTGGTGCTGCTCGAAGGCGGCAAGATCGGCTGGGGCGCCTCGGGCCGCAATGGCGGCCAGATGATCCCCGGCCTGCGAAAGGGCGCCAGGGGCCTGGTCAGAAGCTTTGGGGCGGAACGGGCAAAGGCGCTGTTCGATCTGGCTTTCGAGGCGCTTGGGCTGGTGCTCGATATTATCGAGCGCCACGGCATCGAATGCGACTTGCGCCAGACCGGCCATCTGGTCGGCGCGGTCAGCGCTTCGGATATGTGCGACTTCGAGGAAGAGGCCGAATGCCTCGCAAAGGTGATGAGCTTCACCGATGTCGAGATCCTGTCGGCGGCTGAGGCGCGGCAGATGGTCGACACGCCCTATCAGGGCGCGGTGTTCGAGCGGCTCGGCGGCCACATGCATCCGCTCAACTACACGCTGGGGCTTGCCCGCGCCGCTACCGCCGCCGGCGTCGTCATCCATGAGAACTCGGTCGCGGTGCGGCTGGAGCGCGAACCTTCCATCCGGGTGTTCACCGACAAGGGCTCGGTCCGCGCCAGGCATGTGGTGCTGGCCGGCGATGCGCTGCTTAAGGGATTGGAGCCGCGCGTCAACAGCCGCATCATGCCGGTCGGCAATTACATCGTCGCCACCGAGCCTCTGGGCGAGCGCAATGTCATCCCGGCCGATGTCGCAGTCTCGGACACACTGTTCGTCGTCAACTACTACCGCATGTCGGCGGACGGACGCCTACTGTTCGGCGGCGGCGAGCGCTACACGCCGTCGGCGCCGGCCGACATTGCCGGCTTCGTGCGGCCGCATATGGAGAAGACCTTTCCGCAGCTCAAGGGCTGCCGGATCGACCATGCCTGGGGCGGTCTGGTGTCCATCACCACGTCGCGCCTGCCGCATGTCGGGAATTACGGCGACGTCTATTTCGCGCATGGCTATTCCGGCAAGGGCGTCATCCTGTCGACGCTGTCGGGCAAGCTCTTGGCGGAAGCGATCACGGGCGATGCCTCGCGGCTCGACCTGTTCTCGGCGCTGACGCCGCTGCCCTTCCCGGGCGGCACGGCGCTGCGCGGCCCGCTCTATGTGCTCGGCATGCTGTGGTATGCCATGCGCGATCGGTTGCGTCACTGACGCTGGTTTCCTTTCCCCGGCGTGGCTAATGTCTGGCGGCGCCGGGGACGAACCTTCGGTGTCATAGCTAGGGAAGAGCGATGAACATCGAGCCGGGCCGACTGACGAAGAAGGAGCGCCATGAGTTGATCCTGTCGGAGGTTCGGCGCTCGGCCTCGATCCGCATCTCGAAGCTTGCGCGCCGCATCGGCGTCGCCGGCGAGACCATCCGCCGCGACTTGATCGAGCTTGGCGATGCGGGGCTCATCAACCGCACCTATGGCGGCGCCACCATTTCACTGGTGACGTCGGAACCAGTGATCGCCGAACGCGGCCTCACAATGGTCGAGGAGCGGGCCCGTGTCGGACGAGGTGCGGCCGGACTGATCGAGAGAGGCAGCATCGTGATGATCGACGGCGGATCGACCACCTACGAGGTCGCGCGCAGCCTTTCGCAACACGGCCGGGACCTGACGATCATCACCAACTCCGTCGGCGTCGCCTCGGTGGCCGGGGCCAATCCGGGCTTCCGCGTCATCCTTTGCCCCGGCACCTATGACAGCCGCGAGGCGGCCGTGCTTGGCGAGGACACGGTCGAGTTCGTGCGCCGCTACAATGCCGACGTCGCCATCATCGGCGCCTCGGCGCTGAATGCCGAAGGGCCGAGCGACATGATCTCGGGCGCTGCGGCGGTGAAGCGCGCGATGATGGCACGGTCGCTGTCGACCATGCTTGTCGTGACCAACGACAAGTTCGGCCGCAGCGGCCTCGAACGCGTCTGCGCGCTGAGCGAGATTTCCGATGTCGTCACCGACAGCGAGCCGGCAGCCGAGATGCGCGCAGCGATCGACGAGGCAGGCGGCGAGCTGCACGTGTTTGCCGAGAGCTGAATAGGTTAAGCGTCGCGGTTTGTCAGCGCGATATGGCAGCAGCCGGAGCCATGACCCGGCGTCCAGGTGACATTGGCGAAGCGCACGCCGGTCGCCTCGAACAGGGCGCGGTCGAAGGCGCCGGCGATGCGGCAGAGCGTGGCGAGTTTCTCCTCGCCGACGCCGGCCTCGATCCAGGCATCCTTCAGCGGGCAGCGCTTCACCTTGAAGGCGATGTGGTCAGGCCCGCGCTCGACATCGGTCGGATACATGCGCCCGCCATCCGGGCTGACGGCGAGGAATGCCTCGCCGATCGCCGGCGCATCATTGGGGCCGAAATCGGCGAAAGCCGCAGCCGCGACTTCCCGGCCGCGCTTCTCGATGGTGCGGATCATTAACGCCTCGGCTTTCTCGGCGCCAAGCTCGGCGGTCAGCTCGTCGAGGAAGAGACGATAGAGATCGGCGCGATTGCGGAAGGCGGAATCGAGCTCGCGCGACAGTTTTTCGGCTCTGGCTGCTTCGGGATTGGTCATGGTGAGTCCTGATTTGTCGTTTGACCATGCCCCGAAACCGGGTCCCACTTTGCGGGATCATGGTCGGTTCCTGGTCAATTTTGGCGTCGCCGCCACCAGCGCCTTGCCGATCGCCGATCGCGGGTTGGCGAGGACGGCGCGGGCATCGCCGCTCTCGGCGATCCGGCCGGCGTCGAGGATGACTACTCGATGCGCCACGGCGCGGATGACGCCGAGATCATGCGAAATGAACAAATACGCGATCCGTTCCTGCCTTTGCAGGTCGAGCAGCAATTCCAGGATCTGGCCGCGCACCGAAACATCGAGCGCCGACACCGCCTCGTCGAGCACGATCAGCGACGGCCGCGTGGCGATGGCGCGGGCGATCGCCACGCGCTGGCGCTGGCCGCCGGAAATCTCATGGATGGCACGAGCCGCGAGGCCGGCATCGAGGCCGACGCGCTCCAGCAGTGCCGCGATACGGCGCGGGCGCCCCGCACGTGGGGCAATGCCATGGATGCGCAACGGATCGTCAAGCACGCGCGCCACGGTGGCGCGTGGATTGAAGGCTGCGAGCGGATCCTGGAACACCATCTGCAGACGGGCGCGGCGCGCGCGCAAAGCGGCGCCGGATAGCGCGAGGAAGTCCGCGCCTTCGAAGTCGACGCGGCCGGCATCGGGCTCGATCAGCCGCAAGACCAGCCTCGCGATCGTCGACTTGCCGCTGCCGGACGGGCCGGCGAGCGCCAGCGTCTCCGCAGGCTCGATCTCGAAGGACACATCATCGACCGCCGCGAAGGGTTTTCCGCCGCGACGGTAGCGCTTGGCGAGACTGGAGACGGCAAGCACGGTCATGCCGAGGCGCCTTGCCGGTCAAGCAGCGGCTCGGCGTCGAGGCCGAGATGAGCGTCGAGCAGGGTGCGCGTGTAGGCATGGCGCGGCGCTTCGATGATCTGGTGGGTCTTGCCGAGTTCAATCAGCTCGCCTTGGCGCAGCACCGCGATGCGATCGGCAAGCGTGGCGGCAAGCGCGATGTCATGGCTGATGAAAAGCAGCGTCATGCCGTCCTCGGCCACCAGCCGGCGGATCAGCGCGACGATCTCGGCCTGGACGATGGTGTCGAGCGCGCTCGTCGCTTCGTCGGCGATGAGCAGCTTCGGCCCAGCAGCGATTGCCGCAGCGATGGCCACGCGCTGCTTCTGGCCGCCGGACAACTGGTGCGGGTAGGTGTGGAAGGCCGAGTCCGGGTGAGGGAGGCGGATGCGTTCGAGGAGGGTTTTGGCTTTCGTATATGAGTCTCGCCAGCTGAGCTTGAGATGCGTGCGGACGACTTCGGCGATCTGCTTGCCGACGGGCATCACGGGGTCGAGGCTTGAGGAGGGGTCCTGGAAGACGAAGCCGATGTCACGGCCGAGGAGGGGTCGAAAGTGCAGAGGCTGGCGATCCTTCGCACCCCCCTCTGTCCTGCCGGACATCTCCCCCGCAAGGGGGGAGATCAGGCCGTCATCTCCACTTTCGCCAATCGCCAGCGTTGCAGGAAGAGAGCCGACAGCGGAACCGCCAATCTCCCCCCTTGCGGGGGAGATGGCCGGCAGGCCAGAGGGGGGTGTGACGGAATGAGACGATTGAAGTTGGTTTGCTGACCATTCGATCGTTCCACCCACAACGGCACCCCTCGCCAACAACCCCGCAACCGCCAGCGCCAACGTGCTCTTGCCCGAGCCGCTTTCGCCGATGATCGCGAGGCGCTCTCCGGTTTTCACATCCAGGCTGATGCCTTTCAGCGCCGGCGCCTCGGCCCTGTCGCGCCGATAGCCCACCGAAAGATCGCGAATCGAAAGCAGCGTGGTCACGACAGGCTCCTGCGCAGAGCGGTGCTCTGCACAACGCCTTCGCCGGCGAGGTAGACGCCGAGCACGGTCAGCACCAGCGCGATTCCGGGAACGACCGACAGGAAAGGCGCGGTGCGCAGCACCGCGCGGCCTTCGGCGATCATGCCGCCCCAGGTGACGCGGTTGGGATCGCCCAGGCCAAGGAAGGACAGCGCGGCCTCGGTGAGGATCGCGGCGGCCACGATCACCGAGGATAGCGCCAGCACCGGCGGCAGCGCGTTGGGCAGCACCTCGCGAAAAGCAATCTCCAGTGGATGCATGCCGATGACGCGGGCGCCGGCGACATAGTCGCGCTCACGGATCGACAGCACTTCCGCGCGCGCAACCCGCGCGGGTCCAGTCCAGGCGCCGAGCGCGATCGCCGCGACGACGACGCTGAGCGAAGGTCCGACGATGCTGACGAAGGCGAGCGCGAGCAGGAAGCTCGGCACGGTCTGGAAGGCATCGGTGATGCGCATCAGCACGTCGTCGATCAGGCCGCCGGCGAAGCCGGCTAAAGTGCCGACGACCGCGCCGATCAGGAGCGCCGCGGCAGCCGCCGCCAGCCCCACCGCCAACGACGTGCGGGCACCATGGAACAGCTCGGTCAGCACGTCGCGGCCGAGCCGGTCGGTGCCGAGCGGCAGCGACCAGTCCTGGAACGGCGGCAGCAGCGCCGGTCCGGCGATCGCTTGCGGGTCGCCGGGAAACAGCAGCGGCGCCGCCAGCGCCATCACAATGAGCAAGGCCAGGATGATTGCGCCGGCGATTGCTTCCGGCGTGCGGAAGAAACGATGCAGGCGGTTCATGCGCTTGCCTCGCCGACGCCGACGCGCGGATCGAGGACAGCGTAGGCGAGATCGACGAGAAGGTTGATGACGACGACCAGGACGGCGCTCACCAGAATGATGCCGAGCAGCAGCGGCGTGTCGCGCCCGGCGACGGCTTCCTGCGCCAGACGGCCGAGGCCCGGCACGGCGAAAACGCTTTCGATGACGACGCTGCCGCCCAGCATCTGCGCCGATTGCAGGCCAAGCATGGTGACCAATGGCAGAAGCGCGTTGCGGGCAACATGGGCAAGCACGATGCGGCGGCGGGGCAGGCCCCTGGCGCGGGCGGCGAGGATAAAGTCTTGCCGCCAAGCCTCGGCCATGCCGGCGCGCATCATGCGCAGATAGAGCGCCAGATAGATGAAGCCGAGCGCCGACACCGGCAGCACGAGATGGGTGGCGATGTCGGCGGCGCGTGCCAGCCCGGTTTTGCCGGAGGCGATGGTCTCGATGCCGCCGATCGGCAGCCAGCGCAGGTCGACGGCGAAGACGACGATGAGCACCAGGCCGAGCCAGAAGCCGGGCACGGCATAAAGCGCCAGCGAGCCGATGGAGAGGAAGCGGTCGCGAACGCTGCCGGGTCTGGCGCCGGCATAGATGCCGAGCGCCGAGCCGAGGCCGAAGGAGAGCGCGGTGGCGCTGCCCATCAGGATCAGCGTGGTCGGCAGGCGTTCGAGGATGATTTCGCGGATCGGCCGCGAGAAGGTGACGGACTGGCCAAGGTCGAGATGCAGCAGCGCCCAGAGATAGTTGGCGAGGCGCGTCAGCTCCGACTGGTCGAGGCCCCAGCGGTGGCGCAGCAGTTCGATCATGCCGGCATCGCCGCCGGTCGAGACGATATAGGCGTCGACCGCGTCGCCGGGAGCGGCTTCGAGCAGCAGGAAGCTGCCGACGACGACGATGAGGAGCACGAAGACGCTGCCGACGACGCGGCGGCGCAGGAGGCGGAGGGCGCGGGTCATGGCGAAGCCTGGTTGAGGCCAAACCACGGACGTTGCGCTCTACGGCGCCCCCCTCTGTCCTGCCGGACATCTCCCCCTCTAGGGGGGAGATTAGCCGTCATATCGGCTTTCGCCAATTTTCGACGCTGCAGAAATGAGCGAGGCGCGAGAACTGCCAATCTCCCCCCAAGAGGGGGAGATGTCCGGCAGGACAGAGGGGGGCGCGAAGGAACTCTCATTCTCAAAGCTGAGCACCCCGGCAGCCGATCCGCAAGGAGATCAGCCGGCCAAATAGGTGTCCGCCCAGTTCGATACTGCCCAGCGCGGGTTGTTGGCTATGTTGCCGACCGTATCGCGGGCGACGGAAATGAAGCTCCATTCGGCGACGTTGATCAGCGGCAGGTCGGCCGCCACCTTCTTCTGGAACTCCTTGTAGAGCTCGGTGCGGGCCGCTGTATCCAGCGTCTCCGATGCTTTCGCGATCAGCGCGTCGAGCTCGGTGTTCTTGTAGCCGCCCTGGTTGGAGAAGGGCACGCCGTCGGGAATGCCGCTCTGCACCAGGATGGTGGTCGAGATCGCCGGGTCGCCGCGGAACACCGGCGGGCCGACGGCGAGGTCGAAGGCGTGGTCGGTGTAGACGGCCTTGATGTGCGCGGCGGAGTCGTTGTTGACGATCTCGGCGTCGATGCCGATCGCTGCGAGTGCCTGGCGCAGGTAATCGCCGAACTGCTTCGTCTCGTTGAAGTAAGGCGCCGGCAACAGCTTCAGCGCAAAGCGCTTGCCGTCGTCGGCGCGCTTGTAGCCGGCTTGGTCGAGCAGCGCATTGGCCTTGGCGACGTCGAAGGGATAGGTCGGCACGTCGGCGGTGTAGAATTGCGGATCGTTCTTCGGCACCGGGCCGGTTGCGGTCGCGGCGTAGCCAAGGAAGATCGTCTTGACGACGAAATCCTTGTCGATGGCATGCGCGATCGCCTGCCGCACTTTCAGATCGGCCAGCTCCTTGCGGCGGTGGTTGATCTCGACGACGAGCTGGTAGGTCAGCCCCTCATAGCCCTTGGTGATGACCTTCAGGCCTGGCACCTTGGAAATGCGGTCGAGGTCGGCGAGCGGCACAGCGGAGAAGGCGGCGAGCTGGATCTCTTCCGCCTCGAGCGCCGCGGCGGCGGACGTGCGATCAGGGAGCACCTGGTAGACGATCTCGTCGAGATAGGGCTCGTCCTTGCCCCAATAGGCGTCGTTCCTTGTCAGCCGGTAATATTGCCCCGCCTTGTATTCGGCGAATTTGAACGGACCGGTGCCGACCGGCGCATTGTTGGCCGGGTTCTCCTCGATCTTGCCCACCTCATAGAGGTGCTTCGGCACGACGCTCGACAGCGCCGGCAACGCGTTGCGGATCAGCTGGAACGGGGTCGGCTTGGCGAACTTGAAGATTGCGGTCAGGGCGTCCGGCGTGTCGACGGCCTCCAGGTCCTTGAACACGGTGCGGCCGAGATTTTGCAGCGGCTTCCAGATCTGCAGCGCCGAGAAGGCGACGTCGGCCGAGGTGAAGGGCTTGCCGTCATGCCATTTAACGCCGTCGCGCAATTTGAAGGTCACCGACAAGCCGTCGGCCGCACCTTCCCAGGAAAGCGCGAGCCGCGGCTGCAGCCCGTCCTTGCCGTCGAAGGCGGCTTCGGCCAGCGTCTCGACGATCTTGCTGGAGATGAAGAAGACGCCATTGGAGGCGACGATCGCCGGATTGAGGTTGCGCGGTTCGGAATCCGCGGCGACGATCAGCCGGCCGCCCTTCTTGGGCGTCTGCGCAAGGCCGATGGTCGGAAGCGCGGTGGAGGCCAGCAGCAGCGCCGAGCCGGCCAATAGGCCGCGGCGTGAAATCGTCAATTCGGACATCGCTCAAACTCCCCTCTTCGCGCCGTGGCAGGCGCGGCAATCCGGTGATTATGGCCCTTGGCAAAGGTTTCGCCAGAGACGGATTTGGCGCATCATGGCTTGGCTTTGAAATTTCCGTCCGCTGGACCAGCCAGCCGACGGAGGCTCTCATGCTCTCATCTGGTAGGACCAGATTACAAACAAGCGTGATCGGGATTTGGACGGAAACCGGCTTTGGCGGGAAAGTGATCAATTCTGGCTGGACCAGAGTGGCCAAAAAGATGCAGATTTGGCCAACAGCCATACATCATGACTTTCGGCGCTCCTGCGGCCGATGAAAACAGGGAGAGGAAGATGAACATCGCTCCGGGCAAAACCGAGGTCAGCAATGTCCCGTTCGATCAGGCGCGGGTGGATCGGCTGATGGAAGACGCCGGCATCGACGTGCTCTTCGCCACCTCCAAGCACAACACGCAATATCTACTCGGCGGCTACAAGTTCATCTTCTTCGCGGCGATGGATGCGATCGGTCACAGCCGCTATTTGCCGATCGTCCTTTACGAGAAGGGCGAGCCGGAACATGCGGCCTATATCGGCAACAAGATGGAAGGCGGCGAACATCAGAATCATCCGTTCTGGACGCCGACCTTGCATGCCGCCTGCTGGGGCACGCTCGATGCCGCCAATCTGGCGGTGGAGCATCTCAAACAGATCGGCAAGCAAGCCGCCCGCATCGGAATCGAGCCGGCCTTCCTGCCGTCGGATGCCTACACGCTGATCCGCAAGGCGCTGCCGGATGCAAAGCTGATCGACGCGACCGACATGCTGGAGCGTATGCGCGCCATCAAGACCGAGGCGGAACTCGAACAGCTGCGCATTGCTTCAGAGCTGATCACCGATTCCATGCTGGCGACGATTGCCTGGGCGCGCGAGGGCACGAGCAAGACCGACATCATCGAGCAGCTGAGGCGCGAGGAGACCAATCGCGGCGCGCATTTCGAATATTGCCTGCTGACGCTGGGTTCCAGCCACAACCGCGCGGCGTCCAGCCAGGCGTGGAAGAAGGGCGAGGTGTTGTCGATCGATTCCGGGGGAAATTACCACGGCTATATTGGCGACCTCTGCCGCATGGGCGTGCTCGGCGAGCCGGATGCCGAGCTGGAGGATCTTCTGGCCGAAATCGAGGCGGTGCAACAGGCGGCATTTTCCAAGGTGAAGGCAGGCACGCTTGGCGGCGACATGATCGCGCATGCGGAGAGTGTGCTGAAGGCTTCGAAGGTCGCGGCCTATACGGATTTCTTCGCCCACGGCATGGGGTTGATCACGCATGAGGCGCCGTTCCTGATGACCAATCACCCGGTCGCCTATGAGGGTACTTATACGGCGAAGCCGCTGGAGAAGAACATGGTGCTGTCGGTCGAGACCACCATGCTTCATCCGACACGCGGCTTCATCAAGCTGGAGGACACGGTCGCGGTGACGGACAGCGGATATGTGATGTTCGGTGATCGCGGGCGTGGGTGGAACAGGGGCGGGATTTCTTAAGGAGAAGGTCGGCGCTGCCCCTCATCCGCCCTTCGGGCACCTTCTCCCCGGTTGCGCTACGCTATGCACATATCTTCCGTAACTGGCGTGAGTGATCGACCTGAGGCTTGATTGCCAGGTGGTTCCCCCAATCCGTCGCTGCTTCGCAGCGCCACCTTTCCCCCCTCCGGAGGGAAAGGAAAGGAGCCAGCGCTGACGGCAAAAAGCTTGGCGCCTTTCCTCTCCCCCGTCGATCGGGGGAGAGGTGGCTCGGCGAAGCCGAGACGGAGTGGGGGTCGACCAGCGCTGGAACGGGGAAAAGGAAACATCATCATTTGCCAGCCGGCAGCAGCCTGAAGTCCGGTAGCTCTCGCAGCGCGAGTTCCGGCCCAGCCGGCGAATAGACAACAAACAGCTGCATCGGCTGGTCGCCAGTGTTGAGCGTCGAATGGAAGCGGCTTTCCGGCACATAGATGGTGCAGCCAGGGCCGACTTTCGCCACCACAGGATTGCCGCTCTCGTCCTCGACCATCTGCTCGCCATTGCCGGAGATGACGAAGATGATCTCTTCGGCGCCCGGATGGTTGTGGCGGGTGTGGCCTTTGCCCGGCGGTAAGTCGACGACACCGCCGGAGAAGCGCTCCGCGCCGTTCACTTCCGGCGCGACGGTCAGCGACAGCTTGCCCCAGTCGAAGCCGAAGGCGCTGACATCCTTCGGGTAGACGAACACCTTGCTCCTGTCGGCCATTGCCTCATCCCTTCTTTTTCGTGATCGCGACCGTCTTGAAATCCGCTGTCTGCCTGGCGATCGCCGCTTCCGCCGGCAGCCGTTCCATCGAGCTTGCGCCGTAAAAGCCATGCAAGCCCTCGCAGCGTTCGAGAATGTAGCGCGCGTCGTCGGGCATCGAGATCGGTCCGCCATGGCAAAGCAGGATGACGTCCTTGCGCACCGAGCGCGCGGCATCGGCAATGGCGTCGATTTCCTTGACGCAGGCGTCGAGCGTTTTCGCCGAAGTGGCGCCGATCGAGCCGCCGGTGGTGACGCCCATATGGGCGACGACGATATCGGCGCCGGCACGTGCCATGGCGCGCGCCTCGTCGGGGTTGAAGACGTAGGGCGTGGTGAGCAAGTCGAGCTTGCGCGCCTCGGCGATCATGTCGACCTCGAGGCCAAAACCCATGCCGGTCTCCTCGAAACTCTGGCGCATGGTGCCGTCGAACAGGCCGACGGTCGGAAAATTCTGCACGCCGGAAAAGCCCATCGTCTTCAGCTCTGCGAGCAGCAGCGGCATGATGACAAAGGGGTCGGTGCCGTTGACGCCGGCCAGCACCGGCGTCTTCTTGACCACCGGCAGCACCTCATAGGCCATTTCCTTGACGATCTTGTTGGCGTTGCCGTAGGCAAGCAGGCCGGCGGCCGAGCCGCGGCCGGCCATGCGATAGCGGCCGGAATTGTAGATGATGATCAGGTCGATGCCGCCGGCTTCCTCGGCCTTGGCCGACAGGCCGGTCCCGGCGCCGCCGCCGATGATCGGCACGCCGTCGGCGATCATGTTGCGGAATTTTTCCAGGATCGTTTTGCGCGGAATGGCAGCCATGCTTGTCTTGTCTCACTTCTTGGCGATGTCGAGGAAGGCCTCCGCCGCGGCCTTGGCGAAGGCGGGGTCGTTGATATGCAGCGGCAGGCGCGTCACGGTGCGGTTCCTGGTCGGCTCGATCGTGCGTTCGATGGCGTCAAACAGTGCCGCATCGGCCTCCGTGTCGAAGAAGGCGCCGCCTTCGATATCCAGCGCCGATACGCCCTTCTCCGGGATCAGGAAGCGGACCGGACCTTCGCATCGGGCGAGACGGCCGCCGATCCATTCGCCGATCTTGCGGCATTCCTCGGCCGTGGTGCGCATCAGCGTGACATTGGGATTGTGCTCGTAGAAGAGCCGCCCATGATATTTTTCCGGAATGGTCGGCGGCGCCCAGAAGTTCACCATGTCGAGCGCGCCGACCGAGCCGACATAGGGCAATTTCGTGCGCGCAATCGCGCCGAAGCGATCCTCGGTCGCCGGCAGCACCCCGCCGAAGAGGAAATCGCACACCTCGGTCGTGGTGATGTCGATGACGCCGGCCATCAGACCGCTGTCGGCGAGCTTCTCCATCGAGCGGCCGCCAGTGCCGGTGGCGTGGAAGACCATACAGTCATAGTCGGGGCGCAATCGGTCGACGATCGCCGTCACACAGGGCGTGGTGACGCCGAACATGGTGAGTCCCAGCGCCGGCTTGCCGGCGGCGGCCGAGGCGGGCTTCGCGGCCATGCCGGCGATCGCCTGGGCGGCATTATGCAGCACAATGCGGGAGAGCCTGTTCAGTCCCGCCATGTCGGTGACCGACGGCATCATGATGATGTCGGAGATGTCGACGTAAGGCGCGGTATCGCCGGAGGCCAATGTCGAGACCATGATCTTCGGCAGGCCGAGCGGCAGCGCCCGCATGCCGGCGGTGACGATCGAGGTGCCGCCGCCGCCGCCGATGCCGATCACCCCGGCGATGTCGTCACGTGACTGGATGAAATTGGCGAAGGCCGCGCCCATGCCGGCAACGGCGGTGCCGCGATCGTCGATGCCGAGAACAGCGCCGGCTCCCTTGGGATGATGCGCGGCGACCTCGCTGGCAGAGATATCCACCGGGACGGTCGCGCCTCGCGTGCCGATATCGACACGGACGACCGCGCCGCCGGCCTTGGCGACGGCATCGGCCAGGAAGGCGAGTTCCTCGCCTTTGGTGTCGGCGGTGCCGATCACATAGATGCGCTTCATCCGCGGTTCCCCGTCCGGCATGGCCGGCTTTGCCGCCGGCCTTTTTTGCCCCACCCTCAAGCTCCTAGGCTAAAGCCTCGTCGCTGGTGGGGACCCGTTATTGACCGGCATTGCGCCATTGCAAATTTTTGAGACGCGCGTATCGTATTGATATGGATGTCTCACGTCAACAAGCCGCCTCCATCGATGACGCCGCACAGGCGCCGGCCGCCGAGAAGGGGCCGCGCGCCCGCACAAAGCGGCTGATGCTGGAAACGGCGACGAGGCTGATGCAATCAGGCATGACCCCTTCGGTCAGCGAGGTCGCGGAGGCGGCAGAGGTGTCGCGCGCCACCGCCTACCGGTATTTCCCGAGCCAGGCGGCGCTGGTGCAGGCCGTGGTCGATGAAGGGCTCGGCCCTATCCTTACCTGGAAGTCGACGTCCGACGATGCCGAGCGGCGCGTGGCAGATCTGTTCGCGACCGCGATGCCGCGCATCGAAGCCTTCGAGGCGACCTTCAAAGCGGCGCTGAAACTGTCCCTCGACCAATGGGCGCGGCGCCAGGCGGGCACGCTCGGGTCCGAGCCGGCCTTCATTCGCGGTCATCGCGTCGACCTGTTGAAGGATGCGATCGCGCCGCTCAAGGGACGCCTGAAGCCGCGCCAGCTCACGCGCCTTGCCCAGGCGCTGTCGCTGATGTTCGGCGTCGAGGTGGTCACGGTGCTGAAGGACATCTGGGGACTGAACAGCGCCGAGATGATGTCGGTCGCGCAGTGGGCGGCAGGCGCGCTGGTGCGCGCCGCAATGGCGGAATCGGAGGCGAAATCGGCAGGAATGGCTGCGGCGCCTGGGGCGACGATCGGATAAATCTGGTTCGACCAGATTGTGGGGACGATTTTGAATGTTAAATGGGGTGAGCTGGCCCTCACAAGGGATCGGCGTATCAAGGAGTAGGAAAAACAAGGGAAAACAGGCAGATGCCATAATGGTGGGCTCGTTCGTCTGCGCCTAGCCTCCCAAGAAAGCGCTTGACGTCAAGCGGGAATTGGTAATACCAGATTTAGGACCGATAAAGCGGATCAAAGTGAAGGCTGCGATCCATTTCCGACAGGGTGGAAGGCCTGGACCGGAGAGGTGCCATCACAGGAGGAACTACCAAGGCCGGCTTCGCCGCCGGCTCGCATGAGACGGTAGAATGCGCACAAGGGAGGAAAACTATGCGCAAGATTATGACCAGCGTGATTGCTGGTATTGGGCTGGCGCTTGCCTGCGGGACATCCGTCCGCGCGCAGGATAAAGAACTCACCATCTTCTGGGCGGAATGGGACCCGGCGAACTATCTGCAGGAACTCGTCAACGACTACACGGCCGAAACCGGCGTGAAGGTCACCGTTCAGACGACGCCGTGGCCCGACTTCCAGACCAAGGCCTTCACCGAGTTCAACGCGCATGGCGATGCCTACGACATGGTCGTCGGCGACTCGCAATGGCTGGGCGCCGGTTCGACGCAAGGCCACTATGTCGACCTGACCGACTTCTTCAACCAGCACAAGCTTGGCGACGTGATGGCGCCCGCGACCATCAAGTATTACGCCGAGTATCCGGGCGGTTCCGGCAAATACTGGGCGATCCCGCTGGAAGGCGACGCGATCGGCTGGTCCTATCGCAAGGACTGGTTCGAGGACCCGAAGGAGAAGGAAGCCTTCAAGGCCAAATACGGCTACGACCTCGCGGTGCCGACGACCTATGCGCAGCTGCGCGACATCGCCGAGTTCTTCCACCGTCCGGACCAGAAGCGGTACGGCGTGGCCATCTACACCGACAATTCCTATGACGCGATGGCGATGGGCGTCGAAAGCGCCATCTTCAGCTATGGCGGCGATCTCGGCGACTACGCGACCTACAAGGTCGACGGCATCACCAACTCCAAGGAAGCCGCCGCCGGCCTCGACATGTACAAGCAACTCTACAAGTTCACGCCTCCGGGCTGGGGCAAGACCTTCTTCGTGGAAGACAACCAGGCGATCACCGGCGGCCTGGCAGCGATGAGCATGAACTTCTTCGCCTTCTTCCCGCCGCTGGTGAACAAGGCCACCAACCCCTATGCCGACGTCACCGGCTTCTTCGCCAATCCGGCCGGCCCGGACGGCAAGCGCTTCGCCGCGCTCGGCGGCCAGGGCATCTCGGTCGTCTCGTATTCGAAGAACAAGGACGAGGCGATGAAGTTCCTCGAGTGGTTCATCAAGGACGAGACCCAGAAGAAGTGGGCCGAGCTCGGCGGCTACACCTGCAGCCAGGCCGTGCTGAAGTCCGAAGCCTTCCAGAACGCGACGCCCTACAACAAGGCGTTCTATGACACGATGTTCATGGTCAAGGACTTCTGGGCAACGCCTGAATACGCCGAAGTGCTCGATCAGCTGAATCAGAACATCTATCCGTTCGTGGTCGGCGGCAAGGGCACCGCCCAGGAGGCGCTCGACAAGACGGCCGCCGACTGGAAGGCGACCTTCACCAAATACAATCGTTACAAGTAAGTATCGCAGTCAGAATGCCGGAGGAGGTTTCCCCCTCCGGCATTCCTGTTTTCAGGAGACAAAGTTGGCTTCGGTAGCCCTTACCAATCTTGATCCAGCGTCCAGGGCCGCCGCTCGCGGCTGGTCCGATCTGACCATCCGCAACCTGTTCATCATCCCGACGCTGGTTTTTCTGATCGTCTTCAACATTTTCCCGCTGATCTATTCGCTCGGCTACTCCTTCACGAACTTCGCCGCGAACCGCAGCGAACCCTGGCAGTTCGTCGGCTTGCAGAACTATCGTGAGCTGCTGAGCGACGATCATATCTGGTCGAACTTCGTCATCACCGCCAAATACGTGATCGTTTCGGTGGCTGGGCAGATGATCGTCGGCTTCGGCCTTGCGCTTCTGCTCAACCGCAGCTTTCCGATGAAGGGCCTGATCACCACGCTGCTGCTCTTGCCGATGATGATGTCGGCGGCGGTCGTCGGCCTGTTCTGGCAATTGCTCTACAGCCCGTCCTGGGGACCGATCAACTATGTCTTCGGCCTTGGCGACTTCGCCTGGCTGTCCAATCCCGACAGCGCGCTCTACGCGGTCGCGATCACCGATATCTGGATGTGGTCGCCTTTCGTCATGCTGCTGTCGCTCGCCGGTCTCTCGGCCGTGCCGCAGCATCTCTACGAGGCGGCCGCGATCGACCGCGCCGGGTGGTGGTACACCTTCACTCGCATCACCTTGCCGCTGGTCTCGCCGATCCTTCTGATCGCGCTGATCTTCCGCACCATGGAAGCCTTCAAGACCTTCGACATTGCCTACACCATGACCACCCAGCCGACCGCCGAGCTGATCGCGATCCGGCTCTACAAGCAGGCCTTCCAGCAGTGGGATACGGGCAAGTCCTGCGCGCTGGCCTACATCGTGCTGATCATGGTGCTGGCGATCACCAACCTCTACGTGAAGTATCTCAACAAGGTGAAGGAGCGCTGACATGGCCGCCGTCCGCACTTCTTCCGAGGTCGCCTTCAACCGCATCGCCATCGCCGCGGTGCTGATCGCGACGCTGATCTTCCTGGCACCGATCTACTGGATCGCCTCGACGGCCTTCAAGCCGAAGGAGCTCGCCGTCAGCGTCCCGCCCACCGTGCTGTTCGAGCCTGAGGTGACGCCGTTCGTGCGGCTCTTCACCAAGCGCGTGCAGATGCAGAAGCCCGTCGATCCGCAAGTCTACGATGCCGCGCCCTGGTGGGAAAAACGCATCTATGACGGCGGTGAGCGGGTTCTCAAGGTCGGCAAGGACGTGCAGCTTTCGCAATATCCCGACCGGTTCATGAACAGCCTGATCGTGGCTGTGATCAGCACGGTGCTGGCTGTGGGCATGGGAACCTTTACCGCCTATGGCTTCTCACGCTTCAAGATCGCGGGCGAGGCGGACCTGCTCTTCTTCATCCTGTCGACCCGTATGCTGCCGCCGGTGGTGGTCGCAATCCCAATGTTCCTGATGTACCGGATGGTCGGCCTCAACGATTCGCATATCGGCCTGATCATCCTCTACGTCGCCTTCAACCTTTCCTTCTCAGTCTGGCTGATGAAGGGCTTCATGGACGAGATCCCGAAGGAGTATGAGGAGGCGGCACTCGTCGACGGCTACACGCGCATGCAGGCCTTCTTCAAGATCGTGCTGCCGGAGGCGGCGACCGGCATCGCGGCGACTGCCGTGTTCTGCTTCATCACTGCCTGGAACGAATACGCCTTTGCGCTGATCATGACCAACCGGCGTGCCCAGACGGCGCCACCCTTCATCCCCTCGCAGATCGGCTCCGGCCTGCCGGACTGGACGACGATCGCGGCGGGTACCTTCCTGTTCCTGTTGCCGGTCGCAATCTTCACCTTCCTGCTGCGCAACCATCTGCTTCGCGGCGTGACGTTCGGAGCAATCCGCAAATGAGTTTTCGCTCCACCAACGAGAAGTACCTGCTGCCGGCCTCGCAAATCCTCATGGTGCTGGGCATCGTAGCGCTCTGCCAACCATGGAGCCTCGGCCTGCATTCATACGGTGTGACGATCATCCTGATCGGGCTGATCGGCTTCAACATCACGTCCAAGATCGCACCGGAGCAGAGCGAGGAAACCGGCGCCGCGACGCATGAGGGAGCCCGCCAGTGACGCAGATCGAACTTCGCGGCATCGAGAAATTCTTCGGTGCCGTCCAGGTCATCCATAATCTGAACCTGGCCATCGCCGACAACGAGTTCATCGTGCTGCTCGGCCAGTCGGGCTGCGGCAAGACCACGACGCTGCGCGCCGTGGCAGGGCTGGAGACGGTCGACCAGGGCGACATCCTGATCGACGGTAAGCCGGTGCAGCACCTCAAGGCGGCGGACCGCGACATCGCCATGGTGTTCCAGTCCTTCTCGCTCTACCCGCACATGACGGTGTTCGAGAACGTCGCCTTTCCGCTGCGTGCAATGCGCATGAGCAGCGGCGAAGTCGACAAGTCCGTGCGCGAGGTCGCCCGGGTCCTGCGCATCACCGATCTGCTCGACAAGAGGCCGTCGGCGCTCTCGGGCGGCGACATGCAGCGCGTGGCCATCGGTCGTGCGCTGGTGCGGCGCCCGAAGGCGATGCTGATGGACGAGCCGATAGGCGCGCTCGACGCCAAGCTGCGCGAGGAGATGCGCGCCGAGATCAAGCGCCTGCACGTCAAGCAGGGGTCGACCACGATCTATGTCACGCACGACCAGATCGAGGCGATGAGCCTCGCCGACCGCATCGTCATCATGCATGAAGGCTTCATCCAGCAGGTCGGAACGCCGGATGAGGTCTATTCGCATCCGGCAAACCTGTTCGTGGCGCAGTTCGTCGGCAGCCCGGTGATGAACATCGCCGAGGTCAATGTCGCGGATCAGGCGGGCACTGCCTCCGTAACCGTCGGCGATGCGCCGGCTGGCTTCGAGTTCCCGCGCCAGCTCCTGTCCAAGCTCAACGGTCATGCAGCCAATGGCGGCCTGACGCTCGGCATCCGCCCGGAGGGCGTACTCGTGCGGCACGATGCGGCGCCCGGCTACATGCCAGTCGAGGCGAGCATCATCGAGCCGCTCGGGTCCTTCGATATTGTCGATCTCAGGCTCGGCTCCACGATGCTGCGCGCCCGCACCAAGGCGGGCTACGTCTCGGGCCCCGGTGAGAAAGTCCATGTCCGCATCGATCCCGAGCAGGCGCACTTTTTCGACACGGCAAGCGGCAAGTCGCTGGGAGTAAGGCTGTAATGGCCCATATCGAACTGAAGAACATCACCAAGAAATACGGCAGCCACACCGCGCTGACGGGTCTGAACCTCGACATAGCCGACGGCGAGTTCTTCGTGCTGCTTGGCGAGACCGGCGCCGGCAAGACGACGACGCTACGCCTGATCGCCGGACTGGATAAGCCGACCGAGGGGCAGGTTCTCATCGACGGCGTCGACGTCGCCGACTGGGGCGCGGCCGAGCGCGACGTCGCGCTGGTGCTGCAGCAATATTCGCTTTATCCGCGCTACACTGTGCGGCAGAACCTCGAATTTCCGCTGAAGCCGAAGATCCGCCGGCTGCCGGATGCCGAGATCAAGGACCGTGTCGCGCGCGCCGCCCGCACGCTCAGGATCGAACATCTGCTCGACCGCAAGACCGACCGGCTTTCCGGCGGCGAGATGCAGCGCGTCTCGATCGGCCGCGCCATCGTGCGCAAGCCGCGCGTGTTCCTGATGGACGAGCCGCTCTCGGCGCTCGACGCCAAGCTGCGCGAAGCGCTGCGCACGGAGTTGAAGAACCTTCAGATGCAACTCGGCGCCACGTTCCTGTTCGTCACGCACGACCAGATCGAGGCCATGTCGATGGGCGACAAGGTCGGCGTGCTCAACCATGGCCGCATCGTGCAGACGGGCACGCCGCATGAGATCTACAACAATCCGCGCGACACCTATGTCGCGAGCTTCGTCGGCTCGCCGCCGATGAACCTCATCGACGGCAGGCTGGTCGACGACCGCGCGGTGATGGCGCCGGTGAATTTCGAACTGCCGCTCACAATTGGCGCCAAGAGCTTTGGCGGGGGCAGGACGAGCGGCGCGGCCGACGGTCGCCCGCTCGTCTTCGGCATCCGTCCGGAGGACGTCTATCTGGAGAGCGGGGCTCCGGTCGAGGCACGCGTGCACGATGTCGAGAACCATGGCGTGGAAAAGATCCTGACGCTCAGGGTCGGCGACACGATGCTGCGGGCCACGGTGCCGGCCAGGACCGACGTGGCTATCGAAGAGCCGGTGCGCTTTGCCTGGAACCCCGACAAGGTGGTGATGTTCGATAAAGGCAGCGGCGTGAGCCTGCGGCACGCCGGATAGAAGTCTTAGCCTGCTGACTTGCTCGCGGCGCTGTGGCCTTCCTGATGGGGCCCAACCGGCCGCCGAATAGGCCAGCCCGCTCGCCCTCGCGAGTATCGGCCCCGGCGGCTCTTAGGAGCGTCGGGCCGTTAATTGGCTTCAAGCCGAGCGGCCGTCGAACTCGAACACCTCGATTGCGGTGATATCAACATCGTCGAGGCAGTTGATGTTGATATAGGCGGACCGTTCGTTGCCCTGGCCGACGTCCTCAGCAAAGGGGTGCATGCCGCATGTGCGGCAGAAGCGGTGCGCGATTTGAGCCTTGCCGAAGGTGTAGCGGCCGAGGTCGTCGCCCCAGGCGACCAGATTGAGCTTCTCATGCGGCACGGCCCACAAAAGCGCGCCCTTGCGCCGGCAGATCGAGCAGTTGCAGCGCACCGCGCCGCCGATCTCCCCCTCGACCTCGAACGCCACCTTGCCGCAGTGGCAGCTGCCTTTGTACAGCATCAGCATCTTTCCATCGCTGGCAGGGTGCAAAGGCACACTTGCCGGGTTATCTCTTCGCCGGCCAAGACCAGGCCGCACGCTTAAAAGACGTTGCAATTTTGCAAGGCCCGACATCGAAAATGCAATCCATCCGCGACCGTCTCGAAATCATCCTGTCACGTCTTGCCAATCGTGCGGCCGACGAGAAGGTCTTTACGAAGCTCTATGCCGGGGCCGCGCGGGCAGCCGCCGATGCGTCCGATGCCCGCCGCAAGGCCGGCGTCAGCCTTGGGCCGCTCGACGGGCGCATCGTTTCAATCAAGGATCTGTTCGACGTCGCCGGGGAGCCGACAGCGGCCGGATCGCTGATCCGCGCCAGCGCCGAACCGGCGGCGCGGGACGCAGCGATCGTGCAAAGGCTGCGCCAGGCGGGCGCGGTCATCCTCGGCAAGACCAACATGACCGAGTTCGCCTTCACCGCGATCGGCGACAATCCGCATTACGGCACACCGGGCAACACTGCCGATCTCGGCCTGATCCCGGGCGGCTCGTCATCTGGAGCCGGCGTTGCGATCGGCGAGGGCACAAGCGACATCTCGATCGGTTCGGACACCGGCGGCTCGGTGCGCATCCCCGCCTCGCTCAACGGCGTTGTCGGCTTCAAGCCGACGGCGCGGCGCGTGCCTTTGACGGGAGCCTTTCCGCTGTCGATGACGCTGGATTCCATCGGTCCGCTTGCCCGCAGCGTCGCCGATTGCGCGATCGCCGATGCGATCATGGCGGGACAGGAGCCCGCCGGTCCTCAGCCGGGCTCGCTCGCCGGCCTCCGCGTCGGCATTCCACGCGGCGTCTTGTTCGGCGAAACGCAGGCGAAGGTCGCCGAAGCTTTCGAGGCCTGCATCGACAGGATCGGACGAGCCGGCGCCCGCGCCGCCGATTTGTCCATCGACGATCTTATCGCCGAGATGCGCGCAGCAACCAGGCGCGGGACGATCGCGTCCATGGAAGGCGCGGAGGTGCATGCCGATTGGCTGGCGGGCGGCGCCTCTGTGCCGGTCGATCCGCATGTCACCGGGCCATTGGCGCGCGCGCTGGCTGTCCCTGCCTCGGCCTACATCCGGACGATCTGCCGGCGCGCCGAGCTTGTGGCGGCCATGGCGCAACGGCTGGAGACGGTCGATGTTCTGGCATTGCCGACCGTGCCGATGGTCGCGCCGTCCATCTCCGCCATGGCCGGCGACGAAGCTCTGCGCGACAAGACGGAAGGACTGCTCTTGCGCAACACGCAGGTCGCCAACCAGTTCGACCTTTGCGCGATCTCGCTGCCGATGCCCGGCACGAACCTGCCGGCCGGATTGATGCTGGTGGGCAAGCATGGGCATGACAGTCATCTGCTGCGCATTGCCGCCGCGGTCGAGGCTTTGCTTGGCCGGTGACTGCGCAGGCCATCAGGATGCAAGTCCGGAAAGGCTGGCCCGCATCTCAGGTCTACACCGTCGCGATGCTCGCCGCGGAACTATTCGCCGACCGGAAAACGCCGGCGATAGTGCTCGATAACTTCCGGATTGCGCAGATTGACGGGCAGCTTGCCGGCGAGCACCAGCAAGGCCTCGCCAGCGGCGCCGACACCCATGCGCATCATCGATTCCTCGGTGATGCCGGCCATATGCGGGGTGACGATGACGTTGTCGAAGCCGAAATAGGGATGGTTCGGCGGCAGCGGTTGGGTCGCAAAAACGTCGAGCGCAGCGCCGCCGATGCGGCCGGCACGCAGGGCTTCGATCAGCGCCTCGTCATCCACCACCGGGCCGCGCGAGACATTGATCAGCAGCGTGTTGGGTTTCATGCGGGCAATGCGCTCGCGACTTATGAGGCCGCGCGTTTCCTGCGTCAGCGGGCAGCATAGCACGATGATGTCGCTCTGCTCGACCAGCGCATCGATCGACAGGAAGCCGACACGCTCGGGCGCGGGGCGCAGGCTGCGCGTGGTCGCCACGACATTAAGGTCGAAGCCGTGCGCGGCGATGTGGCCGACAGCCTGGCCGACCGCGCCGAGGCCGAGGATGCCGATGGTCTTGCCGGCCAGCTCGCTGGTCGAGTTGGCGTGCTCGCGGCCGGCAAGCCAGCCCTTGGCGCGCAGGTCGCGGTCCATCACGCGGAAGCGCCGCAGCAGCGCAAGGGCGGTGAACATCACATGCTCGGCGACCGAGCGGGCGTTGACGGCGGGCACGTTCGCCACTAGCACGCCGGCGGCGGTCGCGGCCTCGACCGGGATCATGTCCAGTCCGGCGCCGTGGCGGATCGCGGCGCGCAGGCTCGAAGCACCCGCAAACAGCTCCGGCGGCAGCGGCGCGCGCACTATGACGATGTCGGCGTCGCGGGCCTCAGCGGTCAGCGTCTTGGGATCGAGCGCGGAAGCGATCGCAAGCCGCCCGGCGCCGGCCAGCATCGCCGTGGCGCGTGGGTGCAGCGGATGCGTCGACAGGATCTTGCGCATGGGGTTCCATTTCCGCATTTGTGCGATGCCAAGCTAAACGTCTGGCTGCAAAATGCTCAAGCGCATTTCGCCGTTTCACGGAAACGGAGAACTGCCCTGTTTCTGCGGGTTGACGCAGTTTCGGACGGAAGGCTACGGCGAAGGTGCCGAACCTGACGGTCCACACCTTCCTGGAATTGCTTAAGCCTTTTCGAGCGCCGCGCTTTTCGGCTCCATTCCGCGGCCTTCGATGATCCCCTTCCAGTAGCTCTCGGCGCCCTGCAAATGGGCATTCATGAGGGCCTGGGCGAGGTTGCCGTCGCGGCGCAACAGCGCTTCGTAGATCTGGATATGCTCGGCATGCGAACGCACGGAGCGTTCGGGATCGTTGAAATAGATCGGCAGGCGCTGCTCGCCCATCAGGTAATAGACGCTGCAGATGTTGTGGAAGACGCTGTTCTTGGTCGCGCGCACGATCTCGAGGTGAAACTCGCGGTCTTCCTTGGCGAGGCCTTCGCCGGCGGCGATGCGCTCTTCGGAAGCCTTCAGGATTTCGCGCAGGCGCTCGAAGTTCTCCTCGGTGGCGCGCGAGCAGGCAAGCTCGGCCGCCTTGATCTCGTGGATCTTGCGCAGCTCGACGGTTTCGTAGATCTGCACCGGATCGAGCGGCAGGCCGGCGCGGGCGAACAGCGCCAGCGCTTCCACGCTCGCCTGCTTGGTGTCGATATAGATGCCGGATTTGGCGCGCCGCACGACAATGCGCATGGCCTCGAGGATGGCCAGCGCCTCGCGAATTTGGCCGCGGCTGACGCCGAAATGTTCCGCCAGCTCTCGCTCGGAGGGCGTGCGGCCGGACTCCTTGTCCGAGTTGGAAAAGAGATAGGCGGCGAGTTCCGCGAGAAGGTTCTTTTCTTTCATCGTCAAATACGTTGCGCGTGCGCCTCCAGGAATCGCTCGGAGATGGTGAATCCCAATCCAGGCTTTTCAGGGATCGCTATCATACCGTCCTTCGCCTCGACAGTCTCCTCGACGAGGTCGTGGATCATCGGGTTGGCGCCGAGCGAATATTCAATGGTGAAGCTGGCGGGCGAGGCGGCACACACATGCAGCCCGGCAAAGAAGCAGGGCGCGCCGGCCCATAGATGCGGCGCGAAGCGCAGGTTGAAGGCGCTGGCGATGGTGCCGATCTTCATCGCCTCGCTAATGCCGCCGCAGAAGGCGGGATCCGGCTGGAAGATGTCGGCCGACTTCAGCACAGCCAGATCGCGGAAGGCATAGCGCGTCGCCTCGCTTTCGCCGGTGGCGATCGGCGTCGATCCCGAGGCGCGCACGTCGGCCATGCCCGGCTTATCGTCGGCGGTCACCGGTTCCTCGAACCAGGCAAGGTCGAGATCGGCGGTGAGGTTGATGAAGCGCTTGGCCTCGGCGACGGTATAGGTGCCGTGCGCGTCGACCATCAGATCGACATCCGGCCCGATCGCCTGCCTTGCGGCGCGCACGCGCGCGGCCGAGACATGTGGGGCGCCGTCCATGGCGCCGATGCGCATCTTCAGCGCCTTGAAGCCGCCCTTGGCGATGTAGGATGTCAACTGCTCGCCGATGGTGTCGGCTGAGGCCCAGCCGCCCGAGGCATAGGCCTGCATGCGCTCGACCTTGCGGCCGCCGAGCAGCCGCCAAACCGGCTGCCCCAGCGACTTGCCGAGGATGTCCCAGAGCGCGATGTCGACGGCGCTGATCGCCGCCACACTCATGCCGCGCCGCGCCAGCTGCGGCATGGCATGGCCGGCATGCGCCGCCGTCTCATGCCGCACGCCGTTGTAGAGCATTTCCCAGATGATGCCGATGTCGGCCGGATCGCAACCGATCAGCTGCGGGCCGATCTCGTGGTTGAGCATATGGACGAGCGCGCCATAGCTGCCGGCGCTGCCGGCGGCGTTCTTGCCCTCGCCCCAGCCGACAAGGCCGTCAGCGGTCTCGATGCGCAGAATGGCGGCGTCGAACGTCGTCACCTGACCGAAGTCGCTGCGATGCTGCTTCGCCACTTCGATCGGGATACGAACCCACCAGGCCTGGACGCTTTTGATGCGCATGTTTTCCCTTCGGCCCCTCCGCCCGCCGGGTGGAAGGGACAGGTTTCTACTTGATCAGCGGCAGCAGCGTTTCGGCGGTGATGCGCATCTGGTCGGTGTAGAATTTTTCCGTGAGCACGCTGGAGCCGTGGTCCTGGATGAATTTGAGCTGCTCGGGCGAGATGTCGACCGGATTGCGCTCGACCATCTCCGGATAGGGCGCCGCCGGCGTGCGGTCGACGGGCGCGACGAACTCGTTGGTCAGCGCGCCGTCATAGCCGACTTCCTTCAACGTGCGCACGATCTTCGGCCAGTCGATCTGGCCAAGGCCGGCTGCGAAGCGGTTGTTGTCAGCGACATGGAAATCGAACAGGCGCTTTCCGACCTGACGGATCGCGTCATAGACGTTAAATTCCTCCATGTGGATATGGTAGGCGTCGAGGCAGACGCCGCATTCGGGGCTCACCGCATCGGCGAGCGCCAGCGCCTGAGCGCCGCGGTTGAAGAGGTAGGTCTCGAAGCGGTTGAGCGGCTCGACGGCGATCCTGACGCCGACCTTCTTGGCATGGCTGAAACATTCGCGCGTGGCATCGACCACCCAGCCCCATTCCTCCGCCTCGGTGCCGTCCGGCACGACCTTGCCGACGGTTGCGGGCACCAGCGTGATGATCTCGCCATCGAGCTCGCTGACCATGGTGAGCACGTCCTTGACGTATTGGACGGACCGCTCGCGCTGGCCCTGGTCCCTGGCGGCGAGATTGCGCTCGCCGAGCATCAGAGTCACCGAGCCCCAGCAGCGGATGCCGTGCTCCTTCAGGAGCGCGCGCGTCTCCTTGGTCTTGTACTGCTCGGGCTCGCCGGAAATCTCGATCGATTCGTAGCCGAATTTCTTGATGCGCTTGAGCGTCACCTCCAGCGGTTCCGCCCGCATCCAATTGTGAGTCGAAAGATGCATGGTCTATCCTTCCCAGAATTCGCCTGTCACATTCTACCCCGCGACGCCTCCAGCAGAGGCGGGCGTATGATTCCTCCCCAAGGCGTTGCCAGCATTTTCCTCGAAACTGGTTCGACCAATTGGGCCCTCCATGACCTCTACAGCAAATTTTCATGCACGGCAACAAGTGGGCGGCTGAAGCTCTATCAGCCGAGCAATAGTCTGATTTTACGTGGTAATTCCACTTATCTGTTTGCAAGCTCGGCTCGCCTCCGCGGTTTTCGGCCGCTTGACCGAATTCCGAGATTTGGTAATACCAGAATGGCGCAATGCGTAGACGCCGATAGGGTTGACCAAACAGGCTGGCCCTCATTTCAATAGGCGCTATGCTTGGTCGCGAAAACAAACGAGGGAGGATGCCGATGCCGACGACGATGAAGGGCCCCGGCCTGTTTCTGGCGCAGTTCGCGGGCGACGCCGCGCCGTTCAATTCGCTGGGTTCCATCACCAAATGGGCAGCGGGGCTGGGCTACAAGGGCGTGCAGATCCCGACTTGGGACGCGCGCCTGTTCGACCTCGAGAAGGCGGCGTCGTCGAAGGCCTATTGCGACGAGGTGAAAGGCGTCTGCGCGGATGCAGGCGTCGAGATCACCGAATTGTCGACGCATCTGCAGGGGCAACTGGTCGCGGTGCATCCCGCCTATGACGCGCAGATGGATGGCTTTGCGCCGCCATCGGTGCACAACAATCCCACGGCACGGCAAAAATGGGCTGTCGAGCAGATGAAGTTCGGCGCCAAGGCATCGCGCAATCTCGGGCTGAACGCCTCGGTGTCGTTCACCGGCTCGCTCGCTTTCCCTTACCTTTATCCGTTCCCGCAGCGCCCGGCCGGCCTCATCGAGGAAGCCTTCGGCGAACTCGGCAAGCGCTGGAAGCCGATCCTCGATGTCTATGAGGACAATGGGGTCGATGTCGGCTACGAGATCCATCCTTCAGAGGACGTGTTCGACGGCGCCACCTTCGAGATGTTCCTCGACGCGGTCGGCGGCCACAAGCGCTGCAACATCAACTACGACCCGTCGCATTTCCTGTTGCAGCAGCTCGACTATCTCGAGTTCATCGACATCTATCACGAGCGGATCAAGGCGTTCCACGTCAAGGACGCCGAGTTCAACCCGACCGGGCGGCAAGGCGTCTATTCCGGCTACCAGGGCTGGGTGAACCGTGCAGGGCGCTTCCGCTCGCTGGGCGACGGGCAGGTGGATTTCAGCGGCATCTTCTCCAAGCTCACCCAGTACAATTACGATTCCTGGGCGGTGCTGGAATGGGAATGCTGCCTGAAACATCCCGAGGACGGCGCCGCAGAAGGCGCGCCTTTCATCCAGCACCACATCATCCGGGTGACCGAGAAGGCCTTCGACGATTTCGCCGCCGGCACGACCGATAAAAAGCTGCTGCGGGCGATGATGGGGATTTGACTGCAGCTCCCTTGAGGAGGTTCGGACCGCAGGTCCGGGTGGGTTGAATCCCAAGTCGCAGCGGACTCTTACACCCCACCCCGACGCTGCGCGTCGACCCTCCCTACAAGGGGAAGGGTGAGGAACTAAAGAGAGAGGACAAGAATGGTCGGCGCATCGAAATCGGAAGCGGGAGGCGGCCCGATCCGCTATGGCATGGTCGGCGGCGGGCAGGGCGCCTTCATCGGCGCGGTGCATCGCATCGCTGCGCGCATGGACAACGACTTCGTGCTGGTGGCCGGCGCGCTGTCGTCGGATCCGGCGCGGGCCAAGGCATCGGCCGAAGAACTCGGGCTCGATCCCGCGCGCAGCTACGGCTCCTATGCCGAGATGGCCAAGGCCGAAGCCAAGCGTCCAGACGGCATCGAGGCGGTGGCGATCGTGACGCCGAACAACGTGCATGTGCCGGCGGCGAAAGCCTTTCTAGAGGCGGGCATCCATGTCATCTGCGACAAGCCGCTGGCGACGTCGCTGGCCGAGGCGAAGAAGCTTGCCGCCCTGGTCGAAAAGACCGGCAAGGTGTTCGTGCTGACGCACAATTACACCGCCTATCCGATGATCCGGCAGGCACGCGAGATGGTGGCCAAGGGCATGCTTGGCGATATCCGCATCGTGCAGTCGGAATATCCGCAGGACTGGCTGACCGAGGACCTTGCCGCCACCGGCCAGAAGCAGGCCTCCTGGCGCTCCGACCCCAAGCAGGCCGGCGCCGGCGGCGCGCTCGGCGACATCGGCACGCATGCCTATAACCTGGCTCGCTTCGTCTCGGGACTTGAGCTCGATACGCTGTCAGCCGATCTCGACGCCTTCGTGCCGGGGCGCCAGCTCGACGACAATGTCAACGTGATGCTGCGCTTCAAGCCGGTCGGCAACAAGCATCCGGCCAAGGGCATGATCTGGGCAAGCCAGGTCGCGCCCGGCCACGAGAACGGGCTGAAGCTGCGCATCTACGGCACCAAGGGCGGGCTGGAATGGGTGCAGGCCGACCCGAACTATCTCTGGTACACGCCGTTCGGCCAGCCGAAGCAACTGCTCACCCGCGCCGGAGCTGGTGCAATGCCCGTCGCGGCGCGCGTCAGCCGCGTGCCGTCGGGCCATCCGGAGGGCTATCTCGAAGGTTTTGCCAACATCTACCAGGAAGCGGCCCGCGCCATCCGAGCGGCGCGCAGGAAAGGCGGCAAGCCGGCTAAGGATGTGGTCTTCCCGACGGTCGCGGACGGCGTCGAAGGCATGGCCTTCATCGAGGCTTGCGTGAGGTCTTCGAAGAAGAACGGGGCGTGGACGAAGCTGTAGGGACGGCTGCGTCGTCCAAGCGAGTCCCTCTCACCCGGATTGCCAGCCGAATTGCGAAGGCAATTCGGGCAATCCGACCTCTCCCCGAGGGGAGAGGAGGCGCCGGTGCCGACGACAACCTCTTCTCCCCACCGGGGAGAAGGTGGCCGCGAAGCGGCCGGATGAGGGGGAGTGTGGCCCGCCAACGCAAATGGCTGGCCGCAAGTTGGGGAGGGGGTGTCGATGAAAATCGGCATGTGCATGTTCTTGTGGACCACCAGCGTCTCGAAGAAGCACGAGGCGCTGCTGAAGGACATCAAGGCGACCGGTTTCCACGGCGTCGAGATACCGGTCTTCGCGGGCGCGCCCGACGACTACAAGAAGTTGGGCGAGATGCTCGACCGCATCGGGCTGGAGCGTACCGCGGTCTCGGCCATGGGCGATCCGGCGATGAACCTGATCTCGCCGGATGCGGCGACCCGCAAGGCCGGCATCGACTATATGAAATGGGCGATCGACTGCAGCGCGGCCCTGGGCGCGGATACCCTCAGCGGGCCGTTGCATTCGACGCTCGGCGCCTTTTCCGGCAGCGGCCCGACGACGGCCGAAAAGAAGCGCTCGGTCGCCTCGCAGCGCGCGATCGGCGACCATGCCGGCAAGAGAGGCGTGACCATTGGGTTGGAAGCGCTCAACCGCTTCGAATGCTATCTCGTCAACACCATGGCCGACCTGTCGGAACATGTCGACGCCATCGACCGGCCGCACATCAAGGCGATGTACGACACGTTCCATGCCAATATCGAGGAGGCCGATCCGATCGGCGCTTATACAAAGCATCGCCGGAACGTTGTCCATATCCACATTTCGGAGAATGATCGTGGCGTGCCGGGGCGCGGCAACATCCCGTGGAAGGAGACGTTCTCCGCCATCCGCAAGAGCGGCTATGACGACTGGCTGACCATCGAATCCTTCGGGCGCTCGCTCAAGGACCTGGCGGCGGCGACCAAGGTTTGGCGCGATTTCGCGGAGAGCCCGGAGGCGGTTTATCGCGAGGGGTATCGGCATATCAGCGACGGGTGGAAGAAGGCGGCTTAGGGGCCCTGCGCCTGATCCATTTTCTATTTGCCGTGGCAGCGGTTGCCAGGTGGTTCCCCCACTCCGTCTCGGCTTCGCCGAGCCACCTCTCCCCCCTCCGGAGGGAGAGGAAAGGAAGCCTGGTGGCGCCGGGAGAGGAAAAAAGCCTCGGCCTTCGACGACAGGCGCGGATCGGACAGCTTGGCGCCTTTCCTCTACCCCGTCGATCGGGGGAGAGGTGTCGAGCGAAGCTCGACGGAGTGGGGGTCGACCTTTGGCGCAGGCGAGACGATGCTTGCGCTTCTGCGCCACAAGGTTACCCCTGCGCAGCCTGCAGCCGATTGTAATCATGCAGCGTGCGGCTCAGCCTGCGGCGCAGGAAGTTCGAGATGTTGTCGAAGATGAAGACGACGAGCAGCGTCAGCAGCACCATGTAGAAGACGTTGGCCCAGTTCGAATTGGTGCGCATTGCTTCCCAAAGCTTCAGGCCGATGCCGCCGGCGCCGACGGCGCCGATGATGGTGGCGCCGCGGGTGTTGGATTCCCACTGGTAGAGCGTCTGGCTGATGAAGACCGGCACCACTTCCGGCAGCACGCCGTAGCGCTGCACCAGCAGGCCGTTGGCGCCGGTCGAAAGCACGCCCTCGCGCGGCTTGTCGTCGATGTTCTCCAGCGCCTCGGAATAGGTTTTGCCGAGCGTACCGATTTCGGTGAAGAAGATCGCGGCGCTGCCGGCCAGCGGCCCGGGGCCGAAAGCGCGGGTGAAGAACAGCGCCCAGATCAGCATGTCGACCGAGCGCATGAAATCGAAGAAGCGCTTCAGCACCTGGCTGAGCAACCCGCTCGGCGTGATGTTGCGGGCGGCGAAGAAGGCGAGCGGGAAGGCGACGATGCCGCCGAGCAGCGTGCCCAGAAACGCCATGACGATGGTCTGCAGGAGCTTCGTCCAGACATCGCCATGCTGCCACTGCGCGTTGTTCCAGATGTTGTCGGCGGCCAAAGCGAGGTTCGAGGTGCCTGGCTTGAGCTCTGGCCCGGAGGCGATGAGCGAGATGACCTCGCCGGCCGATTTGCCGAAGAAGGGCGAGCGGGTGTCGAAGACGAAATTTGCCCAGCCGAGGAAGCGCTTGCGCACCTTGACGCGATCGACGGTGACGCGCACCTCGCCGACAAAGCCCATCTTGGCGACGACCTCGTCGTCATGGACGGTCACCCAGTCGGGCACCGGACCTGTAACCACCGGCTTGCCGCCGGTGAGCGATACCGGCACCGTCTGGCCGTTGGCGACGATCGTTGCGCTGATCTTGTCGAAGGTGACGGACTTGTCCCGGCCGTCGATCAGGACGGTGACGGTGCCGTCCGGATTCTTGATCACCCAGTCGGGATCAGGATGCTCGCCGAGCGCCGAGAAGCGCGGATATTTCGGCGTGATCTCGGGCTGGTCGAGCCGGAATTCCGGCTGCAGGTCGTAGCTGATCCATTGCGACAGGAAGAGCGGCAGGCGCTCCCAATGCGATTCGCGCAGCACCTGCGGCAGGCTGAAGAACCACAAGGCGTAGGCGAGATAGAGCACGGTGCCGGCGATCAGCAGCAGCGGCCAGAAACGCTTATAGGCCGGCCGCTGGAATATCTGCGGATGGCGGCCTTCGATGGCGCTCAGTTCGGAGGCGGTCATGGCGGCCATTTCAAGCGCTCATCAGGAAGGCCTGCTCGCCGACGAGCTTGCGGCGCAGCCAGGCGGAGAACTGGTCGACCAGGAAGATGGTGACGAAGAGCAAGAGCACCAGCGCCAGGGTCTTGGCGCCGAAGCCGCGTGAAATGGAAAGCTTCAGCTCCTCGCCGATGCCGCCGCCGCCGACCGCGCCCATGATGGTCGAGATGCGCACGTTGATCTCGATCCTGAGCAGCGTATAGGACATGAAATTGGGCAACACCTGCGGCAGGTCGGCGAAGCGCACGCGCTCGAACCAGTTGGCACCGACAGCACGCAGGCCCTCTTCCGCGCGCATGTCGATATTCTCGTTGATCTCGTAGAACAGCTTGCCCAGCGCGCCGATCGAATGCAGGCCGATGGCGATGATGGCGGCGACCGGGCCGATCGAGACGATGGCTGCGAACAGGCCGGCAATGACGATTTCGGGGAAGGCGCGCAGCAATTCCATGAAGCGCTTGACGATGAGCCGCAGGACCGGGCTCGGCGTCAGGTTGCGCGCGGCGATGAAGGAGAAGGGAACGGCGAAGACGAAGCCGATGAAGGTCGAGACCAGCGCCACGTTCACCGTGGTCAGCATCAGCTCGAAATATTCAGGGATGTAGAAGCCGTCCCAGATGTAGACGCGGCCGAGCGGGAAGTTGAATTCCTGCGTACCCTTGTCGTTGGGCGAGGCGATGTCGAACAGCGCCCGCCAGACATCGTTCCAGTCCTTCGGGACCAGCCAACTCAGGAAATCGAGGATGTGCGGCAGCCGGTCGAAGAAATGGCCGGCATTGGCCTCGTCGGCGAACCACATGGTCGCGCACATGGCGACAAGCAGCAGGCCGACGCCAAGCGCGGTGTAGAAACGGCGCAGCGATGTCTGGCGCCGCCAGGCATCGGCCTGCTGGCGGGTGGCGTCGGAATGGAGTGTCGCTGATGTCATGATCGGGACATGCAAAAAGGGCGGCGTTTCAAACGCCGCCCTTTTTCCTGAGGCCTTTAACCGCCGATGGCGGCTTTGCGGGCTTCGACGATGACGCTGTAGAAGTCAGGCTTCACCGGGACATAGCCGGTGAAATCGCCACCCTCGACACCTTCGAAGCAGGCCTTATCCTTGGCCGGCAGCGCGGTGAAGAAAGCGGTGAGCTTGGCGGTCATCTCGTCGCCGAGCGCGGTGCGGACAACCAGCGGGCCATTCGGGATCAGGCCCGAGCGCCACACTTCGACGAAGTCATTCGGGTCGACGGCGCCCTTGGCAACTTCCTTGTGGAAGGTGCCGGAGGTGTAGCCGTTCTTGAAGTCGCCGATGCCGGAGGAATCGTCCACCGCCACGTCGACCTTGCCGTCGCGCACGGCCAGCACGTTGTTCTCGTGGCCGCCGTTGAACTGGGTCGAGGCGAAGTAGGTTTCGTTGGAAGCGCCGGTGTCCTTCGGAATCTGGGTCAGCGGGATCAGATAGCCGGAGGTCGAATCCGGATCGGCATAGCCGAGCTTCTTGCCCTTGGCCGACTTGATGTCGGTGATGCCGGAAGACTTCAGCGCCAGGCCGATCGAATAATAGCCGGTCGAGCCGTCGGTCTGCTTGGTGGTGAGGATCGGCGTGACCGCCTTCGGGTCCTTGAGATAGACGCTGGCGTAACCGGACGCGCCGAGCTCGGCGAAGTCGAGCGTGCCGCCGAGCAGGCCCTGGATAACGCCGTCATAGTCGGCGGCCGGGAACAGCGACACCTTTTCGAAGCCGAATTCCGACTTCAGGTGATCGGCGAGGCACTGGTAGTTGCGCAGGCGGTCGGTCTCGTTCTCACCGCCGAGGATGCCGACGCGGAATTCCTTGATGTCAGCGGCGTACGCGGCGCTGGCCGCCATGGCGAGTAGCGAAACCGCCCCAAAAACCATCTTCCTGAACATTTTGTCTCTCTCCTGTTGCTCCGGCTGCGCGCCGGCGGCGTTCTGATTTTTCAAGTCTTGCCTTTGACGCTGGCGGGCGATCCGGGTTGCTCTGCTGAAGTCCACGATTTGCCCGCACCGGCTGGGGCCGGGACGGTGGATTCAGTAGCCAGGAAAGGCTGGTTCGAGCGGTCCGGCGGATGCGGTGATCTTCGGCTTGATGGTCACGGCGGTCGACGTGATGGCTTCCGAGATCTCGGCGCCGGTGGCATCGGCGCCATAGACCGTGCGCACGGCATCGCGGTCGAGGTCTTCCGGAGCGCCGTCGAAGACGACCTTGCCGGCGGCCATGCCGATGATACGGGTGCAATAGGCGCGTGCCGTGTCCAGCGTGTGCAGGTTGGTGACGACGGTGATGCCTTCGCGCAGATTGATGTCGCGCAGCGAATCCATCACCACCTTGGCGTTGAGCGGGTCGAGCGAGGCGATCGGCTCGTCTGCCAGAATCACCTTCGGCTGCTGCATCATGGCGCGGGCGATCGCCACGCGCTGCTGCTGGCCGCCCGACAGCGTGCCGGCCGGCTGCAGCGCGGTGCGGGCGATGTCGAGGCGCTCGAGCGCGGCCACGGCCTCGGCGCATTCGATGCGCGTGAACATGCCGAGCAGATTGGAAATCGTCGAGCGATGGTTGAGGCGCCCGAGCAGCACGTTGGTCAGCACGTCGAGGCGCGGCACGAGGTTGAACTGCTGGAAGATCATGGCGCAGTCGCGCTGCCAGCGCCGCAGCGGCGATCCCTGCAGGCTGGAAACCTCCGCGCCCTCAAAAAAAATCGACCCTTGGCTCGGATCGATGAGACGATTGATCATCCGCAAAAGCGTCGACTTGCCGGCGCCGGAACGGCCGATGATGCCGACCATCTGGCCGCGCGGGATCGAGATGTTGATATCGCTGACGGCGGTGTTCTTGCCAAATCGTCGGGTTACGCCGCGGATCTCAAGCGTGGCCGATGATGCTGACATACCAAAACTCCAGTCCGTCGCGCTTTTGCAGGTCTGTTAACCTTCGCTAGCGCAGGCCGATGAAGCTGGGGTGTCGGATTGATGTCAGTTTTGTTACGTCCCACAGGCTTGGAGATTCAACCAAGCACCAGCAATTCCTCGAAATGCTTCATGTCCTTGAAGCTGCAGAAGGCCGGAGGCTTGAGCTCGATCACAGGAGCCTCGCCTTCGAGGAACGACAGGCAGTCATCGAACAGATCCTGCCAGGCTGCGGCTCGCTCGTCGGCTAGACGGCGGATCTGATAGGCGAAGGTGATGTGGAAGACATAAGCGTCGTGGTCCGGATGGCGGTAGCCGAACGGCACCGACAGCGCGTTGCGCCAGGCCTTCAGGACTTGGCGGTCTTCTTCGGTGGCGCCGGCGACGGTCAGGCCGTTTGGCGTAACGCCGATGGTCTTGATACGAAACGGAGGGCAGGCCTCAAAGCCCTCCAGGCGCTGCAGATAGAGGCGGGTCATGTCGTCGATGCTGGTGTCGAGCGGCACGTCGGAGGGCCAGTAGGGGAGCCGGCGCCGGTATTCGATGACGCCCTGGAACAGTGTCATGTGCAGGCTTGAGACCGGCGTGAAGGCGAGGCGGTCCGCGTCCGGCATGGCGCGGATGCGCTCGCGCACCTCGATGATCGCAGCTTGCGAAGGCGAGCCGCCGACGAGGTGACTGACGACCGTGTTGCCGGGCTCGGGGAGGAAGTTGCCCGAGGTATCGTAACGGGTGCCGAGATGCACCGGCGCCGTCGGGTTGGTGCCTTCGAAAAATCCGGCGAGCGAGGGTCTGACGATCATGGCAATCTCCTTTGGGAGAGATGCCTCCTGTCCGAGTCACATATCAGGGATGTGAATGGTGCCTGCACGAGTATCGTGCCGAACAGATGAGTAGGAGCCAGTCTCGCTGAGGACTGGCACAATCCCAAGATAATCAGCATGGCCGTGGAAACGGCGTCTGACCGTCCCCTTCGCCTAACCTGACGTTCCACGGTCCAGAGACCATCGCCAGCCCGCGCAACAGTATGATGGAAACGATCTCTGGCTTACAGGAAGGCTGCTAGCCTGGCTTTCCGGTAAGGTTGGCGAGGAACCATAAGTGGTACTAATCCTGTCGCCGATAATCCCAGGCCTACCACTATCATAATGATTGAGGAGACTACGTCAGACTGGCCCCAGCGACTAATCTCACGCTTCACTGCCAAAATTCCCAGTACCAACAGGGCCATTCCAACGCAAAAAAGTATTAAGACAATAAAGCCCATACCTGCTCTGTGCCGCTGAGTTTTTCTAAACGATACTTTGGCAAAACATCAATGGCGTCAACCGTATTTCTCCAAAAACGCCTCCGCCGACAGCTCGCGGAAATCGTCGAGCGCAGCGCGCAGCCTTGCATGATCCCAATCCCACCAAGCTAAAGCCTGGTAGCGCTCGGCGGTGCGGCGGTCGAAGCGCTCGCGGATCGGCTTCGCCGGCACGCCGCCGACGATTGTGTAGGGCGCGACATCCTTCGACACCACGGCGCCCGCACCGACCGCCGCGCCATCGCCGACGGTGACGCCGGGCAGGATGGTCGAGCCATGGCCGAGCCAGGTGTCGTGGCCGATGGTGACGCGTTTGGCGCGGCGCTCGGCGAAGAACGCGCTTTCATGCTCGGCGTCGTCCCAATAATCGGAGGCGCGGTAGGTGAAGTGGTGCAGCGTCGGACGCCATGTCGGATGGTTGGTGGCGTTGATGCGCACACTTGCCGCGATGTTGGAGAACTTGCCGATGGTCGCGCACCACACGGCGCAGTCCTGCATCATGTAGGAATAGTCGCCGAGCTCGCATTCGGCGACGCGGCTGCGCTCGGCGATCTCGGTCCAGCGGCCGAGCGTCGAGTTTTCGACCTGCGCCGTCGGATGAATCAGCGGCGCCTCCGAAAGCTTCTTCATGCGGCGATCTTTCCGGCGGCAAAGGCCGTGACGTCGATGACGCGGTCGGCGACAGCCTCGCGCACATCGAGGTCGTGGAAAATGCCGAGCAGGGCGACCCCCGCCGCCTTCTTGGCGGCGATGAGCTCGACCACGACATCGCGGTTCTTCGCGTCGAGCGAGGCGGTCGGCTCGTCGAGCAGCAGGATCGGATGCTCGGTGATGAAGCCGCGCGCGATGTTGACGCGCTGCTGCTCGCCGCCGGAGAAGGTCGCGGGCGGCAAGGCCCAGAGCTTTTCCGGCAGGTTGAGCTGCGCCAACAGGGCACGCGCTCTCTCCCGCGCGCTTTCCCTGTCCTCGCCGCGCTCGACCAGCGGCTCGGCGACGACGTCGAGCGCGGAGACACGCGGCACGGTACGCAGGAACTGGCTGACATAGCCGATGGTATGGCGGCGCACGGAAAGCACGGTGCGCGGGCTGGCCGAGGCGAGGTCGATCAACCCGCCCCCGTGCTGAACGATGATCTGGCCTTCATCGACCGCGTAGTTGCCGTAGAGCATCTTCAGGATCGAGCTTTTTCCGGCACCCGACGGACCGCCGAGCACCGCGCATTCGCCGGCGCGGATCGAGAAGGAGACACCCGTCACCACCGGCAGCGTGACGCCGTCGCGCAGATGCATGGTGAAGCTTTTGGCGACATCGGAGACAACGAGAGGAGTGGCCATCATCACACCTGCAGGATGGAAGAAACGAGAAGCTGGGTATAAGGCGCGCGCGGATCGTCGAGCACGCGGTCGGTAAGGCCGCTTTCGACGACGCGGCCGTCTTTCATCACCATCATGCGCTGCGACAGAAGCCGCGCCACGGCGAGGTCGTGGGTGACGACGATCGCCGCCAGCCCGAGATCGGTGACCAGCCCGCGCAATAGATCGAGCAGGCGCGCCTGCACCGAGACGTCGAGACCGCCGGTCGGCTCGTCCATGAACACAAGGCGCGGCCCGGTGACCAGGTTGCGGGCGATCTGCAGGCGCTGGCGCATACCGCCGGAAAAGGCGCGCGGCTCGTCGTCGATGCGGTCCTCGTCGATCTCGACGCGCGACAGCCAGTCGACGGCGGTGGCGCGGATCCTGCCGTAGTGGCGGTCGCCAACCGCCATCAGCCGCTCGCCGACATTGGCACCGGCCGACACCGTCATGCGCAGGCCGTCCGCCGGGTTCTGGTGGACGAAGCCCCAGTCGGTGCGCATCAGGAAGCGGCGCTCGGCCTCGCTCATGCGGTAGAGCTCGCGCCATTGGCCGTCGCGCATGCGGTAGCTGGCCGTGCCGGAGGAGGGCAGCAGGCGGGTCGACAGGCAGTTGAGCAGCGTCGTCTTGCCGGAGCCGGACTCGCCAACCACCGCCAGCACCTCGCCTGGCCACAGATCGAAGGTGACGTTCTCGCAGCCGACGCGCGAGCCGTAAAATTTGGACAGCGCTGAAACGCGCAGCAGCGGTTCGTCGGTCATTCGGCCGGCTCCGTTTTTTCAGAGGCTAGGTGGGTCTCGGGAGCAAGGTGGCCGTGATGGCCGTCGGCTCGCCGCTTCTCGCAGTGGTCGGTATCGGAGCAGACGAACATGTGGCCGCCATGGTCGTCGAGGATGACCTCGTCGAGATAGACATTCCCGGCGCCGCAGAGCGCGCAGGGCTGGTCGAAGGTCTGCACCTCGAAGGGATGGTCCTCGAAGTCGAGGCTGACGACGTCGGTGAAGGGCGGCACCGCATAGATGCGCTTCTCGCGGCCGGCGCCGAACAATTGCAAAGCCGGCGAGCGGTGCATCTTCGGATTGTCGAATTTCGGCGTCGGCGAAGGATCCATCACGTAGCGGCCTTCGACCTTGACCGGATAGGCGTAGGTGGTGGCGATGCGGCCGTGCCTGGCGATGTCCTCATAGAGCTTCACATGCATGAGGCCGTATTCCTCCAGCGCGTGCATCTTGCGCGTCTCGGTCTCGCGCGGCTCGAGGAAGCGCAGCGGCTCGGGGATCGGCACTTGGAAGACTAGCACCTGTCCTGCCGTCAGCGGATGCTCGGGGATGCGGTGCCGGGTCTGGATGATGGTGGCGGTTGCCGTGTCGGTGGTGACAGCGACATTGGCGACTTTCCTGAAGAAAGCGCGGATCGAAACGGCGTTGGTGGTGTCGTCGGCGCCCTGGTCGATGACTTTCAGCACGTCATCCGGACCGATGATCGAGGCGGTGACCTGGACGCCGCCGGTGCCCCAGCCATAAGGCATCGGCATCTCGCGCGAGGCAAAGGGCACCTGATAGCCGGGAATGGCGATGCCCTTCAGGATGGCGCGCCGGATCATCCGCTTGGTCTGCTCATCGAGATAGGCGACGTTGTAGGTGGCGATGTCGGTCATGGCGATCACGTCCGCTCTCTGCTATGAAATTGGCGCCCAAGACGCGGAAGGACGCCCGAATGGACTCTACCGGTTGGTTGCATCTTGGCGTGCTGCTGCTGGTGTTCGCCGGCTTCGCGACCTTTGCGCTGCGGAAAATGGTTCTCCCCGCGCCAAGGGAACCTCCGTACGGCGAGTCCTTCGGTGGCGGCGACTATACTGGCGGCTTCGACGGCGGCGGGCATTCCGGTAGCGGACACTGAAGTCATTCCGCCGCCTCGCGCTTCTCCTCGGCGGCCTTGTCCTCGTTTTCCCGCGCTTCGTATTCGGCGCGCATGCGGCGAACCAGGCCGAGCTCGGCCTGGAAGTCGACATAATGCGGCAGCTTCAGATGCTCGACGAAACCGGTGGCCTGGACATTGTCGGAATGCGAGATGACGAATTCCTCGTCCTGCGCGGCGGCGACGACATCCTCGCCAAGCTCCGTGGCGCGCAGCGCCCGGTCGCACAGCGCCATCGCCATCGCCTTGCGCTCGCTCTGGCCGAAGACCAGGCCGTAGCCGCGCGTGAACTGCGGCGGCGCCTTGGCCGAGCCCTTGAACTGGTTGACCATCTGGCATTCGGTGACGCGGATGGAGCCGAGCGGCACGGCGAAGGGCAGCTCCGGCACGTCGAGCTCCAGCTCGACCTCGCCGATGCGTATCTCGCCGACAAAGGGATGGTTGCGGGCGTAGCCGCGCTGCGTCGAATAGCCGAGCGCCAGCAGAAAACCTTCGTCGCCGCGCGACAACGCCTGCAGGCGGATGTCGCGCGCCATCGGGAATTGCAGCGGCTCGCGCGTGATGTCGCCGGGCACGTGGTCAAGCGGCATCTCGCCATCGGCTTCGATCAGGCCTTCATGGGCGAGGATCGCCGAAACGCGCGGCATGGCCTCCGGCTCGGCCAGACGCTGCGCCGGTATCTCGACCTCGGCGCCGGCGGCAAGCTCTGGATCGAGCAGGCGGTGCGTATAGTCGAAGGTCGGGCCGAGCACCTGGCCGCCCGGCAGGTCCTTGTAGGTGGCCGAGACACGACGCTCGACCTGCATGGCGCCGGTGTCGACCGGATTGGTGTAGCCGAAGCGCGGCAGCGTGGTGCGGTAGGCGCGCACCAGAAAGATCGCCTCGATCATATCGCCGCGCGCCTGGGTAACGGCGAGAGCCGCGAGCTCGCGATCATAGAGCGAGCCTTCGCTCATCACCCGGTCGACGCCGAGCGCCAGCTGCTCGACGATCTGGTCGAGGCGCAGCGCCGGTACCGAGCGGTCGCCGCGGCGGCGGTCGGCAAGCAGGCGATGCGCATTGGCAATGGCGGCTTCGCCGCCTTTCACCGCGACATACATGTCATGCCTCCATCGTCTTGATGCGGGTGGTGCGCGGCAGGCAGGCGAGGCTGCCGGGCGCCGCCAGAATGATGTCGACGCCGCGCGGGAAACGCTGGTTGTTCTGCTTCCACTGCTCGACGAAATGGCGGGGCATGCCGGGAGGCGCGATCATCGACGTCTTTTCGATCCCCGGACCTTCGAGCAGCAGCGACGGGCCCGAGGCAAGATCGTCGACCAGGAGGATCAGCGTCGTCGAGCGGTCGGGATATTCCTGCGTGCCTTGCGCAAAACCGTCGAGCGCCGCCATCTCCTTCGGATTGGCGATCAAGGCGAAATGCGCGTCGGCCGGCGTGTTGGCCGAGGGCGCGCCGGTGTGAAAGCCGAGCCAGGCCTTGACCGCGGCTTCGGCCTGCAGCGGCTGGTCGAGCCAGACCGGCGTGTCGTTGTCGCAGAGCGAGATCGCCACGGCGCCGGCCGTCGCCGACAGCGGCGCCGGCGGGCGGGCGAGCTGCGGCAGCGGCTGGACGGTGCCGGGGCGGGCCATCGCGTCCATGATGGCGCGGAACACCGCCTGGGCGTTGAAGACCGGCTCGGCGAAGCCGCCGTCGATCGATTGCGTGGCGATATCCATCAGTCCTCTCCGCGCACCATGGTGAAGAAATCCACTTTCGTGGCCGCCGTTTCGACGCGCTTTGTCTCGCGCGCCGCAGCAAGCGCCGCGCGCAAGGGCGCGGCAAGCTTTGTCTCGACCGCTTCGCGGTGCGCCGGGTCCTGCCACAGCGCGTCGGCGATCGCCGCTAGCTTGGCTTTTCCCTTGTCGCGGCCAAGCGCATAGGAGTGGCCGACCTGGCCGGAGGGCAGCCGCACCGTGGCGCGGGTGACCGTCGCTTCGCCGACATTGAACGGTGCGCCACCGCCGCCGATCCGCCCGCGCACCGTCATCAGTCCGGTTTCGGGGCCACGCAAAAGCTCGGCTTCGGAGGGCAGGCCCGACTCGTTCCACAGGCGGGCGATCTCGTCGGCCGCGGCATGCGCCAGCGTCGCCATCAAGGCCTTCCGCCCGGCCTGCTCGCGCGCTTCCTGTCCTCGCATGGCATCGCTCCCTGCATAGAGAAATTTGTCTATTGATATAGACAACTATACAAATTATACTCACTTGGTATCGGGAGTCCATGACGGGTGGATGACAACGGGTGCAAAAGTTAGGGGTGAAGACGTTGGAGGCGGGGAAATGACCGGGCTGGCAAGCAGCATCGAAAGGCGCAACGGCGTATCGCTATGGCGGCAGATCGCCGACAGGATCCTGCAGGGGATTGCGAGCGGCGATTTCGCCGAGAATGCCGCGCTGCCGCCTGAAGTCGCGCTGGCCGAGCGCTACGGCGTCAACCGCCATACGGTGCGTAGCGCCATTGCAGCACTGGTGCAGGAAGGCGTGCTGAGGGCCGAGCAGGGACGCGGCACCTTCGTGTTGTCGCGCAAGCGGCTGTCCTATCCGATCGGCGCGCGGACGCGCTTCTCGACCGGGCTGCAGGGGCAGACGAGCGAGCGGCATATCGCGCTGCTGTCGTCGTCGACCGAGCCGGCCGGCCGGCGCATCGCCGAGGCGCTGGGCATCGCCAAAGGCGCTGCCGTCATCCGCCTGGAGACGCGCGGCGAGGCCGACGGTCATGCGGTGTCGCGCGCGACGACCTGGTTCGATGCCAAGCGCTTCGCCGGCATCGAGGCGGCAATGGCGGAAACGGGATCGATCACCGCCTCACTGAAGCGCTTCGGCATCAACGATTATCTGCGGCATTCGACCGTGCTGTCGGCGCGCCACGCCGACGCAGACGATCTTGCAGCACTCGATCTGCAGCCCGGCGCCATCGTGCTGGTCACTGTCGCCGTCAACGTCACGCTCGACGGTGAGCCGATCCAATTCGCGGAATCGCGCTTTCCCGCGGAGCGGGTGGAGCTGAAGTTGTCGGTGTTGTAGGGAGTGCCGGTTTTATACGAGACCGTGATTGATCTGCTTCACGCTGATGTCAGGTCGCTTACTTGTCAGCGGCTTGGCGTTTGAGGCTCGCCTTCCCCCACTCCGTCTCGGCTTCGCCGAGCCACCTCTCCCCCCTCCGGAGGGAGAGGAAAGGAGCACGCTGGCGACCGGAGAAGCAGTGTGTCCGGTTGAAGAGCGTTGGCTGCAAGGCTCGCACTCTTCCTCTCCCCCGTCGACCGGGGGAGAGGTGGCTCGGCGAAGCCGAGACGGAGCGGGGGTCGACCTGTGCGGCGCTCCGTCAATTCGGGCTGAGTTCACCGCCTGTCATGTTATCACCCGACCTCTATGACCGCCTTGATCAGTCCCGACTTCTCGTGCGTCCATCGGGCAAGGTCGCGCGGCGTTCCGGCGAGCGTGGTGCGATGGGTGACGAGCTTGTTCAACGGCACAGCGCCGTTGCGGATCGAATCTGCGACATGGTCGAAATCGGCCTTCAGCGCGTTGCGGCTGCCGACCAGCATCATCTCGCGCTTATGGAATTCAGGGTCGGAGAAGGTGATGTCGTCCTTGACGACGCTGACCAGCACCAGCGTGCCGCCATGCGCGACGTGGGCGAAGGCCGACTGCACGGACTGGGTGTTGCCAGTCGCGTCGAACACGAGGTCGAACCCTTCGCCGGCTGTTGCCTGTTGGACCAGCTCGGCAGCCGGCGCCTTCGAGCTGTCCAGCGGGGCAAAGCCGAGCTGCTTCTCGGCGAATCCGAGACGTTCGGCGCTCATGTCGAGCAGGCTGACATCCAGCCCGGCGATGCGCGCGAAGATCGCCGTGCCGAGGCCGATCGGGCCGGCGCCGATGACCAGCGTGCGCTGGCCGGGCAGCCCGAGCGATCGGCGTACCGCATGCGCGCCGATGGCCAGGAATTCCACCGCCGCGGCGTCGGCCAGCGACAGGCCGTCCGCGGGGTAGAGGTTCTGCGCCGGCACCAGGATTTCGTCGCACATGGCGCCGTCGCGATGGACGCCCAGCACCTCGATCTTCACGCAGCAGTTCGGCTTGCCGCGCCGGCAGGCAATGCATTTGCCGCATGAAAGATAGGGGTTGATGACGACCGGCTCGCCGACGCTGATCTCGACGCCTTCGCCCTTCTCGACGATCGTGCCGGCAACCTCATGGCCCATGATGCGCGGATAGGCCAGAAACGGGTGCTTGCCTTCGAAGATGTGGTAGTCGGTTCCGCAGATGCCGACATGGCTGACCGCAACGCGCGCCCAGCCGGGCGGCGGTGCGCCGGGCCCGGCGCGGTCTTCGAGGACAAGCTCGCCGGGCGAACGGCAGACAACGGCTTTCATATCGCAAATCCAGGCAAAGAGCGCCGGCGCCGCTCGAGCGGGGCCGGCGCGTTAGTTTCACGTAGGAGTCATTTGCCGCGACGACGCAGGCCGTCGAAGTAGACGATGACGATGATCAGCAGGCCGGTGATGACGCGCTGCCAGAAGGTGTTGACGTTGAGCAGGTTGGCGCCGTTGTTGATCGTCGAAAGGATGAAGGAGCCGATCAGCGGTCCATGCACGGAGCCGATGGCGCCGAACAGCGACGTGCCGCCGATCACCGACGAGGCGATGGCCTGAAGCTCATAGGTGTCGCCCTGCGTCGGATTGCCGATGCCGATGCGCGAGGCCAGGAGCACGCCGACAATGGCCGCCAGAAGACCGGACAGGACGTAGGCCATGAAGATGGTGCGCGGCACGTTGACGCCGGACAGGCGCGCGGCCTCGGCGTTGGAGCCGACCGAGAACAGGTAACGGCCCCAGCGCGTGTGGTGCAGGAACACGTAGGACGGGATGGCGACCAGGATCACCATCCAGAACAGGTAGGGAATGCCCGCGAGCGAGCCGCGCGAGAAAGCCTGGAACGAGTCGCTGTTGATGGAGATCGAGTTGCCGTTCGTCATCAGGAGGCCGATGCCGCGCAGCGAGGTCATGGTGGCCAAGGTGATGATGAAGGGCGGCAGGCCCATCTTGACGATGCCGAAGCCGTGGAAGAGGCCGATGGCGACGCCCACCAGCAGCGTGATCAGCACCGCGGCCCAGATCGGCCAGCCGGCGTTGATCAAAAGCGCGACAATGACGGTGGTGAAGCCGACCACCGCGCCGACCGACAGATCGATGCCGCCGGTGATGATGACGAAGGTCTGGCCGACGGCGAGGATGGCGATCAGCGATCCCTGACGCAGAAGGTTGGTGATGTTGAGCGTCGTGGCGAAGGACGGCGTGGCGACGGCCAGCACGATCCACATCAGGAGCAGAAGGCCAAGCAGCGTCAGGCCGAACAGGGCGTTGAAATTGCGCTTGGGTTTTTCGGCGGGGATCGCCTCGATGCTCATTTTTGTCCTCCCGACTTTTCTTGTTTCTCGGCCAGTGCCTGACCCAAAATGTCCTCGTGGCTGGCGGTGCGGAAACCGTGGGTCGCGACCAGCTTGCCGCGCCGGAACACGTGCAGCGTGTCTGCAAGCTCATAGACTTCCGGCAGATAGGACGAGATCAGGATGATGCCGGCGCCCTTGGACAGGAGCGTCGAGAACAGGCGGTAGATCTCGGCCTTGGTGCCGACATCGACGCCCACCGTCGGCTCGTCGAAGATGAACAGCTTGGCGCCATGCGCCAGCCATTTGCCGATGACGATCTTCTGCTGGTTGCCGCCTGAGAGGCTGGAGGCGAGCGCATTGCGCGTCGGCGTCTTGATGCGCAGGTCGGCGATCTGACGGTCGGCCTCGGCTTTCTCCTTGGCGCCGGAAATCAGAAAATTGCTGGAGATGCGCTTGTAGATCGGCAGGTTGAGGTTCGTGCCGACCGGCAAATTGAGGCACAGGCCCTGGTCGCGGCGGCTTTCCGGAGCCAGCGCCATGCCGAGCCGGATCGCGTCGTGCTCGGAGTTGACCCGGACCTCCTTGCCTTGCCAGAGAATCTGGCCGGCCGACTTCCTGTGGCGGCCGTAAAGCGTGGTGACGAACTCGCTGCGGCCGGCGCCGATCAGGCCGTAGAGGCCGACGATCTCGCCGGCGCGGACGGTCACCGAGACATTCTCGAAGCCTTTGCCCGAAAGGTTCTTCGTCTCGACAATCGTGGCGCCGGGGGTGAAATGTTCCTTGTGGTAGATCTGCTCGATCGAGCGGTTGATCATCAGCTTGACCAGTTCGGGCTCGTCGGTCTCGGCGATGTTGCGGGTGCCGACCAGAGTGCCGTCGCGCAGCACGGAAACGCGGTCGGCGAGCTCGAACACTTCCTCCATGCGGTGGCTGATATAGATGATGGTGACGCCTTCGCCCTTGAGCCGGCGGATCAGCTTGAAGAGCTGGTCGGCCTCCTTGCGGGTGAGGTAAGCGGTCGGTTCGTCGAAGATCAGAAATTTCGTGCCGCGCACCGTAGCGCGGGCGGCGGCGATCAGCTGCTGCTGGCCGATGGTGAGATCGCCGAGCATGACATGCGCTGGCAAGTCGAAGCCCAGCCCGTCAATGATCTTCTGCGCGTCCTTGACCATGGCGCGTTGCTGCAGCAGGCCGACGCGGGACTCCTCCTCGCCGAGGAACATATTGGCGGCGACGGTGAGATGGCGGCAGAGCACCACCTCCTGGTGGACGGCGTTGATGCCCAGCGCCATCGCCTCATGCGGCGTGGCCAAGGCGGTCGGCTTGCCTTCCCAGATCACCTCGCCGGAGGTGCGCGGCATGACGCCGGTCAGGAGTTTTATCAGGGTCGACTTGCCGGCGCCGTTCTCGCCGACGATCGCGTGGATCTCGCCTGCCTTGAAGGCAAGATGCACAGGTTTCAGCGCATGCGTGCCGGGGTAGCGCTTTTCCAGGCCGTTGAGCTCGAGGATCGTCCTGCCCGGTTCCAGCGTGGGGGCCGGATGCAATTCCTGCGCCGTCGACGTCATGACAATCCTCCCAGATTGGCCTCAACCATTGGGCACGCAGCGATGCGTCTGGCGCGCATCTTGAATGCGGAGCCTAAATCGGGCCGGCGAATTTCCAAATCGCCCCGATGGATGTTTCCGGGGCGCGAGGCCCCGGAAACGACTGTCGCGATGCTGCTCACTTGAGCTTCGGGTTGAGCAGCGCGTCGATCTTGGGATCCTTCATGTTGTCCTTGGTGACGAGGTTCGCGCCGGTGTCGACATTGGCCTCGACCTTCTCGCCCTTCGAGGCGGCCAAGGCGGTCTTGATGCCGTCATAGCCCATCCGGTACGGATCCTGGACGACGAGGCCCGAGATGACGCCGTCATTGAGGAATTTGATCAGCTTTTCGTCGCTGTCGAAGCCGATCAGCGCCACCTTGCCGCCGAGATTGTTTTCGGCGATCGCCTGGCCGACGCCCTGCGCCATGATCAGGTTCGAGGCGAAGATGCCCTTGAGGTCCGGATTGGCGGTGATCAGGTCGGTCGCGATGTTGAGGCCGGTGGTGGCCTGGCCGTCGGCATATTTGTCGGCGACAAGCTCGAGGCCAGGATACTTGGCCTTGATCTGTTCGATGAAGCCTTGCTTGCGCTGCTCGAGCGAGCCGGCGCCGGGAAGTGCCGTGATCAGCGCGACTTTGCCTTCCACCTTGCCGCCGTTGGCGGCGCCGATTGCGGCGGCGAGGCCGTCAGCGGCGACGCGGCCGCCCTGCACGTTGTCGGTGGTCAGGAAGGAGGTGAAGGCCTTGGAATCGGCGCCGGAGTCGATGCCGATGACCTTGACCTTGGAGGCAGCCTCGTCGATCGGCTTGCCGAGCGCCTTGAACTCGGTCGGCGAGATGACGACGGCCGCCGGGTTGCTGGCGACGGCGTTTTCCAGGATCGAGATCTGGCCGTTGACGTCGGTTTCGGCCTGGGCGCCGAGTTCCGGCACGTTGACGCCGAGATCCTTGCCGGCCTTGCGGGCGCCGGCCAGAACGATCTGCCAGTAGAAGGATGTGGTATCCTTGACGATGATCGGAATGGTCACGTCGGCCGCCGAGGCGGGCGCGGAATGCATCGCGCCGGCGAGCATCGAAGCGGCGGCCAAAGCCACGAAGGCGCGGCGGTTGAGAAGGCTGGTCACGAATTTCATTAGGTTCCTCCCTAAGTCGCCTGGTGAAGGTTGCGGAAGCTCCATCTGGATAGGCGCTGCCCAAACAGAACTTTATCAATAAAAAACAGATACCGTTTTTTGATAGAGCATTGCCGTGACCGATGCAAGCGATGTCTGCTGCTGTGCGCGATGCGGGCTAGGGTCCGTTCGGCTCGTCCCTGGCAGTGCTCGGATGCTCCCGTTCCTCCTTATCGTCATGGAACAATAATTTCATAATTCTGTCAACATGGAATATTTATTCCATGAAAAAGCCTGCACTGTAGTGAAGGTCGCCTCCTGGTGTCGGTGGCGCTTCCGACGCGATAACGGCCTTTGATTAAAGCGTCGCGCCGAGGTGCCACGGCACGAATTCGTTGTCGCCGTAGCCGAACGCCTCGCTCTTGGTCTTGCGGCCGGACGCCGTCTCGATGATCAGCTCGAAGATCTCGCGGCCCATGCCGGCGATGGTCTTCTCGCCCGAGGCGATAACCCCGCAATTGACGTCCATGTCCTCTTCCATCTGGTGATACATGGTCGAATTGGTGGCAACCTTGATCGACGGCGTCGGCCGGCAGCCAAAGCAGGAGCCGCGGCCGGTGGTGAAGACGATGACATTGGCGCCGCCGGCGACCTGGCCGGTGGCCGAAACCGGGTCGTAGCCGGGCGTGTCCATGAACACCAGGCCGCTGCCCGAGACTTTCTCGGCATAGCCGAAGACGCCGTTGAGCGGCGTCTGGCCGCCCTTGGCGACCGCGCCCAGTGATTTCTCGAGGATCGTGGTCAGGCCGCCGCGCTTGTTGCCGGGCGAGGGATTGTTGTCGATCGAGGCGCCGTGCTTGGCGGTATGGTCCTCCCACCACTTCACAAAGCCGTCGAGCTTGGCGGCTATCTCGGGCGAGGCGGCGCGGTAGGCCAGCAGATGCTCGGCGCCGTAGATCTCGGTCGTCTCCGACAAGATGCCGATGCCGCCGCAGTCTGCCAGGATATCGACGGCGGCGCCCAATGCCGGATTTGCCGTGATGCCGGACATGCCGTCCGAGCCGCCGCATTGCAGCCCGACGACGATCTCCGAGACCGGGATCGGCTCACGCTGCAGCTGGCCCACTTCCTCGGCGATCTCGGCCAGAACGCCCATCGCGCGCTCGACCGATTTGCGCGAGCCGCCGGCTTCCTGGATGTTGAAATGCCGCTTTCCCGCGGCCACGCCCTTCTGGCCGTAAAGCGTGAGCTGGTTGACCTCGCAGCCCAGGCCCACCATTAGCACGCCGCCGAAATTCGGATGGCGCGCATAGCCGGCTAAAGTGCGGTGCAGAACCATCATGCCGTCGCCGGTGGCGCTCATGCCGCAGCCCTGGCCGTGCACGATCGGCACGAAGCCGTCGATGCCGGGATATTTCGGCAGAAGCGTGCGGTTGGCTTCGTCCGCAATGGCATGGCAGACGGTCGACGAGCAATTGACACTGGCGATGATGCCGATGAAGTTGCGCGTGCCGGAGCGCCCATCGGCGCGGCGGTAGCCCATGAAGGTGCGCTTGCGGTCGGCCTCGGTGGCGTGCTCGGCCTCGCTCGGCGGCACCACCGGCAAGCGGCCGCTCTCGAAAACCAAATTGTGCGAATGAACATGCTCGCCGGGCGCAATGTCTTGCGTGGCGCGGCCGATCGCCTGCGCGTATTTCACAACCGCTTCGCCCGCCGGGATCGGCTTGATCGCCACCTTGTGGCCCGGCTCGATCACGGCAGTCGCGGCGGCACCGCCCGGCAATGGCGTTCCGATCTCGATGCGCCCGTTGGCAACGGCGACATTATCGGAGGGTGAGAGAAGGATGGTGTTTGCAACGTTCACGGGCGGCTGTCCTGGGTGATCCTGGGAATGCGGGCGGATTGACTTGCGCCCGTTTAAAGGTAATGTCTTTTATCGGGAAAAAACAATTTTGCGTCAATTGTTTTTTCGCTCGGTCGGCGCTCGTCTTTTGGACGCCCGCGCCGCCCGTTTGGCAAGCCGGCGAAAAGCGTTCCGCTTTTCGGAGGCTTGCGCCAGAGCAATTCCAGTAAAAGGGCGTAGCGGCTTTCCGTCCGGAATTGCGCAGAAACAAAGATTTAGCGCAGTTCGGCGATTCCGAGAAACGCTGAACTGCTCTAGGAACACCGATCATATCGCGTTTCCGGCAGGCCGCCGCAAGCGTTGGGGGATACGGGGCATGTCGAAAAGCAACAATGTCTACAAGGACGCCTTCAACCGCTGCCTCAGGTTGCTCGACGAGACCAAGAGCCTGCCGTCGGAGCCTGAGCTCGGCACGCTGCTCGGCGTCAGCCGCACCACGGTGCGCAGCATCCTTGCGCGCATGGAAGAAACCGGGCTTATCGACTGGAACAAGCGTAATAAGACCGTGCTCAGGGCGCCGCGGTCCGAGGACTTCTTCCCCGAGGAGGAGACCGACTCGCTGGCCGAGATCATCGAGCGCTCTTTCATGCGGCGTCTGCTTGCGGGAGGCGCCGAAGCCGGCATGCAGATCAACGAGCTGGAGCTGGCGCGCGAGATCGGCGTCGGCACTACCAGCGTGCGCGAATTCCTGATCCGCTTCTCGCGCTTCGGCCTGATCGAGAAGCGGCGCAACAGCCATTGGGTGCTGAAGGGTTTCACGCGCGCCTTCGCGCTGGAGCTGACCGAGATCCGCGAGATTTTCGAGCTGCGTTCGGCGGCGGCTTTCGCCGCCCTGCCGGAAGATAGCGCGGTATGGGCCGATCTTGACCGGCTGGAACTCGAGCATCGCCAGCTCGCCAGCGAGATCGCCACGCGCTTCAACGAATTCTCCGAGCTCGACGAGCGCTTCCACCGGCTGATCCACCGCGCCTCGCACAATCGCTTCATCGTCGACTTCTACGATGTCATCGCGATGATCTTCCACTACCACTATCAGTGGAACAAGGCTGAGGAGCGCCAGCGCAACGAGGTCGCTATCCAGGAGCATCTCGCCTATATCGCGGCGCTGAAATCGCGCGATCCCGGCAAGGTGGACGCCGCCTGTCGCAAGCACCTGAAGTCGGCGCGCCAGACGCTGCTGACCTCCATTCCTGAAGGGCGGCAGATGCAGCCCGCCTGACAGGCGGGCCGCGATCCACGACGACTTATCGCGCCGCGTTGCCGCAGCGCGGTTTTGCCGATTTCCCGCGCGCATTCCCCGTGCTACCGTCGGCGCGTTTCCGGGAGAGGCTTTGCGTTGGATATCCGGCTGAGACGATGGAGCATGCCGGCCGCGTTCGTCGCGGCGCTGCTTCTATTGCTTCAGTCCTCTCTCGGCGCTTTCGCCTTCGGCGCGCCTTCGCAGGTCGACGCCTTCGGCAACGTCATCTGCACGCATGAAGGCGCTGTAAAACTCCCCGGCGGCGATCCCCACCAACAACATCTGCCGGCCTGCTGCTCGCTCGGCTGCAACATGGTTTCGGCGGCGCATATGCCGCCGCCGGAGGCCGGCGCCCTGGCCAGGACCCAGCTTTTCGAGGCCGTCGCCTTCCAGCTTCCGGCCTTCCGGCACCAGGATTTCGCCCGCGACCGCTCTCCGGCCAATCCGCGCGCGCCGCCGGCGATGGTCTGATCCGCGGAACCTTCCGCAGGCCTATTCATCCAAAGATCAGACTGTTCGCGACCGCATTGCGGCGCGATCCCGTACTCATGGAGCAACCATGTCCAATCTTCTTCCCAAGGCGCAAGCTTTCGCCCTTCGCGGCGCGCCGCCGTTTCACCTCCCGCTGCGCGTTGGCCTTGCCGTGCTCAGCCTTTTCTTTCTCTTGGCCTGCATTCCCGCCGCCTTGGCGCATGAGTTCAAGGTCGGCGATCTCGAGATCGAGCATCCCTGGTCGCGGGCGACGCCGCCGGGCGCCAAGGTGGGCGGCGGCTATTTCACCGTGATCAACAAGGGCAGCGCGCCGGACCGGCTGCTGTCGATCTCCTCCGACATCTCCGAAAAGGCCGAACTGCATGAGATGGGCGTCAAGGACGGCGTCATGACCATGCGGCCGGTCGAGGGCGGGCTGGAGATCCCGGCCGGCGGCAAGGTCGCGCTGAAGCCGGGCGCTTATCACCTGATGTTCACCGGCCTGAAGCGGCAGCCGAAGCAGGGCGAGAAATTCTCCGCGACGCTGACCTTCGAGAAGGCGGGCAGCGTCACCGTCGAGTTCGCCGTCGAAGGTATCGGCGAGACGGGCAGTGGCGACATGGGCGACATGGATCACGCCGAGTAATCCGCCAATTCGAAATCAGAGGCACAATTCATGAAAAAGTATGTTTTGGCGGCGGGCGCGCTTTGCGCGCTCGGGACCAATGCCGCGCTCGCCCACATCACGCTCGAAACGCAGGAAGCGGCCGTCGGCTCGACCTACAAGGCCGTCTTGCGCGTGCCGCATGGCTGCGAGGGCAAGGCAACGACCGCGGTGCGTGTGCAGATACCCGAAGGCGCCATCGCGGTGAAGCCGATGCCCAAGCCCGGCTGGACGCTGCAGGTCAAGAAGGGCAAATACGAGAAATCCTACCAGCTCTATGGCGAGACCTTGACCACCGGCGTGAAGGAAATCGACTGGAGCGGCGGCAATCTGCCGGACGAATTCTATGACGAGTTCGTCTTCCGCGCCTCGCTGGCGGCCGATCTGCCGGCCGGCCAGATGCTCTATTTCCCGGTGGTGCAGGAATGCGGCGACGCCGCCGAGCGCTGGATCGAGATCCCGGCGGCCGGCCAGGACGAGGACGCCTTGGAAACGCCCGCGCCCGGCATCAAATTGCTGCCGAAGAAATGATCTCTGTTGGCGCGCTCCCTCGGGATGCGCCAACATTTCCAGTTATGACGGCATGAACGCAGCACTGCCTTCCTCGATGAACTGCATGCTTGCCGGCTCGCTTGTCTGGCTGGCGGCAATGCTCGTGGCGATGGCGCTGCTCGTCGTGCCCGGCCGCGCTTTGGCGCATGCCGCGCTGGTCGCGACCGACCCGGCTGACGGCGCCGTGCTGACGCAAAGTCCCGGCAAATTCTCGCTGACCTTCAGCGAGCCCGTCTCGCCGCTGGTGCTGACGCTTGTGCGGCCGGACGGCTCACAGCTTGCGCTGACATCCTTCCGCCTCAAGGACCAGACCGTCGAGATCGACAATCCCGAAGCGCTCAAATCCGGCACGCATGTGCTGAGTTGGCGAGTCGTTTCGGTCGATGGTCATCCGGTCGGCGGCTCGGCGCTGTTTTCTATGGGCGCGCCAAGCGCGGCACCAGTGGCGGGTGAGGCCATCGACTGGACGCTGCGGGCAGCGATCTGGCTCGGCAAGCTGTTTCTCTATGCCGGACTTTTTCTCGGCATCGGCGGCGCGTTCGCACTTGCCTGGCTCGCCGAGGACCGGCGCCGCGGCCGACGCTTCGTCATCGCGGCGCTTCTTATCGGTCTCGTCGGAGCGCCGCTTTCGCTCGGCCTGCAGGGGCTGGATGCGCTCGGCGCGCCGCTCGCCCGGTTTGCGACACCGGCTGTCTGGAAGACCGCGCTCGAGACGAGCTTCGTCTGGACGATGCTGCTCGGCCTGATCGCGCTCGGCTTGGCTTTGCTTTCTCTTGCCGGACCGTCGGGCTTGCGCAAGCTGGCGGCGTCCGTATCACTGCTCGGTGTTGGCGCGGCCCTTGCTGCGAGCGGTCACGCCAGCGCCGCCGAACCGCAATGGCTGACGCGGCCGCTGGTGTTCCTGCACGGCACCGCGATCGCCTTCTGGGCCGGCGCGCTGGCGCCGCTCGGCCTCGCGCTGCGGCAGCAGCCGGCGGAAGCGAAGGTCTTTCTGCGGCGCTTCTCGCGCGCGATCCTGCCGGTCGTGGCTGTCCTTGCCGCCAGCGGCATCGTGCTGGCGGTCATCCAAGTGCAGCAGCCGGCGGCGCTGATCCATACCGCTTATGGCCGGCTGCTGCTGCTCAAGCTCACGCTGCTGCTCTTCCTGTTCACGTTGGCCGCCATCAACCGCTGGACGTTGACCGCGCCCGCCGAGGCCGGCGACACCGAGGTGCAGCGGCGGATGGCGCGCTCGATCGGCATCGAGGTGGTCATCGTGCTTGCCATTTTCGGCGTCGCCGCCGGCTGGCGCTTCACCCCGCCGCCACGCGCGCTGGCGATCGCCGCCGCGCAGCCGGTGTCGATCCACGTCCATGCGCTGAAGGCGATGGCCGATCTCAGCATCACGCCAGGCCATGCCGGCGAGGTCGCCGCTTCGATTATGATCATGACCGGCGATTTCGGGCCTCTCGACGCCAAGGCGGTGACGCTGGTGCTGTCGAAGCCGGATTCCGGCATCGAGCCGATCAAGTGGCCGGCGAGAAAACCCGGCGACGGCACCTGGCGTATCGACAATCTCGCTATCCCGCTTCCCGGCCGCTGGAACGCCCGGCTCGATATCCTCGTTTCGGACTTCGAGGTGGTGAAGGTCGAGGCGCCAATTAATATTCGCGCAGAGTGAAATTGAGAGTGAATGGTGAATAGCAGGCGATTTTCGTTTCCGCGTCGCGACGACGTTCGCCTGTCCATTTCACTATTCACCATTCACCATTTCGCCCTCAGTCTTCACCCTTGGTCTCACCGACCTCGACACAATTCTGCGAGACGGTTGACGCCGCCGCCAAGGCCCGTCATTCATCTGGGAAAGGCGTTCTCCAGGACGCAACCCACAACAAGCATCCGAACGCAGGGAAGAAACGATGGAAAAAGCCGAAATCGGCCTGATCGGCCTTGGCACGATGGGTTCCAACCTGGCGCTCAATATCGCCGAGCACGGACACCGCATCGCCGTCTTCAACCGCACGCCATCGCGCACCGACGCCTTTGTCGAGAGTGCCGGTTCGCTGAAGGACATGGTCGTTCCCTGCTACAGCCTGGAGGAACTCGCCGCTGCGATCCGGCCGCCGCGGCCGATCATCATCATGGTGCTGGCCGGCAAGCCGGTCGACGAGCAGATCGCGGCGCTGCGCGGCGTGCTGTCGGCCAACGACATCGTCATCGATGCCGGCAACGCCAATTTCCGCGACACGATGCGCCGCTTCTCGGAGCTGTCCGGCTCGGGCCTGACCTTCATCGGCATGGGCGTGTCGGGCGGCGAGGAGGGCGCGCGGCACGGCCCTTCGATCATGGTCGGTGGCACCGAAGAGTCCTGGAAGCGCGTCGAGAAAGTGCTGACGGCGATCTCGGCCAAGTTCAAGGACGAGCCCTGCGCCGCCTGGCTCGGACATGACGGCGCCGGCCATTTCGTCAAGACCATCCACAACGGCATCGAATATGCCGACATGCAGATGATCGCCGAGATCTACGGCATCTTGCGCGACGGCCTGGGCATGGCGCCGAAGGAGATCGGCAAGATCTTCGAAGAATGGAACAAGGGCCGGCTCAACTCCTACCTGATCGAGATCACCGCAAAAGTTCTCGCCGCCGACGATCCCAAGACCGGCAAGCCGGTTGCCGACATCATCCTCGACCGCGCCGGGCAGAAGGGCACCGGCAAATGGTCGGTCATCGAAGCGCAGCAGCTCGGCATTCCGGCGACGGCGATCGAGGCGGCGGTCGCGGCGCGCGTGCTGTCCTCGATCAAGGATGAGCGGCAGGCGGCGGAAAAGGCCTACGGCAATATCGGCGTCGAAAAGATTTCCGGCGACAGGGGCGCGCTGCTCAAGGACCTGGAGCTGGCATTGTTCGCCGGCAAGATCGCCGCTTACGCGCAAGGCTTCGCGGTGATGAGCGGCGCCTCCAAGGAATTCAACTGGAACCTGCCGATGCCGACCATCGCCAAGATCTGGCGCGCCGGCTGCATCATCCGCTCGCAGATGCTGGACACGATGGCCGAGGCGTTCGGTTCGGGCGGCGCTTCCACCAACCTGCTGATGGCGCCGGCCTTCATCGCCATGATGAAGGAGGCGCATCCGTCGCTGAGGCGCATCGTGGCGCGCGCCTCCGAAGCCGGCTCGCCGGTGCCGGCGCTGTCGTCGGCGCTCGCCTATTTCGACAGCTACCGCCAGGGACGCGGCACCTCGAACCTGATCCAGGCGCAGCGCGACTTCTTCGGCGCGCACGGCTTCGAGCGCATCGGGGAAGAGGGGGCGTTTCATGGCCCATGGGGGAGTGGGGCCGCCTAGGGCCAGGTGAGGCCGGCCTGCAAATGGCGGCTTCCTGCGCTTCCGGTGCTCACGTACTTTAAGTACGCTCCGCTCCGGTT